>CBIMKI010000045.1:0-15112 GCA_966244395.1 uncultured Sphingobium sp. | reverse complement strand
CGGCGGCGGTGCCGGCGCCACAGGCCGCGGCGTCTTCGACCAACCCGGTGGCGAGCGCATGGACATGGTCGTCCTCGCCTGCACGCATTTCCCACTGGTCGAGGACGAGCTGGCCGCCGCCAGCCCGCGCCCGCTCACTTTTCTCGATGGCGGCGCTGGCATTGCCCGGCGCATTGCCTATCTGAACGGCGACATGCCCTGGCCGGCCGCGCTGCCGCCCGGTCAGGCCGTGTTCACGCGCCGTGATGAATCCTTGGCTGCGCTGACGCCGGCCCTTGCGGGGTTCGGACTGACACAGATCAATGTTCTATAGGCCCAAAAGACTAGAGACTTTCTCAACTTATGGCTGGCACTTGGGGCGTCAAACCGTTAGAGGGCGCTGAAAAGGACGGTTTTGCGCAATGATGAACTATCAGCACATGTTCAATCAGGCGATCGAGCGGCTCCACGACGAGGGTCGCTATCGCGTCTTCATCGACATATTGCGCAACAAGGGGGCCTACCCCAATGCCCGCTGCTTCGCGGGTCATAACGGCCCCAAGCCCATCACCGTCTGGTGCTCCAACGACTATCTCTCCATGGGCCAGCACCCCAAGGTGATCGCCGCCATGGAAGAGGCGCTGCACGATGTCGGCGCCGGCTCGGGCGGCACGCGTAATATCGGCGGCAACACGCATTATCACGTCGACCTGGAAGCCGAACTTGCCGATCTCCACGGCAAGGAGTCAGCCTTGCTCTTTACCTCGGGCTATGTCTCGAACGAAGCGGCACTCTCCACGCTCGGCAAGATCCTGCCCGGCTGCCTCATCTTCTCCGACGAATTGAACCACGCCTCGATGATCGCGGGCATTCGCACTTCGGGCTGCGAGAAGTTCATTTTCCGCCACAATGACGTCGATCATCTGCGCGAGTTGCTCGCCGCCGCCGATCCGGCCGCGCCCAAGCTCATCGCCTTCGAGAGCGTCTATTCGATGGACGGCGACATCGCGCCGATCTCCGAGATCTGCGATCTCGCTGACGAATTCAACGCCCTCACTTATTGTGACGAGGTCCATGCCGTGGGCATGTACGGCCCGCGCGGCGGCGGCATCACGGATCGGGACGCGGTCGCGCACCGCATCACCATCCTCGAAGGCACGCTGGGCAAGGCATTCGGCGTCATGGGCGGCTATATCGCGGCGGACAAGGTGATCGTCGACGTCATCCGCAGCTATGCGCCCGGCTTCATCTTCTCCACCTCGCTCTCGCCCGTGCTGGTCGCCGGCGTGCTGGCGAGCGTGCGCCACCTCAAGGAAAGTGCCGTCGAGCGCGACGCGCAGCAGGCCGCCGCCGCCTTCCTCAAGAAGAGCATGGCCGATGCGGGCCTGCCCGTCATGGCCTCCGTCACGCACATCGTGCCGCTGATGGTGGGCGATCCGGTCAAGGCCAAGCGGATCAGCGACATCCTGCTTTCCGAATATGGCGTCTATGTGCAGCCCATCAACTATCCCACTGTGCCGCGCGGCACGGAGCGGCTGCGTTTCACGCCGGGGCCGACCCACACGCAAGAGATGATGACCGAGCTGGTCACCGCGCTGGTCGAGATCTGGGACCGGCTGGAGCTGGAGTTCCGCCAGGCGGCCTGAAGCGCTGGCGCTCGGCCCGCGGGCTTTCGGCCAATTGCTGTCATGGGCAGGTTTAGCCTCTCCTCTTCGGAGGAAGCTCATGCGAGGCGCTCAATCGGCGCCGCCGCGCGGGCGGATGCTGTGCATCGCCCCCTTCTCATCCCCCTCATTGCAGGCGCTATTGCAATTCAAACAGCCTCCTCCGTCGACTCCATCAGGGCCGCCAGGGCCGCGCTGGTCACCGCCGGCGAACGCAGGAAACCCTGATAGGAGGTCGCGCCGGCGCGGGCGAGCGCGGCGAGCTGGATCTCTGTCTCCACGCCTTCCGCGACCACGCCCAGGTCCAGCGAGCGAGCCATGTCGATGATCGCCCGCACGATCACCCGGTCGCGCTCCGTCGCAGTGATGTCGCGCACGATGCCACTGTCGATCTTGAGATAATCGAGCGGCAGGGACTTGAGATAAGCGAGGCTCGAATAGCCGGTGCCGAAATCGTCGATGGCGACGGCCAGGCCCGCGTCGCGCAACTGCCCGAGCAGCGTCGCCGCCGCGTTCAGATCCTCGACCAGCCCGCTCTCGGTCAGTTCCATCGTCACGCGCTCGCGGGCGATTCCGGCCTCGTCGATCATCCGCAGGAGGTTGCGCAGGAAATCGGGCTCGGCAATGTCTGCGGCCGTGACGTTGATGGCAAGGCGGAGCCTGTCGAGCGCGCGAGGCCATGAAGCGGCTTCGGTCAGCGCCCGCGCCCGGATATGGTCGGACAAAGGCAGGATGAAGTCGGCCCGCTCGGCCAGCGCAAAAAGTGCGCCCGCGCCGATCTCGCCATAGCTGGGATGCCGCCAGCGTGCGAGCGCCTCCGCGCCGATCATGCTGTCGTCTGCCATGTCATATTGCGGTTGGAAGAGGATCTGGATCTGGCCGTTGTCCAGTGCATGGCGCAGGTCGCTGAGCAGGCGTTCATCGTCGACGATGCCGCTCTCGTCGCCGGCTATCTTGATGCGGATGCCGCCCTGCGGCCCGCTGCGCCGCGCTTCGGCGAGCGCTGAGCTGGCGCGGCGCACCAGCCACTCCACGCCTTCGTCATCGGCGCTGCGTGCGATGCCGCAGCGGGCGGAGAGGCGGATAAGAAAATCGCCCGCATTGAATGGCCGGCTGATCTCGGCGATCAGCTCGCTCGCCAGCAGGCCTGCGCGCTCGACCGGCGCATCGGCCGCGCCCGGCTCGCTTGCCATGGCGATGAGAAATTCCGTGCCGGCCACCCGCGCCACCAGCGTGTCGCGCCCGCCCATCGCGTCCACGATCCGCATCAGGCGCACCGCCACGCGCGCGAGCATTGCATCGCCCACCAGGCGGCCATAAGCGGCATTCACGCGGTCGAACTCGCTGAGGCCGACGAGCAGCGCCACCACCTTGCGGCTGCTCCCCTGCATCATTTCCAGCCAGCGCATCGCCCCTTGCCGATTGGCGAGACCCGTCATCGGATCGCGGTCGCGCAGTGTCACGCGCCGGGTGGAGTCCAGTTCCTCCACTTCTCCGCTGAAACCGCGCGGATCGGGGTAGAGATGCTGCACCACGCGCCGCTCGGGATGGCCGGGCATCGAATAAGCGAAGGCGGACGGCATCAGATCGTCCACCGCATGGCGGATCGCCGCGATGGCGCCCGCCCGGTCGCGGCGGTCGAGCGAGCGGATCAGGTCCGTGAGGGTCCAGCGGCTGTGATCGACGCCGGGCGCCGCCAAATGGAGCATCTCGAGCAAAGCCGGGCTGAAGGACAATGTCCGCTCCGCGCCGTTCCAGCGCCAGAACATGGCGTCGCTGCGCTGGACGGCATGGCGATTGCGCGCAGCCGCGAGATTGCCGATCAGCCGCTCGGCCAGCTTGTCGGCCGAGAGCAGGGCCGCGCGCAGGCGGGCATCGTCGATCGGCCCGTCCAGCACATGGGTGACGCCCCCTTCGATGAGGGCAGGCACGGCCTGCGCGCTCGGATCTTCCACGAGGGCCAGGAGCGCACCGCCTGAGGCTTCCACGGCGTCGCGCAGCCGCGCAACCATCTCCAGCGCTTCGTCCGCCTCCACGCCGCGCAGGTCGACCAGCGCCGTACGCGCCAGACTGCCCAGATAGCGGCTTTCGGCCCGCTCGCGCCGGCGCGCGGCAACCGGCTTCCACCCCAGGCGGCTCGCCAATGCGGAAAGTGCGTCGCGATGATGCGGCGAAAGGATGAAAAGCGGCATGCCATCGGCTTCGCCCGGCAGATCGCCGTCTGCCATATCGTGCCGACCGGACGGCAAGGCCTGCGCCTTGGTCAACTTTGGCAAGCCCCTTCGATTCCGCGGCGAATCTGGCCGCGATGGTTGCGCGATCCCCTTGCATCGCCTAGCTAAGCCTCATGACCTTGGCAACTGGGACGAAGGCGGCCGGCACGCCGGTCATGCTGGACGGGCATGGCCGTCAGATCGATTATCTGCGGATTTCGGTCACGGATCGGTGCGATCTGCGTTGCCGCTACTGCATGAGCGAAAAAATGCAGTTCCTGCCCCGGCGTGAAGTTCTGACGCTTGAGGAGATCGCGGTCATCGCCGAGCGCTTCATCGCCCGAGGCGTGCGCAAGATCCGCCTCTCGGGCGGCGAGCCGCTGGTGCGGCGCGACTTCGGGATGCTGGCGCGCACGCTCGGCCGCCATGTCGCGGCCGGCCGGCTCAAGGAACTGACGCTCACAACCAACGGCACACGCCTGGCCGAGCATGCCGAAATGCTGGTGGATGCCGGCATCCGGCGCATCAATGTGAGCCTGGACAGCCTTAATCCCGAGACCTTCGCTTATGTGACGCGCGGCGGCGACCTTGCGCGCGTGCTGGGCGGCATCGCGGCGGCGCGCGAGGCCGGGCTCAAGGTCAAGATCAACATGGTCGCGCTGCGCGGGCTCAACGAGGCCGAGATACTGCCCATGCTGCATGTTTGCGACGCGCATGGCCACGATCTGACGCTCATCGAGACCATGCCCCTCGGCGACATCGCGGAGGACCGCTCGGACCGCTATCTGCCGCTGCACGAGGCAATCCTGCCCGTGCGCGAGCATCATGAGCTGACGCCCCTTACCGAGCGCACCGGCGGCCCGGCGCGCTATTTCGCCGTCTCCGGCTTCGAGAATGTGCGCCTCGGCCTCATCACGCCCTTGTCCGAGAATTTCTGCGCCGGCTGCAATCGCATGCGCCTCACCTGCCAGGGCCGCATCTACATGTGCCTGGGCCATGAGGACCATATCGACCTCAAGGCAGCGTTCCGCGAGCAGGGCGCTGTCGGCATCGACGCGCTGCTCGACCGGGCGCTCGCCGCCAAGCCCAAGGCGCACGATTTCAGCGTCCGCAGCGGCGCGGCGCCCGCCACGCGCCGCCACATGAGCGTCACGGGGGGCTGATCGCATGAGCCACCGGCTCGCGCTGGTCGCCTCGCCCACCGAGGCTGCCCAGGACGCCGCCCGGCGGCTCGGCGCGGCCTATCCTTTCGTCGATCTGGCCGAGGCCGAAGCGGTCGTGGCGCTGGGCGGCGATGGTTTCATGCTCCAGACGCTGCATCACATGCTGGAGACGCGCCGCATTCTCCCGGTGTTTGGCATGAATCTCGGCACGGTCGGTTTTCTCATGAACAACTGGCGGCTGGAGGAACTGGACTATCGCTTCGGCCGCGCCCGCGCGATGAAGGTGAAGCCCCTGCGCATGCACGCGACCACGGTGGGCGGCGAGAATTTCACCATGCCGGCCATCAACGAGGTCTCGCTGCTGCGCGAGACGCGCCAGAGCGCCTGGCTCGAAGTGTCGGTGGACGATCGCATCGTGATTCCCGAGCTGGTCTGCGATGGCGCGCTGGTCGCGACGCCCGCGGGCTCCACGGCCTATAATTTCTCCGCCCAGGGTCCCATCCTGCCGCTTGCCTGTGGCCTCGTGGCCCTGACGCCGATCAGCCCCTTTCGGCCCCGGCGCTGGCGCGGCGCCATCCTGCCCGAGCGCAACCGCATCCGCATGCGCGTGTTGGATCCTCGGAAAAGGCCGGTTCTGGCGGTCGCGGACCAGCGCGAGGTGCGCGATGTCGCCTCGGTGGAGGTGGAGGTCGATTCGACCATGCCGCTCACTTTGCTGTTCGACCCCGAGCATGCGCTGGATGATCGCATCGCCGCCGAACAATTTATCACCTGACCCTCTTGCGTTGTTCAGAAAGGCGCTGCTATAGGCGCGGCCTCGCCGGGCGGAAGCCCGGTTGCTCCCCGATAGCTCAGCGGTAGAGCTCTCGACTGTTAATCGAGCGGCCGTTGGTTCGAATCCAACTCGGGGAGCCACTTCTTTCCTACAGCTCGAAGGTGATTTGCCGCCCCTCCCGGGCCATAGGAAATCCGTGCATGCGGCCGCGCCGCCGATGCTGTAGGTGCGTGCCATGGCGGCAGTGCGGGCGCATCGGGAAAGGTGGATCAGCGGGGCTCTGCGTGGCCAGGGCGTCGCCTATGCGTCCATCGCGCTGTTCCTGCTCTCGACAGGGGGCGCGACGCTCGCGGCACATTTCGATCGCCCGGTCACCTCGGCCTTGATCTACGTGCTCGGCGTCACGATCATCGGCGCCATATCGGGTATTCGCGGCGGGCTCATCGCGGCCATTGCCGCCGCCTTCATCCACAATTTCTTCCTGCGCGAACCCGTGCTGCAGATCTCCGCGGCCTCGGCGGACGAGTATATTCCCTTCATCGTCTTCAATCTCTCGGCGGTCATCTCCGGCATGCTGGCAGGGCGCCTCAAGGACCGCGCCCATCTCGCGGAGCGGGCGCAGGCGCGGCTCAACGTGCTGCTTGTGGTGAGCGACCGCTTGCAGAAGGTGGTCCTGCTGCCCGATCTCGTCACCGCCATGAACAGCGCCGACATTCGGCCCTGGCTCGGCCGGTTCGAGCTTTATGACGACCAGGGCCGGAACATCGGCCTGCCACCGGACGGACCGCGCTGGCGACATCTCGCCACCCAGCCTTTCGAAGCGCAGTGCATCCAGTCGGAGGCGGACCGGGCGAGCGCCTATCGCCTGGGCCAGCCCGGCCGCGCGCTCGGCATCGCGATCTTCGGCGAGCAGGAGAATCGTTCGGGCAGCCGCAGCGTGGACATGGAGGCGCTGGCGGCCCTCCTTTCCATGACGGTCGAACGCTGCCTGCTCCTCGAGCGCCTGAGCCGGACCGAGGCAGTCCGCCGCTCCGAGGAACTCAAGACCGCCCTCCTCTCCTCGCTCTCGCATGACATGCGCACGCCCCTTTCCGCCATCTCCACCTCGGCCTCCAGCCTGCTCTCGCTCTCGGGCGATCTCGACCCTGCCGTGCGCCTGATGCTGCTCCAGACCATCAAGGAGCAATGTGAGCGGCTCGATCGCTACACCGCCAATCTGCTCGACCTGGGCCGCCTCCAGACCGGTATCGACGCCGAGCAACTGATCGAGGTGGATATCGTCGAGGTCCTCGGCACCGTGCTGCGCTCCACGCGGGCACTCAGTGCCTCCCATGCCATCGCCAAGCAGATCGACAGCCCTTCTGCCATTGTCCGGGCCAATCCGGTCATGGTCGAGCAGATCTTCCGCAATCTCCTGGACAATGCCGTCCGCTACAGCCCGGAAGGCAGCACGATCGCGGTCAAGATGGTGCAGGGCAACGCCCTGGTCCGTATCGAGATCATCGACCAGGGCTGCGGTGTCCCCAAGGACGAGCTGCCGCACCTGTTCGACCGCTTCTACCGATCGAGCCGCACGCAGCATCAGGAGGGGCACGGCCTGGGTCTCTCCATCGCCAGGGGCTTCGTGGAGGCCTTTGGCGGGTGGATCAGCGTGGACAGTCCCCATGCAGGCGGCATCGGTACGCAGGTAATCGTCGAGATCCCGCTCAGCCGCCAACATGTCGGGATGGTCCATGGCTGAGCGCATCCTCATCATCGACGACGAGCCCGCCATTGCCGGCACGCTCGATCCCGTCCTCGCCTCCCAGGGTTATGAGATCCGCACGGCGAGCTGCGCTGCCGAGGGGCTTGCCGCCGCCCAGGCACAGGCCTTCGACATCGTGCTGCTCGACCTTGGCCTGCCGGATGCCGACGGCAAGGAACTGATCGGCCAGCTCCGCGCGCTCAATCCCATGGCGATCCTCGTGCTCTCCGCCCGGCATCAGGAGACCGAGAAGGTGGCGGCGCTCGACGAAGGTGCCGACGACTTCATCAACAAGCCCTTCGGCATCGACGAGCTGCTGGCGCGCATCCGCGTGGCTCTGCGCCGCCTAGCGCGGGAAGAACGGCGGTCGAACGAGTTTCGCTCACGCGATCTCCTCATATCCTTCGACCGGCGGCAGGTGCGCCTGATGGGTGAGGAGATCAGATTGTCGCCCAAGGAATTCGACCTGCTCGAAGCCCTGGCGCGCAAGGCCGGCCAGGTGGTCACCCATCGCCGCCTGCTGCTGGCAGGCTGGAAGGACCCGAACATCGATGGCCAGTATCTGCGCAGCTATATCGGCCTGCTGCGCCAGAAGCTGGAGGAGGACCCCTCCGAGCCGCGCCTCATCGTCACCGAATCCGGCGTGGGTTATCGGCTCGCCGTCACGTCGCTCGAGAAATAGCGCTGGAGGAGGCCCGCCGGCATGTGCGGCCCGAAGCGAGAGCGGCTAGTGGAGATGCCGCCTCGCTCCGGGCCGGGTCAGCAGGGTAAGGGCTGACGCAGCGATCATGCGCGCACGGACGAGCGGACGTGACCACGGAATTCCTATGAGGCCTGCTCCGCCGCATCATATCGCAGCATAGGAAAGCCGTGGTAACGCCTGCGCGCGACTTCGCCCTATTTCCGGCGGTATCGGCCGGATGGCCGCATTGGGGCGCAAGCCTTCCATGCGGCGATCCGGTCGCCATCACATCCAGACGGAATTCTCAGGAGCCGGTCATGCTCGTTCGGGCCTTCATCATGTCGACTGTCGCTGCGATCGCCCTTGCCGGTTGCGCCAAGAAGAACGCCACGGAGCCGCTGCCTGCGCCGCCCGCGAACACGACATCCGCACAGACGCCGGCTGCGCCGTCCGGCCCGCTGTCCAATGCGCCTGTCCCGGGCAGCCATGCGGACTTCCTCGCCAGCGTCTCATCGGACCGCATCTTCTTCGATACCGACAAGAGCGACGTGGACGCCGAAAGCCAGGCCGTGCTGCGCAGCCAGGCCCAGTGGCTGGCGCGCTACCCCAGCAAGCAGGTCACCATCGAGGGCCATGCCGACGAGCGCGGCACGCGCGAATACAACCTCGCCTTGGGTGAGCGCCGCGCCAATGCGGCCAAGAACTATCTGGCTTCGCTCGGTGTCGCCGCGTCGCGCATCACCACGATCAGCTACGGCAAGGAACGTCCCGATGCGGTCGGTTCGGACGAATCGGCCTGGGCACGGAACCGGCGCGCGGTCACGATCACCATCGACTGATCGGCGCCCGTAAGGGGTGAGCCGGGCTTGTCCCCCCCTGACCCGGCTCACTTCACGCCATTTCAGCCCTTTACGTCGGCAATGCGCTGGGCCGATAGAATCGTGTTGTCGATCAGCATGGTGATCGTCATTGGGCCCACGCCGCCCGGCACAGGCGTGATATAGCTCGCCTTCTTGCGCACCCCTTCGAAATCGACGTCGCCCACCACCTTGCCGTTCGGCAGGCGATTGATGCCGACGTCGATCACCACCACGCCGGACTTCACCATCTGCGGCACGATGAGATTGGGCACGCCCGCCGCCACCACCAGGATGTCGGCCAGCATCGTCCACTGTCCCAGGTCGCGCGTCTTGGCGTGGCAGATGGCGACGGTCGCGTCCTGCGCCATCAGCATGAGCGCCATGGGCTTGCCCACGATATTGGAGGCGCCGACCACCACGACATTGCGCCCCTCGACCGGAATGCCCTCATATTTGAGCAGGTTCATCACGCCATAGGGCGTGCAGGGCGGGAAGATCTGCCGGCCCACGACGAGCGCGCCGACATTGTAGAGATGGAAGCCGTCGACATCTTTCTCCGGCGCGATCGTCTCCAGCACCTTGGCCATGTCGATATGCTTGGGCAGCGGGAGCTGCACCAATATGCCATGCACGGTCTCGTCGGCGTTCAGCGTCTCGATGAGTTCCAGCAGTTCCTCATTGCCGATCGTCGCGGGGCGGCGATGCGTGAAGGAGGTGATGCCGACCGCCTCGCAGGCCTTGATCTTGTTCGAGACGTAGAGCGCGGAGGCCGGATCGTCGCCCACCAGCACCACGGCCAGGCCCGGCGTCACGCCGGCGGCCTTGAGCGCCTCGACCTGCACGCGCTGGTCGGCGCGCATCTTCTTCGCGACGGCACGCCCGTCGATGATCCTGGCGCCGGTCTCTTCGGAGACGCTCGCAACAGTC
Source organism: uncultured Sphingobium sp. (assembly GCA_966244395.1). Taxonomy (GTDB): domain Bacteria; phylum Pseudomonadota; class Alphaproteobacteria; order Sphingomonadales; family Sphingomonadaceae; genus Sphingobium. The sequence continues at coordinate 5,105 of CBIMKI010000045.1, read as the reverse complement.
ATGCTCAACTTGAAACCTTTCGAATCTCATGGGCCGGCCGGGCGGCCCCCTCATGAGAGAAAGATAGTGATGCCACGGCCCATGGTCGACAGGCATCGCAGCTTTCCGATGCGCTCATGGCCGATTATGGGCCGGCTGTGACCCAAATATGGTTGGATGCGGCCGCGCCAGACCTGACCGTGTCGCCGGGATGGGCGCCCCGGCTCTTCACGAATCGCGGGCGCCCAAAAGCAACCTCGCACATGAACCGCCCGGAAGAGACGAACCGGGGTCGGCGCCAAGACCACATGCCGCGTCCCCGCAGTGCCGGCGAAGGCAGGCGTTCAAGGCGCGCGGGCCGCTCGTCAAGCCCCGAGGCTTCGCAGGAGCACGCAGGTGCCGGCCCCTTTGACGCCCAACCTTGTGAAGCACGGCATCAGCCTGCCCGCCATCGACCCAACGGCCGACAGGACAGTCGTAACGATGGGACCATCCGGTAAGGCCCGGCCCGGCGGCGCCTTATGCGGCGTCGCCGGCCTTGCGCTTCTCGGCAAAGACGCGGACAGGCTCCTTGCGGCCGTCCACCACATCCTTGTCGACCACCACTTCGCTCACACCTTCCATGGTCGGCAGGTCGAACATGGTGTCGAGCAGGATGGCCTCGATGATCGAGCGCAGGCCGCGCGCGCCGGTCTTGCGCTCGATGGCGCGCTGGGCGATCGCGGTCAGCGCCTCATCGGTGAAGGTCAGCTCGACATTCTCCAGTTCGAAGAGCTTGCGATACTGTTTCACCAGCGCATTCTTGGGCTCGGTGAGGATCTGCACCAGCGCCTTGATGTCGAGATCCTCGAGCGTCGCGATGACCGGCAGGCGGCCGACGAACTCGGGGATGAGGCCGAATTTGAGGAGGTCCTCCGGCTCGCTCTGCTTCAGCAGCTCGCCCGTGCGGCGCTCCTCCGGCGCGGCGACATGCGCACCGAAACCGATGGACTTGCCCTCCAGACGGTCGCCGATGATCTTCTCCAGCCCCGCAAAGGCGCCGCCGCAGATGAACAGGATGTTGGTCGTGTCCACCTGGAGGAATTCCTGCTGCGGATGCTTGCGCCCGCCCTGCGGCGGCACGGAGGCCGTGGTGCCCTCCATGAGCTTGAGCAGCGCCTGCTGCACGCCCTCGCCCGAGACGTCGCGCGTGATCGAGGGATTCTCGGCCTTGCGGCTGATCTTGTCGATCTCGTCGATATAGACGATGCCGCGCTGCGCCTTCTCGACATTATAGTCGCTGGCCTGAAGCAGCTTCAGGATGATGTTCTCCACATCCTCGCCGACATAGCCCGCCTCCGTCAGTGTCGTCGCGTCTGCCATGGTGAAGGGCACGTCGAAGGTCTTGGCGAGAGTCTGCGCGAGCAGCGTCTTGCCGCAGCCGGTCGGGCCGATCAGCAGGATATTCGACTTGGCAAGCTCGACATCGCCGGCCTTGGCGCCGTGATCGAGCCGCTTGTAGTGATTGTGGACAGCCACGGAGAGCACGCGCTTGGCGCGGTCCTGGCCGATCACATAATCGTTCAATACGTCGCAGATCTGCTGTGGCGTCGGATTGCCGCCATCCTTCCGGCCGACGAGACCGCCCCTGGTCTCCTCGCGGATGATGTCGTTGCACAGCTCGACGCATTCGTCGCAGATGAAGACGGTCGGGCCCGCGATGAGCTTGCGCACCTCATGCTGCGACTTGCCGCAGAAGGAGCAGTAGAGCGTGCTCTTCGAGTCCGATCCGGTGAGCTTCGTCATTCAATGCCTCTCTTCGCCCGCGCCGTCGCGCTTCACGCCAGGGCCGGGCCTTGCGGGCCGGAGGTCATCCTAGCCCGCGAAAATGCCACATCACAAGTGCCGAATAGTTGGCGGTCCTCCGTAAACAACGGATTACCGCCATCCGACACTTCAGCTATCCGCACTGTCCGTCGGCGTCGGACGGCGGTCGAAGACCTGGTCGACAAGGCCGAATGCCTTGGCTTCCTCGGCCTCCAGGAAAGTGTCGCGGTCCATCGCCGCCTCGATCTTGTCGAGCGACTGGCCGGTATATTTCACATAGAGATCGTTGAGGCGCCGGCGGATTCGCAGGATTTCCTTCGCCTGGATCTCGATGTCGCTCGCCATGCCCTGCGCGCCGCCGGAGGGTTGGTGGATCATGATGCGGGCGTTGGAGAGCGCGATGCGCATGCCCGGCTCGCCCGCCGCCAGCAGGAAGCTGCCCATGGAGGCCGCCTGGCCGATGCAGACCGTGCCCACCTTGGGCCGAATATACTGCATGGTGTCGTGGATCGCCATGCCGCTCGTCACCACGCCGCCCGGCGAGTTGATGTACATCCAGATGTCCTTCTTCGGATTCTCCGATTCGAGGAACAGAAGCTGGGCGACGATCAGCGAGGCCATGTGATCCTCGACCTGGCCGGTCACGAAGATGATCCGCTCGCGCAGGAGCCGCGAATAGATGTCGAAGCTGCGCTCGCCGCGGTTCGACTGTTCGATGACGATGGGAACCAGTGCGGCGAGGGGATCGGGGAAGCTCGGGGTCACATGAACTCTTTCGGTTGGTGGTTCTGACGGGACCTACATCGGATGTCTTGACGAAGCCTTCAAGGGCCTTAACCCCTTTCGCGGTTCGGCCCTGCGCCTTCCTCGGCGCAGGCGAGTAGGCCCGGATGCGCGAGATAGGCAAGCCGCTTCACTTCCTGCCGGCCCCGCGTCACCGTATCGAGGATGAGGCCGCTCATGAAGCTGAGCGAGGCGAGGATGCCCAGGCCCACAATGGCGATGACCGTTGGGAAGCGCGGCACCAGCCCCGTTTCCAGATAGGTGAGCACCACCGGAATGCCGAGCAGGATGCCCGCGACTACAACCAGCCCGGCAAGGAAGCCATAGAACCAGAGCGGCTTCTCGATACGGTAGAGCTGGATGAGCGTGCGCAGGATGCGCCATCCGTCGCGGAACGTGTTGAGCTTGGAGTGCGAACCCTCCGGCCGCGCGGCATAGGCCGTCACGATCTCGTGGACCGGCATGCGCAACTCCAGCGCGTGGACGGACATCTCCGTCTCGATCTCAAAACCGGCGGAGAGCACGGGGAAGCTCTTCACGAACCGGCGTGAGAAGACCCGATAGCCTGAGAGAATGTCCGTGAAATGCCGGCCGAACAGCTCCCGCAGCAGCCCGGTGAGCAGCCGGTTGCCCAGACGATGGCCGCGCCGATAGGCGGCCTCCACCTCGGACTTACGCGCGCCCACCACCATGTCGAGATTGTCCGTCAGCATCGCATTGATGAGCGCAGGGGCGGCGGCGGCCTCGTAGGTCGCGTCGCCATCGGCCATCACATAGATGTCCGCTTCGACATCCGCGAACATGCGCCGGACGACATGACCCTTGCCCTGCTGGCGCACGCGGCGGACGATCGCGCCTGCGGCCATGGCGACCGCGACGCTCTCGTCCGTGCTGTTGTTGTCGAAGACATAGACGGCCGCGCCGGGCAGAGCGGCAGCGAAATCCCGCACGGTCTGCCCGATGGCGGCCGCCTCGTTATAGCAGGGCAGCAGCACGGCGATGCGGACATGAGCCGGCCAACCTTGCCGGTCGGACGCGTCCGCCACCGCCATGCGCTCCGCGATCAGGCCTTGGCGGCCGGCTTCTTGGCGGCAGGCTTCTTCGCAGCGGCTTTCTTGGCCGGCGCTTCGGCAGCGGGTGCGTCGTCAGCCTTGGCGGCCGCGGCCTTCTTTGCCGCGGGCTTCTTTGCCGGCGCGTCCTCGGCTGTGCCCTCATCGGCGGCTGCCTTCTTGGCGGCTGCCTTCTTCGCCGGCTTGGCATGATCGCCATGGTCATGGCCGCAGCCCGGCCCATGGACGTGAATCGCACCTTCTTCGCTCTCGATGGCGGCTTCCAGATCCTCGCGGGCGACGGCGCGCTCGCTGATCTCCGCCTTCTCGAAGAGGAAGTCGACGACCTTGTCCTCATAGAGCGGCGCGCGCAGCTGCGCGGCGGCGAGCGGCTCCTGCTGGATATATTCGACGAAGCGCTGACGGTCCTGCGGCGCATATTGCTGCGCGGCCTGGGCGATCAAGCGGTTCATCTCCTGCTGGGTCACTTCCACGCCATTGGCCTGGCCGATCTCGGAAAGCAGCAGGCCCAGGCGCACGCGGCGCTCGGCGATCTTGCGATAATCCTCGCGGTCGTTCTCCATCTCAGCGCGCGCGGCCTCGGGATCTTCCTCGTGGCTCGCTTCATGCTCGAGCTGCGCCCAGATCTGGCCGAACTCGGCTTCGACCATGCCCGGGGGCACGTCGAAGTCATGACCGGCGGCGAGCTGGTCGAGCAGCTGGCGCTTCATGAAGGTGCGCGTCAGGCCGTTATGCTCCTGCTCGATATTGCCCTTGAGCAGCTCGCGCAGCTTCTCAAGGCTTTCGAGGCCGAGCTGCTTGGCGAACTCGTCGTCGGGCGCACCGCCGGCCGGGACCTTGACCGCAGTGATGGTGAGATCGAAAGTCGCATCCTTGCCGGCCAGGTTCTTGGCCTGATAGTCCTTCGGGAAGGTGACGTTGATCGCCTTCTCCTCGCCGGTCTTCACGCCGACGAGCTGATCCTCGAAGCCGGGGATGAGATTGCCCGAGCCGATGACGACTGCCATGTCGCTGCCCGTGCCGCCGTCGAAGGCGACGCCGTCGACCTTGCCGGCATAATCCATGACGACCTGATCGCCCTCGCCCGCCTTGTGGCTCTTGGGCGCGTCGGAGAAGCGCTGGCTCTGCGCGGCGAGGCGCTCGACGGCCTCGTCGACCTGCGCGTCGTCCACTTCGACGACCAGACGCTCCAGCTTGATGCCGTCGACGCTCGGCGCGGGCACCACCGGCAGCACTTCCAGCGCCACGGTGATCTGCGTGTCCTTGCCGTCTTCATAATCTTCGGCCAGCTCGACCGAGGGCTGCATGGCGGGGCGCAGCTTGTTGTCGGCGATGATCTTATCGACGCCCTCGCGCACGGACTTGTCCAGCGCCTCGCGCTGCAGGGCCGGGCCGTGCATCTTGCGGACGAGGTTCGCGGGCACCTTGCCGGGCCGGAAGCCGGGCATGCGCACCTGCGGCGCAATC
>CBIMKI010000044.1:0-15342 GCA_966244395.1 uncultured Sphingobium sp. | reverse complement strand
TGGGTGCGCCGTATTTTTCCTGGCTTCCATAGGGCTGGTTTGCCAACACCGTCCGTGCGGTAAGACTGGTCGTGCCGCTCCCGCCCAGAAACTTGTCGATGGGGAACATGCGCGGATAGCTCACCTGCACGGTGTAGACGACATTGTCCCGCGCACTTGCATTGTTCACGGAATCGGCGCCGTCCGTATCGCGGATGCCATTGCTGTTGCGATCGTCGAAGGGCTCGTTGTCGTTGCAGATGCCGTCGCCGTTCGTGTCGGTGAATTCCTCTTCCGCTTGCGCCTTGGCTTCCGTGAAGCTGCGATAGAAGCGGCGGGTGATTTCGATATTTGCCTTGCGATGCAATGTGCTCAGCTGCTGCCGCACGACCTGGTCGATGCCGTAACGCACCTCGTCCTCCGTACCGGCGGCGGATTGCAGCGTGCCGTCGCGCGCGGCCTTCTGCACCGCGCCCTGGAGGACGCTCTGCATGTACAACGTATGGCCGAAATCGAGTGCTCCCATCATCATCACGATCAATGAAGGCGCGATGAGCCCGAATTCGAGGATCGTGGTGCCTCTCTCGTCGTGGCGCAAATGACGGGCGGGTTCGATGATCTTGCGGCGCATCGTCATCAGTTCATCAGCCTCAGTTCAGAGATTTCCGAGGCGATCTGGCGGAAGCGGCTGATGAGCGCGGCGCCGTCGGAGGCCTTGTAGTAACGGCCGGGCGAGGCGCAGGCCTCGAGCCGCGTTTCGGTCGCGTTGCCGACGCCGGAACCGTAGGAAATCACCCACAATGTGACGTTCATGTTCTTGATGGCGGAACAGAGCGCGGCCGTCCGCGCATTGTTCAAATTGTCCATCTGGCCGTCGGAAAGGTTCACGCTCGACTGGAGGCGATTATAGTAGCCGATGCCATATGCGCTATAGTCCGTGCCGCTGGTGTTGGTGTCGCCGTCCGTCATGAAGATCAGATGGCGGCGGATGGACCGTCCCGCCGGTGTATAGGCGTTCTCGCTGGCGAAGATGCCGGTCGGGGACAGCATCCGTGCGCCCCACAACATGCCGATGTCATGATAGGTGTTACCGCCGATGGACAGCGAGTTGACGTAGCTTTCCAGCGATGAGGCCGTGTCGTAAACGGCCAGCTTTCTTGACTCCGTGGGGCAGCTCACGCTTGCGCTGCTGGCATTGCAACTCGTGTCGACCGCATCCGTCGTGCGGCCCGAGCCGGAACAGTTGCTGTAGTTCCATTGGTTGCGCGCCCAGGTCGCCCGGTTCAGCAGGGGGCCCCAATAGCTGTTGTAAGGCGTCGTGGCGTTGGGGACGAGGTCGATGTCCATGTCCAGGGCTTCGGCGGGAACGGGCGACCATTCATTGCCGGGCGTGCCATCCGTATTCTGAAAGGTGTGACGCTCCTCGATGCAGCCGTCCCAGCGCACGTTGACCGTCGCGCCCGCCGTTCCCACGTCGAGCGGGATCGTGTCGTTCCACGTATTGTTGCCCGCCTTCAGGCCGCTTACGTTGAGCGTGCGAGGCTTATAGGTATAGACATAATTGGGCGCCTTCACCGTCGAATAGGTGCGCGCTTCCTTGTAATTGGTGAAAGTCGTGGGCGTGACGCGCCACTTGTTTGTTTTGCTCCGCCAGGAGCATTCATAGTCGATGCCGTTGGTGGTCCTCGTGACGGTATAGCTGGTGGTGATGGTGCCGTCCGGGGCCGTGGTCGTACTGGTTGCGCCCGTCTCGTCGGAAGAGGAATTCGTGTCGCTGGGGCAGCTGTTGCGCTCGTCGCGCTCGCCTTCCTTCACGGTGCCGCTGACATAGACCCAGCCGGAATTGCTGCTGCTTTCATTGTAGGTGACCTTATCCCAGCCATAGCTGCGCGACTGATAGGTCCAGCTGTCCGCCAGAAATGCATTGGGAAGCAATTTGCCGACATTGACGTTCACGGAATACGGGACGAATCCCAGGCGGATCTGCGCAGTCGTGGTCGAGGTCGTCGCGCTGGGGTCGCTGCCGCAGACTTCGGTTGTATTGACGCGCACCAACGCTTCATAAAAGCATTTGACGGCGCTCTTGAGGCCCGCGATCTTGTTGTCGGTGCTCATGGAACCCGTTACGTCCAGCACGAACATCACGTCTGTATTGGGGATCTCCATCTTGGCTGTGCAGCTTACGGAAACGGAGCGTTCCGTAAGGCCGAAGATCTTCATGATCGTCATTGGCGTGGTGACTTGCGCTGATCCACTGACGACACCGTCGAGTTCAGTGAATTCCTGAACGAGCGCATTTGATCCATATTGGCCCTGCGCGAAGTTCGTGGCGAACATCTTTTTCGCCTGGTCTTCGGTGCTGCCATTGTTGCCGGTGGTCCATCCGCCTGCGCCCATCGCCTTGCGCCCGGCCAGTGCGCCGGCGTCACAGGCTTGTTGCAGTCGCGTCTTGACGAGGTAGAGACGGCTCATGTCGACACCGCCGCCGATCAGTCCTGCCAGCGGGAGCATCGCCGCCGCCATGATGGCGATGGTGTTGCCGCGCTGGTCGCGCGCGAGGCGGCCGAGAAAACCGCGCCTGATCCCGTTCTGTGCCATAAGCCCTCGCAACACCCCCGCGATTCCGGCGCGCCCGGGAGCGCGCGCGGTCCGCCAACAGTGCGACGTAGTGGTTTTGGGTAGACAAAATCCTAACAGCGAAGGTTGATGCTTCGTGAAGACCAGTTTGGACATGGCGCAAATGCTCGAAGAGTTGCCGCCGTTGCCGGCCCTGCTGGCGGCCTATGCCCTTCCTGCCAAGCGGCATTGGCATCGCCTGTGCTGGCTGCTCGACCAGCGTCTGGCGGGCGTGGTCCGTCGGGGTGGAGAGCCGACCATCGCCGCGATCCGTCTTGCCTGGTGGGATGCCGTCCTGGTCGAGGCCGATCCGGCCAAGGGCAAGGGCGAACCGCTGGTCGAGGTCTGGCGCGCGGCGGCGCCGGATGGTGCGGCGCGGCTGGCCGGGCAGCTCATCGACGGCTGGCGGACGCTGCTTGGCGATGAAGCGCTGAGCGAGCAGGATCTGGCCGACTTTGCCGAGAAGCGCGGCGGCGGACTGTTCAGCCTCCTCGCCGGCGGGCAAGGTGGCGAGGCGCTGGCGAGGGCCGGCGCGCTCTGGGCGCTGTGGGATCTGGCGGGGCACAGCCGTGACGAAGCGCTCGCGCAGGCCGCAATGGCGCAGGCGGAACAACTGTTGACACTGTACAAGCCTGTCCTTCGCGGCCGCGCCCTCAAGCCGTTGCGCTTGGTACACGGGCTCGCATCCGCCGATGCCCGCGACCGTCGCGTGCCTGTCGGCGGCTTTACGGCGCGCCATTATCGCGCGCTGCTCTGGCGTTCGCTGCTGCCTTGAGGCGCTTTTCCGGCGCAATGCGGTCAGCTAGGGTCGCTTCGTCAAAGGGGGGATAAGCGATGGGACGCTTTCTGGCCGGTTCGATTGCAGCGCTGCTGCTGGTCGCGGCGGGGCTTGTCTGGTGGGGCGGGCAGGATGGCGGCAATCGCGCGCCGCTGCGCGCTCAGGCGTTTCCGGCGCCGCAAGGGCCCGCATTGCCCGGCGAGGGCGATCCCGACGCGGTAGGTAAGGCGCCGCCGCTCCCGCCCCAGGCCAGCGTCCGCACGCGCGAGGAGAAGCGCTTCGACCGTTACGATCGCAATCGCGACAATGCCATAACGCGCAATGAAATGATGGCGAGCCGTACCGCCGCCTTTCGCAAGCTGGATAAGGACGGCAACAATCTCCTCTCCTTCGAGGAATGGGCCGTCGCGACATCCGACCGGTTCGCCGGGGCGGATGGAAACAAGGACGGCCGCCTCACGCGCGCCGAATTCGCCACCACCGCGCCTAAGCCGAAGGCACCCGCCAGGAAGGCGGAATGCGTCTGCGACGAGGATTAGTGCCCACTTCCCACAAGATGCAATGCTCCTGCCTTCGCAGCGGCGCTGGAGGAGGCTATGCCAATTCCGCCCGCCACTCGGCCAACGCCGCACGCGCGCGGTCGGTGTAGCCCTGCTTGCGGTCCTTCTTGCGCACGCTGTCCTCAAGCGGCGGGAACAGGCCGAAGTTAACGTTCATCGGCTGATAGCTCTCCGCCGTCGCATCGCCCGTGATGTGGCCGAGCAGCGCGCCTAGCGCCGTCTCGGGCGGCGGTGCGGGCAACGCGCGCCCGGCAAGTTGCGCTGCCGTCATCAGGCCCGCGAGCAGGCCTACCGCCGCGCTCTCCACATAGCCCTCGCAGCCGGTGATCTGCCCGGCGAAGCGGACGTGCGGCATGGTGCGCAGGCGAAGCTGTCTGTCCAGAAGCTCCGGGCTCTTGATGAAGGTATTGCGATGCAGGCCGCCCAGCCGCGCGAACTGAGCGTTTTCCAGTCCCGGTATCGTGCGGAAGAGCGCGACCTGCGCCTCATATTTGAGCTTGGTCTGGAAGCCGACCATGTTCCAGAGCGTGCCGAGGGCATTATCCTGCCGGAGCTGCACGACCGCATAGGGCCAGCGCCCTGTGCGCGGATCGTCGAGACCGACCGGCTTCATGGGACCGTGGCGCAACGTCTCGGGGCCGCGCTCCGCCATCACCTCGATGGGCATGCAGCCCTCGAAATAGGGCGTGTCCTTCTCCCACTGCTTGAACTCGGTCTTGGGTCCGTCGACGAGCCCCTGGACAAAGGTCTCATACTGTTCCCGGTTCATGGGGCAGTTGATATAATCCTTGCCATCGCCGTCCGGTCCACCCTTGTCCCAGCGGCTGGCCTTCCAGGCGATCGACATGTCGATGCTGTCGGCATGGACGATAGGCGCGATGGCATCGAAGAAGGCGAGCTGATCGTTGCCGGTGGCCTTGGCGATGGCTTCCGCCAGCGGCGCGGCCGTGAGGGGCCCGGTGGCGATGATGGTGGGGCCTTCGGCTGGTATCGCGTCGACCCGCTCGCGCACCAGCTCGATCAGAGGATGCGCCGTGATCGCTTGAGTGACGGCGTCAGCGAACAACTCACGATCCACTGCCAGGGCCGATCCCGCCGGCACGCGCACCTTGTCCGCCTGCGCGATAATGAGCGAGCCCAGGCCTCGCATTTCCTGATGGAGTAAGCCGACCGCATTGTTGACGGCATCATCCGAGCGGAAGCTGTTGGAACAGACCATCTCGGCCAGCGCATCGCTCTGGTGGGCGGGGGTCATATCGCCGCCGCCGCGCATTTCGGAGAGTCGCACCGGCACGCCGGCTTGTGCGAGCTGCCAGGCCGCCTCGCTGCCTGCAAGGCCGCCGCCGATGATGTGGACGCGCGCGCTCACCGCTTCAAAATCCCGCCGGCCAGTCATGCTTGCCGTTGCTCTGGAGCCGCAGCTTGCTCTGGCCCGCCACCGCGCTCCTGGGGATCGGCCCATAGACATGCGGAAAGAGCGCGCCGCCGCGCGAGGGCTCCCAGCGCACCAAGTCGCCGAGCGCCGGCAGGTCGACCATGACAAGCATCAGCGGATCGACGCTCGCGAACCACTTCTCCGCCGTCTCGCGCACCTGCTCGCGGGTGGAGAGGTGGATATAGCCGTCCTCGACATCGACCGGCGCGCCGGTGAACAGGCTGGATTCCTTCCAATCCTTCCATTGATCCTCGGTGAGCAGCTTGTAGGCGAAGAGATCGGTCATGCGCGCTCGACTAGGCCGATTGGGTCGCGCCGTCCAGCATCACGGCGTACCTGGTCATATGTCGAGAAGGCTCGGGCCTTCGCGGGCATCTATGCGACGATCAGGTTCGCGGTGCGCGGCTTGACCGACATACTGAGGCCGCGCTTGGGTCTCATGGGATCGGTAGAGCACAAGCATGCGGTTCCTCTCCCTTGTGCCGGTTCCGCCTTGCAGCCGTTCGATTTGGCTCAGGCATGGGGTAGGGCAGGCCGCCCCAGCACAGGAACGGAAGGCATTCATCTAGGGATATGGATATATGTCCATTGGGTCAGGGTTGCCGCCGTCTCCCAGCATACGTAAGTGGAGGGCGGCTTTTGCCGGATGCGGTCATGAGGAGCGATGGCCTTGATGCAGCATGATGCCGAGACGGCGCAGCAGGTCGCGGGGCTGGTGGCTCTGCTCGACGTGCGACCGCTGGGCGAGGCGGGCCATTTTCGCGGCGCGCGCAAAGCGGGCGGCGTGGGCCGCGTATTCGGCGGACAGGTCATCGGCCAGGCAATGATCGCGGCCGGCAAGACCGTCGCGCCCGATCGGCCGCTCCACTCGCTCCATTGCTATTTCATGCGCCCGGCCAGCGAGGACCATGAGATCGACTATGCGGTCGAAGCCGACATGGACGGCCGGGCCTTCTCCAATCGGCGCGTGGTTGCCCGGCAGGCGGGCAAGGCCGTCTTCAGCATGACGGCCTCCTTCCATTTGCCCGAGCCGGGCCTGGCGCATCAGATGCCGATGCCCGACGTGCCGCCACCAGAGGAACTGGGGAGCTTCGCCGACTATGTGGCGCGCAATCCCGATCAGTCGAGTCCGGTCTTCCGGCGTATCATCGCCCGGCCGAGCCCGTTCGACTATCGTCCCGTCGCGACGCTGACGCCGGAAGCATTGGCTCAGCCGCATCCCGGCCTTGCCTGCTGCTGGATCAGGGTGGGGAACGGCCCCCTCGATCTGCCGCAGCCGATGGAGCGCGCCCTGCTCGGCTGGGTGAGCGACACGCTGCTGCTCGCCTCGGCCTATCGCGCCCATGGCGTGCAGATCGGCACGGGCGGCTACCAGTCGGCGAGCATCGACCACAGCATGTGGTTCCATGGCGAGGTGCAGTGCGGCGAATGGCTGCTCTACGAGGTGCAGAGCCCATGGACCGGCGACGGACGGGGGCTGGCCGGCGGGCGCTTCTTCACGCGCGAGGGGCGGTTGGTAGCGAGCACAGCGCAGGAAGGGCTGATGCGCAGGCTGGAGGCTGCAAGCGGTTGAGGGGGCTGGAGGGCGAGCTGGAATGCTGGCCTTCGTCCGTTATGGGGTGGGAGCGGACAATTCGCACTCTCATACCGTTCGGGCTGAGCGAAGTCGAAGCCGTCAGCCGAGCTTGTCGAGGCCAAGTGCTTCGCCTCCGCTCAGCAGAACCCTTCGACTTCGCTCAGGGCGAACGGAGAGGTCCGCTTTCACCCGCAAGCCGCCATGCGGATGAGAGCCTGTTTCCCGCTCCGTCTGAGCCATGGGCTGCCGCCCTACGGCATCCCCAGCTTGCTCATCGTCCCATGCTTCGCCGTCTCGCGCATGCGCCAGTAGGCGATGAGGCTGAGCGCGCACATGCCGCTCACATACCAGAAGAAGAGCGGCTCGCGGCCCGCGTCCTTGAGGCGCAGGGCGACATATTCGGCCGTGCCGCCGAACATGCTGTTGGCGATGGCATAAGGGAGGGCGACGCCCAGTGCGCGGATGTGTGCCGGGAAAAGTTCGGCCTTCACCACCGCATTGATGGAGGTGTAGCCCGAAACGCAGGCGAGGCCCGCGAGCACCAGCAGGAAGGCGACCATCGGCGAGTTGGTCTGGCCGATGGCATGGAAGAGCGGCACGGTGAGCAAGGCGCCTGCCGCGCCGAAGCCGATCAGCAGCGGCCGCCGCCCGATCCGGTCCGACAGGCTGCCGAACAGAGGCTGGGCGCACATGAAGAGGAAGAGCGCGGCGGTCATGATCGTGGTCGCCTGTGGCCGCGTGAAGCCGGAGGTGTTGACCAGATATTTCTGCATGTAGGTGGTGTAGGCATAGAAAGCGAGCGTGCCGCCGGCGGTGAGCGCGATGACGAGCAGGGCGGCGCCCGGATGCTTGCGGACAAGCTCCAGCCCGCCGGACGTCTTGCCCGCTGCCTTCGCCGCCTCGAAATCCGTCGTCTCCACGATCTTGCGGCGCAGGCGATAGACGATGAAGGCGAGCGCCGCGCCGATGAAGAAGGGGACGCGCCAGCCCCAGGCCTCCATCTGCGCCTCGCTCAGCATGGACTGGAGCAGCATCTGCACGGCGAGCGCTGCGAGCTGTCCGCCGATCAGCGTCACATATTGATAGCTGGAGATATGGCCGCGCCGCCCTTCCGAAGCCATTTCCGAGAGATAGGTCGCGCTCGCGCCATATTCGCCGCCGACGCTGAGGCCCTGGAGCAGTCGCGCGGCCAGCAGCAGGATGGGCGCCGCGATGCCGATGGCCGCCGCGCCGGGGGTGAGCGCGATCATCAGCGAGCCGCCGCCCATCATCGCCACCGAGAGGGCAAGACCCGCCTTGCGCCCGTGCCGATCGGCATAGCGGCCCATCAGCCAGGCGCCGATCGGCCGCATGAGGAAGCCCACCGCGAAGATGGCGGCGGTCGCCAGCAACTCTTCGGTGCGATCGCCGCGCGGAAAGAAGGCCGTCGCGAAATAGACGGAGAAGGCGGAATAAGCGTACCAGTCATACCATTCGACGAAATTGCCGAGCGATCCGCCGACGATGGAGCGCAGCTGCCCCTGCGGCGGCTTGGCGGCGTGCTGACTGGTCATGCTGGCTCTGCTCCCCCTCTTGCCGGGCCGATGAGGCATAAAGGGGGAGACTTTTGCCGCTGTCCAGTCGCCTCGCTCTTTCAACCCGCGCGGGGAGCGGCTAGGCCAGCGGATCAAGGAGAGGTTGGCCATGGCACAGTCAGGCGCGCGCGACGCGATCGTCATCAACTATTCGGCCCGAACGCCCGCGCGGCCGCGTTATTATGCCAACGACCACAGCCACGACACGGTGGTGGTCGAAATGCACGAAATGGCCGCCCATGATGGGCGGGCGCAGCGCACCGGCCTGGACGATGCCGGCTTCATGCTGGTCGACCACAAGAGTGCGCTCGCCGACTTTTCCGACCGTGAATTGTCCGCGCGCGTCCACTGTCCGGAAATTGCCGAGCTGGTGAAGATCGCGACCGGCGCGGATCATGTCCACTGCAAGGCCGGACCGCTCATGCGCTTTTCCGAGCGCTCGGGGCAAGCGGGATCGAAAGACAACAGCTATCCGGCGCGCTTCTGCCATGTGGACGTGAGCGATGCCACGGGACGCGCCTTTGCCGAACGCTCGGCCGAGGGGCGACCGTTCCGCCGGGCCGCGCATTACAATGTCTGGCGCGCGCTCTCGCCCGCGCCGCAGGACGTGCCGCTGGCGCTGCTCGATGCGCGCAGCGTGTCCGGGCGCGAACTCATCCTGGCGGACGCGATCTTCGACAGCCCCGGCGGCGACTTCCAGTTCGAGGGGCTGGTCGTCGCGCACGATCCCGCGCATCGCTGGTTCTGGTATCCTGACATGCGCGCGGACGAGGCGATCATCTTCAAGACCCACGACACGCTGCGCGGCGTGGCTTCCAGCGTCCCTCATGTCGCATTCGACGACCCGCTGAGCCCTCCCGATGCGGCGCCGCGCGTCAGCATCGAGATGCGCGCCATTGCTTACTGGTGGGACTGAACCGGCTGCGTGGCAGATATTGCAGCCGGCGCGTGCCCCGTCTATCCAATGGCACACGCGCTGTTAACTTAAGCCAGTCAATAAGGCCCGCATCGCTGCGGTGCGAAAGTGGGCAAGGGCAACATCCAGAATGACCGAACGTTCCGACGCAAAGCCTTTTGGATGGATATTGGCCAATCCCGTGCTCATCGCGGGCCTGCTCGCCGTCTTCATTCCCACGATCCTCTATGTCGCGCGCGAGAGCTGGTCCACCGAGCAGGGCGCACACGGCCCCATCGTGCTGGCGACCGGCCTGTGGCTGCTCTGGCGCGAATGGCAGAATGCGCGGCCGCTGGTCCAGCCGGAGCCGGGCTGGCTGATCGCGCTGCTCTTCGTGCCGCTGCTGGCGCTCTATTATATCGCGCGGGTCAGCGCCATCGTCGAGCTGGAAGGCTATTTCATGTATGGCCTGCTGCTGCTGGTGCTCCTCAGCTGCGTGGGGCGGCGGGCGATGCTGGTCATGTGGTTTCCGCTCTTCTACATGGTGTTCGTCTTCCCGCCGCCGGACACGCTGGTGGCCATCGTCACCAATCCGCTCAAGATCGCGCTCTCGGCCTGGTCGGTCGATTTCCTCTACATGCTCGGCTATCCGATCGCCCAGGAAGGCGTGACCATCCAGATCGGCCAATATCAGCTCTTCGTGGCCGACGCCTGCTCGGGCCTCAATTCACTCATCTCGCTCTCCGCGATCGCGCTCTTCTACGTCTATCTGCGGCACCATGCGAACTTTCGCTATGCGATGCTGCTGTTCATCGCGGTGGTGCCCGTCGCGATCTTCGCCAATTTCGTGCGCATCATCTTCCTGGTGCTGCTCACTTATTATGGCGGCGACGCGGTGGCGCAGGGCTTCCTCCACGATTTTGCCGGCATCACGACCTTCATGGTGGCGCTCATCACCATCTTCGCCATCGATCATCTGGTTGGGCTCATCTGGCCCAGCCTCAAGACCGGCGGCAAGCCGCCACAGGTCACGGCAGCCGCCTGACGCCCAAAGCAAGGCGCAAAACGAAGGGCTGTTATGCCGTGCGCAAATGGCGAACCTATGGTGGACATGGCGTAGAGGCTGCCAAGCCCTCGGATGCTCTGCTTCGGTTCGAGCGTCTTCGCTCGAACCGAAGCAGTCATTGCAATGACTGAAAAGGGCTCGCCAGCGGCGATGCCAGACGCGCGTTTACAAGAGATACGATGCCAGAACGAAAAGGCCGACCCTTCATGGGCCGACCCTTTCCTTGCCGTCAAGAATCGCGAACGGCCGCTCGGCTAGATGCGGAAGGTCAGGTAGCGCGCTTCCCTGGAACTGCTGGCCGCCATCTCGCGGATGAAGCGCGATATTGTCTCGACCGACTTGTCCACGCTCGGATTGATCGAGGACGCGCGCACGAGCAGGCCATCGGCATAGAAGCCTTCGAGATTGGCCTTGGTCATCGCGACACGCTGCTGGAGCCAGCTTTGCGGGAAATCGTTGCCGATACGGGTCCAGTAAACGATGTTCTCTCCGCGCGAACTGCGCTCGGCCCGCACGATGCGGGTGGGGACGACATGGCCGCTCCCCATGTCGAGCGCATAGGGCTTGCTGTCCGCAATGGTGAAGCCACTCGCCGCATAGCAGATTTCCGGGCGGTGGACCTGCACATTGTTCACCTGCTGGCTGTTGTAGGCCACCAGGAACATGACGCCTTCGCCCTTGTCGCTGACATAGGTGCGCGTGAGGATATGCTGATAGAGCTTGCCGGCAAGACCGTCTTCGGGCGGCATGATAAGCTCGCTTTCGGGCAGCACGCGCCAGTTGGCGAAGCTCTTGGGAAACAGCGCCTCGAAAGTGTCGTCCGGTATATCCTCGAACTGCCTCCGCGGCATGCGCGCATAGGCCGCGCCGCCCACGGCGAGCAGGCCGGCGCCCAGAAGGAGGTTGCGGCGCGACAGGCTCGCCTTCGCGGCCCGATCTTCACTCAGCTGATCCAGGTCGGACATGATAGCAACGATCCTAACAGTAATGCATGCCGCGTTAAACCGCCAATTGCTTTAGAAACCATCTATGCGCGCCGACGACATGAGGCGGGCAGGCAGGGCCGGCTGGAAAACCGCAATGACAGCCGAGCGCTCCATGCCCAAATCCTTGCCTTTGCGCGGATGTTGCGCTATGCGCCCAGCCATCCGGAGGCGGTGTTCCGCTTGCCCGGATGCTCTGACAGTCCTGGTCATGTCGCATGGATGGCATGGGGGATCGACGCTGGTCGGCGAGGTTTCGCCCGCCGGCGCTTTTTCCGTTGTGGACCCGAAGAGACGGTTTTCCGCGGCTGCGGCCGCTTGTGAGGTGACGCGATGTTCGAGAGTCTGAGCGATCGGCTCGGCGGCGTATTCGACAAGCTCCGGGGGCGCGGCGCGCTCACCGAGGCCGATGTGCGCGCCGCGATGCGCGAGGTGCGAATCGCGCTCCTCGAAGCGGACGTGGCACTGCCGGTGGCGCGCGAATTCGTCGACAAGGCGACCGAACGGGCCGTGGGCAGCGAAGTGCTGCGCTCCGTCACGCCCGGACAGATGGTCGTCAAGATCGTCTCTGACACGCTCACCGAGACGCTGGGCGCGGACGCCTCCGAGCTGCTCATCGACGTGACGCCGCCGGCCGTCGTCATGATGGTCGGCCTCCAGGGTTCGGGCAAGACGACCACTACGGCCAAGCTCGCCAGGCGCCTCAAGGAGAAGGACCGCAAGAAGGTCCTGATGGCGTCGCTGGACGTCAATCGTCCGGCCGCACAGGAGCAGCTCGCCGTGCTCGGCACGCAGACGGATGTGGCGACGCTCCCGATCGTCGCCGGCCAGCAGCCGGTCGAGATCGCCAGGCGCGCGCTTCAGGCCGCCAAGCTCCAGGGCTATGACGTGCTGATGCTCGACACGGCGGGCCGCCTGCATGTCGACCAGCAGCTGATGGACGAGATGAAGGCCGTGGCGCAGGTCGCCGACCCGGCCGAGATCCTGCTCGTGGTCGACAGCCTGACCGGCCAGGACGCCGTCAATGTCGCCAAGAGCTTCAGTGAGCAGGTGCCGCTGACCGGCGTGGTGTTGACGCGCATGGACGGCGATGCGCGCGGCGGCGCGGCACTCTCCATGCGCGCAGTGACGGGGCAGCCGATCAAGTTCGCGGGCACGGGCGAGAAGCTCGATGCCATCGAGCCCTTCCATCCCGCGCGCGTCGCTCAGCGCATCCTCG
This sequence comes from uncultured Sphingobium sp., assembly GCA_966244395.1. Taxonomy (GTDB): domain Bacteria; phylum Pseudomonadota; class Alphaproteobacteria; order Sphingomonadales; family Sphingomonadaceae; genus Sphingobium. The sequence continues at coordinate 2,661 of CBIMKI010000044.1, read as the reverse complement.
GCATGGGCGATGTCGTCAGCCTCGTCGAGCGCGCCGCCGAGACCATCCAGCAGGAAGATGCCGAAAAGCTCGCCAAGCGCATGGCGCAGGGCAAGTTCGATCTCAATGACCTGCGCACGCAGCTCAGCCAGATGCAGAAGATGGGTGGCCTGGGCATGCTCGCAGGGATGATCCCCGGCCTCAAGAAGGCGCAGGCGCAGATGGCCCAGTCCGGCGTCAACGACAAGACGCTCGTCCATCTCGACGCGCTCATCGGCTCCATGACGCACAAGGAGCGCGAGCGGCCCGAACTGCTCAACGCCAAGCGCAAGATTCGCGTGGCCAAGGGCGCCGGCCTCCAGGTGCAGGACGTCAATCGTCTCCTGAAGATGCACAAGGAGATGGAGACGGCCATGAAGAAGCTCAAGAAGATGGGTGGCCTCAAGGGCCTCGCGAAGATGTTCGGCGGCGGCGGACTTGGCGGCCTGCTCGGCGGAGGCGGCGGCGCGGCGGCTGGGGGCGACATGCCCGATCTCGGCGCGCTTGGCGGCCCCGGCGGCCTGGGCGGCGCGGGGGGCGGGCTTCCCGGCCTTCCCGGTGGCGGCCTTCCCGGTGGCGGCCTGCCCGGCGGTCTTCCGCCCGGCTTCCAGAATTTTCGGAAAAAGTGACTTTCAACACATTGAATTGGTTCAGAAAGGTAAGGTAAGATAAAATGGCAACCAGCATTCGCCTGTCGCGCGGTGGCTCCAAGAAGCGTCCTTATTACAAGATCGTCGTGACCGACAGCCGCTCGCCCCGCGACGGCCGCTTCATCGAGCGCATCGGCAGCTACAACCCGCTGCTCGCCAAGGGTGACGAAAAGCGCGTCGTGCTCGACGTCGAGCGCGCCAAGCATTGGGTGAGCGTCGGCGCCCAGCCGACCGACCGCGTTGCCCGCTTCCTCGACGCCGCCGGCGTCAAGGAGCGTATGGCCCGCAACAACCCGAACAAGGCCGAGCCGGGCCAGAAGGCGAAGGACCGCGCCGAGGACAAGGCCGCGAAGCTGGCCGAGGCCGAGGAAGCCCGCAAGGCCGCCGAGGAAGCCGCCAAGGCGCCCCCGCCGGCTGCTGAAGAGCCCGCCGCCGAGGAAGCGCCGGCCGCTGAAGCTGCTGCCGAAGAGGCTCCGGCCGCCGAGGCCAGCGAAGAGCAGGCCGAGGGCTGACCTTGGCTGTCCCCTCCCTTTCGGGGGAGGGGCAGGGGATGGGGCCCGTCTTCGCGTCGATCGCCCCATCCGACCCTCTTGCGACCTTTCCCTGACAGGGAGGGGTTCATGGTGCGCCGATGTCCGCTTCACCTGATCGTCCCGTGACTCTTGCCGCGATCATCGGCGCGCATGGCGTTGCCGGTGAGCTGCGCCTCAAGCTGTTCGGCGAGGGGCCGGAGAGCCTGAAGCGCTACAAGAACCTGGATGCGGGCGGGCGGAGCCTGACGCTCAAGTCCATCCGGCCCGGCCCCAATGGCGCGGTCGCCCGCTTCGCCGAAGTGACCGACCGCACGGCGGCCGAGGCGCTGCGTGGCACCGAGCTTACCGTGCCCCGTTACGCCCTGCCGCCGCTGGGCGAGGGCGAATATTATCATGTCGACCTCATCGGCCTGCCTTGTGTCACGGACGCGGGCGCGCCGGTGGGCGTGGTCGCCATGGTCGAGAATTTCGGCGCGGGCGACATCCTCGAAATCGAGAAGCCGGACGGCAAGCGCTTCATGGTGCCCATCCATGTCGCGCAGATCGAGGCGGAGCGGGCCGTGATTGACGTGGCCTTTGTCGAATAGTATATACACATCGTATATACGGAGGCTCGAATGAGCGACGAAGCCTATCTCGGCAAGACCTTCAAGTCCGGCAATTCAGTGGCGCTGCGCCTGCCCAAGGGGCTCGGCGTGCCCGAAGGCACGCAGGTGCGCATGGTTCGCGACGGCAAGATGAGTTTCCGCGTGGAGCCGGTGGAAGCGTCGAGAAAAACGATCGACATCAGCGGGTTCGCCGGAAAGCTGCCGGGGTTCAAGCCCGCGGCTCGTGAAGATTTCGAAGAGCGTCCCAGTGCCATCGCACGACGCAAGGCATTGTCCGGCGAGTGACGCGCTACCTGCTGGATTCCGATCTCGCCATCTATTCGATGGGGGGTGAACAGGATTCGACCCTGAACGTGCGCCTTGCGTCCCGCTATCCGGGTGATGTCGCCATTTCCGCCGTCAGCTTCGCCGAGGTGTCGCTGGGCACGTGGAATGGCAAGCCGCCACGGCAGGATGTGCTGGATGCCTTCATCCACGTGATACCCGTCCTCGATTTCGATGAGGCAGCTGCGCGCGAATATGCGCGTCTGCCCTTCAGGCGCGCGCGCTTCGACCGGCTCCTGGCGGCGCATGCGCTGAGCCTTGGCGCGACCATCATCACTAACAATGAAGCTGACTTTGCCGATGTGCCGGGGCTCAGCGTGGAAAATTGGACGCTGCCCTCATGACCTTCGCTACCCAGATCCTCACGCTCTATCCCGAAATGTTTCCCGGCCCGCTGGGCGTCTCGCTCGCCGGGCGGGCACTGGTGGAAGGGCGCTGGTCGTGCGATCCTGTCCAGATCCGCGATTTTGCGACGGACAAGCACAAGAGCGTGGACGATACGCCGGCAGGGGGCGGGGCGGGGATGGT
>CBIMKI010000043.1:0-15527 GCA_966244395.1 uncultured Sphingobium sp. | reverse complement strand
CCGGGCCGTAGCTGGTCACATCGACGCCGGTCAGCACGATCTCGCGCACGCCCTCGTCGACGAGGCGCTTCACCTGATCGACCACGGCCGCCGCGGGCACCGAGCGGCTCGGTCCCCGGCCATAGGGAATGATGCAGAAGGTGCAGCGATGGTCACAGCCATTCTGCACCGTGATGAAGGCGCGCACCCGCTCGGCGAAGGCGGAGAGAAGCTGCGGCGCCTGCCGCGCCACCGTCATGACGTCACTCACCCGAACCGGCGCATTTTCCGCCAGAACCCGCGCGAAATCGGGTTTCTCGGCATTGCCGATCACTTGCGTCACTTCCGGCATGGCGGCGAAGAGGGCAGGGTCCGTCTGGGCCGCGCAGCCCGTCACCACGATGCGCGCGTCCGGCCTGCGGCGATGGGCGCGGCGGATCGCCTGCCGCGTCTGGCGGACGGCTTCGCCGGTGACGGCGCAGCTATTGACCACCACCAGATCGTCCCGCCCTCCAAGCTGCTGGCGGATCGCCTCGCTGTCGGCGATGTTGAGCCGGCAGCCGAGCGTGACGATCTCCGGCCCGGTCATGCCGCCGCCGCGTTCAGTGCCTCGATGTCGATCCGTCCCTCGAACACATGCGTGGCGGGGCCGGTCATCAGGATGTGCCCGCCCGGCGCCCAGTCGATGACGAGGTCGCCGCCCGCCAGGCTCACGCGCACCGGCCCCTTGCACAGCTTGCGGCGGATGGCACAGACGGCCGTGGCGCAGGCGCCGGTGCCGCAGGCGCGGGTGAAGCCGACGCCGCGTTCCCAGACCGTGAGGCGCAGATGGTCCGCGCCGATAACCTGCGCGAAATTGACGTTCACGCGGGCCGGGAAGAGCGGATCATGCTCGATGCGGGGACCGAGCGCCGCCATGTCGACCGCGCGCAGATCCTCGCAGAAGAAGACGACATGCGGATTGCCGATATTGGCGGCGGACGGGGTGGGGAGATCGTCCCAGCTCACCGGCATTTCCAGCGTGTCCATGGCATAAGCGAGCGGGATCGCGCCCCAGTCGAAGCGCGGCTCGCCCATGTCGACGCTGACGAGGCCGTCCTTCGCCCGTGCCTCCAGGAGGCCGGCCTTGGTCTCGATGGTGACGTCGCGGCCCACGAACAGGGGCACGCAGCGCGTGGCATTGCCGCAGGCTTCCACTTCGCTGCCATCCTGGTTGAAGATGCGCATGGCGACATCGGCCTTGTCCGACGCGCCGATGAGGATGAGCTGGTCGCAGCCCACGCCCGTGCGGCGGTCGGCGATGGCGCGCGCCAGCGCTCCGGTCATGGGGAGGGAGCCGTTGCGCTCGTCGATCACGACGAAATCGTTGCCGAGGCCGTGCATCTTGGCGAAGCTGTGCGTCATGGCCGCGCATTTAGGGTGCGGGGGGCATGAAGTCCATGGGTGGCCGATTTTGCCGCTTGCGCCGGTCGCCCTTTGCGCCGAAGCAGGCGCCGCACGCCAGAGCAGCAGGACCATGAGACCGTGACCGAGACCGACCGTTTCTCTCGATATGCGCGCATCGCTTTGGTGGCGGCCGCCCTGATCGCGGCCGGAAGCATCGGCTATCGCCTCAAGGTGGACGGCGCGAAGTCGCAAGCGAGCGCGCCCGCGCAGAGCCAGGCAGGCGCGGGCGAGGGCATTGCCGAACTGGAGGCCCGCACGAAGGACAATCCCGAGAATGCGGACGCCTGGCAGGCACTGGGCTGGGCCTATTTCAGCGCCGAGCGCTATGCCGAGGCCGCCGAGGCCTATCGCCGCGCGACGCAGTTGCGGCCGCAGAGCGCCGCGCTCTGGGCATCGCTCGGCGAAGCGCTGGTCCTCTCCAGCGATCGCGAGCCCATGCCGGCCGAGGCGCTCGCCGCCTTCCGCAAGGCCCATGAGCTGGACGATGATGATCCGCGCGCCCGCTATTTCCTGGCCGTCGCACGCGATGTTGCCGGCGATCATGAAGGTGCGATCGAGGACTGGCTGGATCTGCTGGCGGATACGCCACGCGGCGCGCCGTGGGAGGCGGACCTGCGTCGCACGATTGAGCGCGTGGGGGAGGCCAACAAGATCGAGACGGCGCAGCGTCTGGCCGACGTGAAGCAGCCCGGCCCGGCCGCCGCGCCCGGGCCAACGCGCGAGCAGGTCGAGGCCGCCGCGTCCATGACGCCCGCGCAGCAACGGCAGATGGCGGAAGACATGGTCGGCCGGTTGGAAGCGCGCCTCCAGACCGAGCCCGGCCGCGTCGACGGCTGGCTCCTGCTGATCCGCAGCCGCATGTCGCTGGGTCAGCCGGACAAGGCGAAGGCCGCGCTCGCGGCGGCGATCAAGGCCAATCCGGGCGCGGCCGACGAGATCCGGGCGCAGGCGCGGGCGCTCGGCATCGAATAGCAGGCGCGGTCAGGGCCGGGGCGCCGCGCTCTTCCTGCCGCCCTGGATGAAAGCCGAGATCGCGAAGGCCCCCAGCGTCGCCTTCAGCGGATGACGCAGCGCAAAGCGCAATACGTTCTTCGCCAGGATGGGCACGATCATGCCCACGGCGATGTTGGCGAGCGTCTGCGAGCCGCTGGAGATCAGGCCGTTCGGGCCGGTATCGACCTGCGTCCTCACGGGTGCGGGAAGCGGCGCATTCAAAGCTTGGCCAGGCATGATCGTCTCTCCTCGTTCCTTCACGGAACGTCTCATGTCGCGCGCTGTTCCCCGCGTTTCTTGTCCTAGGAGGATCGATTGGCGAGCCGCTGTGCCGCCCGCCGCCGCTTCTTGTCGAGCAGGGCGCGGCTGGCTTCGTCCAGCACTACGCTGTCGGCCATCACCGCGCCGCGACTGCCGATCGGACGATCCGGTCCGATGGTCGAATCCCGCATGGTCTGCCGCTCGATCTCGCTGTTCACTTCCGCGCCGATCAGCACGGCATAAGCCGAGAGGAACAGCCACATGAGGAAGATGATGACGGCGGCAAGCGAGCCGTAGGTCGCGTTGTAGCTGGTGAGATTGGCGGCGTAGAACGCAAAGCCCAATGTGATGCCCAGCCAGAGCATTGTCGAGAGCACTGAGCCGAGCGAGAGCCAGCGCCATTTCGCGCCGCGCCGGTCCGCCGCATAGCGGAAGAAGATGGCGAAGGTCATGCTGACCAGCCCGCCCGCGACCAGCCATGTTCCGATCTGCATCAGCAGCGTCGCAGCGTCGCCGATATAGGGCGAGAGGAAATTGGTCACATAAGTGAAGATGGAGATCGCCGCCGTGCCGATCATGGCCGTCGCCACCATGCCGGCCGTGATGCCGGCGGCGACTGCGGTGGTCTGGACGATGTTCCGCGTCTCATGCTCCTCATAGATGATGTTGAGCGCAGCCATCATCGCAGTGGCGGCCCGCATCGCGCCGTAGAGCGCCACGAGGATGGCGACGGCGAGGCCGAAGCCTTGCATCGCCTTGCTGCTGGTGACGATTGCAAGAAGCTGCTCGTGGAGGATGGTCAGCACCTCCGGCGGCGCGATCCCCTGGAGGAGGTCGATGCTCTGCGCTACCGTTTGCGGATCGCCGAAGAGCCCATAGAGCAGCACGGTCGAGGCAATGAGCGGTACGAAGGCGAGAAAGGCGAAGAAGGCCACGCCGGCGGCCAGCAGGCTCAGATTATGGAAGCCGATCATCACATAGACGCGCTTGACGATCTGCCACCAGGCAGCGCGCGGCAAGTGGAGCGGCGACACGGCCTCCGCGCCGGGCACCGCCTCTTCGAGGCGCGCGATCTCGCGCGAAGGGATGGGCCGCCCATTCTCGTCCAGCGGGGCCTTTTTCGGGCCGGATTCCGCCTCCGGTTCGGTCATGGCCCGGCTGCCTCGTTCGCCGGCGCAGCGAGTCGGGCGGCGTTCAGCTGCGCGTTGAGCTGCGCCTCAATCGCTCCGGCGGCCGCGTTCATGCGCGCGGCCTGTTCATTGTAGCGCGTGTCGAAGTCCGGCTCGGCGCTGCATGCCGCCAGCAGCGGCAGGACGAGGAGCAGGGTGCGCATCAATAATCCTTCCGATAGCGCAGGTTCACGCTGGAGCTGCCGAAGCTGCCCACTTCGCTCAGCACGGAGAGCGCCCTGGAAAGGCTCACCTCCAGCTGCGTAGCCGTGAAGCCGCGCGCATCGGTGACGATCTCGATATAGACGTCGTTGGTGATGTACTGCCCCAGCGCGAGGGAGGTGCCCCGGCCGCTCTCCTCGTCCGCGCCCAGGATACGCAGGCGGTCGATCCCGCTCGCCGATTGGAGCACGCCCAGCGGGTTGAGGCCGCCCTTGCCGCCGCGCAGGCTGTTGAGCGATGCGGCGAGCTGCACCGCCTGAACCGCCGAGAGCTGCCCCACCGAGCTGCCGAACAGGATGCGCGCCATCAGCTCGTCCTGCGGCAGGCTGGGCGTGGAGGCAAAGACGATCTGCGGGTCGCCCGCCGTGCCGGTGATCGTGATGGTGATCGTCACGTCCTCGACCTCGCCGGCCGCCACGATGCGCAGATCCGGATTTGTCATCTCCCCGCCATTGAAAGTGAGGCGGCCCTCCCGAAGCTCGAAGGAGCGGCCGGCAAAGCCCAAAGTGCCGCGGACCAGGCGCACGCCCCCCGTGATCGCCGGCGCGCCGCTCGTCCCGCCGACATGGATATCCGCCGACCATTCGGATTCGATCCCCATGCCCGAGACATAGATACGGTTGTCTGCCACTACCTGCACGTCGAGCCGCCAGTTTGAGGGGATGCTCTGCATGGGTTCGGGCGATCCGGTGATCCGCTCGCGCCCCAGCGCGGGCTTGCGTCGCACGCCGGTCAGCGTCGCCACCTTGGCGGAGCCTTCGCGCACGATGCGGTAGCGTGTCTCGGGGAGCGCGATGCGCCCGCTGATCGTCGCCGGCTGGCCGGGGCCGTTGACGACGCGGATCTCGCCGGTCGCCTGCGCCGCCAGGTCCTGTCCGGTCGCGAGCTGCGCATTGTCGAGGGCCATGCCGAGCTGGATGGGGAAGCCTTCCGCCGAACTCAGCGACACAAAGCCGCTGGCGCTCACCGTGCCGCTTCCGGCGCGCGCGGTGAGGCTTTCCACCTGCAGGCGATCGTTGGTGAAGCGCCCGTCCACCTTCATGGATGTCAGGCGCGTGCCATAGACGGCATTCTCGTAAGTGAGGTTATTGGCGCGCACCACGCCATTGAGCTGCGGCGCATTGACACGCCCGGTGAAGTCCGCCGCGAGGCCGACCGGCCCCTTGAGGCTCTGGTCCGGCAGGGCGGCGAGCGAGAACAGCACGTCCGCCGGCCCATTGTAGCGCACGCCGCCGGAAAGGGGCGCGGCCATCAGGCGCGTCCACCAGCTTCCCGCCTCGGGGCCCAGCGGGGCGAGATTGACCTGCATGCGCCCGATCGCCGCGCCGCGTCGCCGGATGATCGCCCGCGCATTGCCACCGTCCGGTACGAGCCGCCCGATCATGTTGATGTCGACCGGCTCGGAGACCGCCGCAAGGCTGGTGCGCGTGAAGTCCTCGATGCGCAGGCGCATATCGGCGGTCGGGAAGGCCGTGGATGAGGTCTGAGCGAAATCGAGGCTGCCCGAGGCCATGCCGCCCAGCCCCAGGCCCGGCGCGAAGGGATTGGCGAGCGCGAGATTGACCCCGTCCAGGCGGCTCTGAACGTTAAGGCCATTGCCGTAGCGGCCGGCCACCGCCAGCGTGCCGCGATCGACCGAGATGACCGACGGCATCAGCCGGTAGCCGCCGTCTTCCGGGACGATGCGCAGCGGATCGCGCGTCGCGATATCGATGCCATTGAGGCGGCCATCGAGCGCGACGCGCCACAGAGCGGGATCGAGCCGGGCATTGGCGGCAAGGCGGAAGGGATAGCGCGTGCGGCCCTCCAGAAGCATCTTCGCCTGGCCCGCCCCGCCGCGATAACTCACGTCCGCGCGCGCCGCGGAGATGTAGAGTTCGCCCATGCGTGCCCCGGCGATCCGCGCATCTGCGGTGATCTGCGGCTGGTCGTAGAGAATGATGTCGGCCTTGATGAGCGCGCGCTGGACGGTGAGGCCCACCGGCCCCTCGAGGCTGGCATCGGTCGCCGTCGCATTCACCAGCGCGCGCTGCTTGCCCTCATGATTGGAGAGATCGACGACGCCCTCGATGCCCGATCCGCTCGCCCGCAAGGCGCCCGCGAACGGCCCGGCCGTGGACTGGGCGATCCGCCCCGTGAACCCCACGCCGGAGAAACTGGTACCATCCCGCACGTCGATGGTGAGCGGCCCCTGTGCCGTCATGACCGCCACATTGGCGTCGAACGGGCCATAATCGGTGTCACCGTCCGCCACCACCAGATAGGTGCCGTCCGTGCCGCGGATATTGGCGACCACATTGGCCATGCCCACGCCCAGCCCCGGACGGGCGGCGGCGAGGCGGATCGCGGGCCGCGCCACCGTCCCGGTCACGTCGACCGCGAGCGGCCCATATTGATCCGAGCTGCCCCGCGCCGAGAAGCGCACGGCTCCGTCCGCGCCATAACGCCCGCGTCCGCCCGTGAGGCGGAATTGCGGCGCGGCGACATCCAGCCTGTCGAGCGTGGCGACACCATTGCTGTCATAGCCCACATCCGCGACGATCAGCGCATTGCCACCCAGGAAGTCGCGGATGCCGTCGTTCAGCAGACGCGTCGAGCGCGCCGTGATGCGTCCGCCCAGCTTGAAATAGCCGTTGGCGCCAGACTTGAGGTCCATGTTGGTCTGCACGTTGAAGGTGCCGACGCTGTCCACCTGATAGCCGTTCACCCGGCCGTTGAGCGCGCCGGTGTAGAGCGCGCGGTCGAGATCGGCGACGATCACGGCGGTCGCGTCGATCCGGTCCGAGCGGAGCTTGAGATTGTCCGAGAGGAGCCGCGCATTGGCATAAGCGAAGTCGCCGTCGAGCCGCACATTGGTGAGCAGCGGCGCGATGCTCGCATTGATCCCCGTGATCCGCGCGGCGCGGCCCTGCACCGGGATGCGCCACTGGTCCTTGTCGAGCGCGGCGCTGCCGGAGATGGCGAGACCCTCCACCAGCGTGGCGCCAAAGCCGATCTGGCGCGCGTTCAGCCCATAAGTCAGGCGCGGCGCCACGAAGGCGCCGTCCAGCGTGGCATTGGCGGCAATGTCCGCACCGCGCAGATTCTCGGCGATCACGCTCGGCTTCAGCAGCCGGAAGGAGAGCTTCATGTCTTCCAGGCTACTCTCGCCCAGATCGGCGAGGCCGTCCGCGCTGAAGGTGAAATTGTCGCTGGCGAGGCCGCCCTTCAGCCGGACGCGCCGCTCGGCCGCCGTGGCGGTGAGGTCGATCTGCGTGACGGGCTCCAGCATGTTGCGGCCCGGGCCGGTCAGGAACAGGCCGGGCCGAACCGGACCCCGGACCGTGAACGTGCCGTTCCGGGCGGTCAGAGCGACATTGGCGAGGGTCTGCGCACCCATATTGCCCGAGACGCGGCCATTCCACGCGGTCCAGTCGCCTCTGCCGGCCACGGCGAGCGTGAGCGGCTGCGCAACGCCGGTGAAACCCGCGACGAGGCCCTGCGCGGGCGCATCCAGCTTGAGGTCGAGATCGAGCCGGTTGCGCTCGGGCACGGCGTCCAGCAGCAGGGCGAACCGATCGCCGCCGGCCACGCCCGATGCGGCGATGGCGCGTCCCTCCGCGCGGAGCTGGGCGCGGCGGTCGGCGATGTGGACGGTGCCGGACAGGCCGACGAGATGCGGCTTGCCGGTCAGGGCGGGATCGATCTGCAATCGGCCGATCTCCAGCCGGTTCACGTCGATGTCGAGATCCGGCAGCAGTGGCCCTTCGCTCGGCGGCGTCTCCTTGAAGCGCGGCGCCCGGTGCAGGCGCGCGGCTGGAATCGCGAGCGTGCGAATGTCGAGATGATTGCGCAGATAGGCAAACGGCCGATAATCGAGCCGCACGAGCGGGGCGGAGAGGAACACGCCCTCGGGATCGCGCAGGGCGAGATCGCGTATCTCCATCGCGCTGAAGATCGACCCGTCGATGCGGCCGATGTCGATCTTCATGCCGTTCTCGAAACCGAGGCCGGCGATCTGGCGTGCGACCATGCGCCGCCCGCTGTCGGTCCCCAGCCAGATGGAGATGCCTGCGATCGCGACGGCGATGAGCGCCACCACGGCCACCAGCCCGATCAGGATGCGCCGTCCCCAGTTGCGGCGCGGCGCCGTCATGACCTCTGCCTCCGCCATCAGAAGGCCTGCCCGATCGAGACATAGATGGAAAAGCGCGATTCGCCGGGCTGGCGGTTGATCGGCGTGGCGATGTCGAGCCGCATCGGCCCGAAATTGGTGTAGAAGCGCCCGCCAATGCCCGCGCCGAAGCGCCAGTTGGTGAAGCGGGGCAGTTCGCTCGTATAGACCTGGCCGCCGTCGATGAAGCCCACGATTCCGAAATTGCCGAACCGGTAGCGCACTTCCGCTGCCGCCTCGACCAGGCTGCGCCCGCCAATGGGCCGCGCGTCCGGGTCCTTGGGCCCCAGTTCCTGATAGCCAAAGCCGCGCACCGATCCGCCGCCGCCCGCATAATAGCGCCGCGAGGGTGCGATCTGCGCGCGGGCCGCGCCGCCGATCATGCCGATCCGCGCGCGCCCGGCCAGCACGATGTCGTCCGCGACCGGATAATAGGCCGTGCCTTCCAGCATCGCGCGAGCATAGATCTGCGCGCCGCTGCCCAGCGAGCTTTCGGGCGACAATTTGGCGGAGATGCGGAAGCCGCGCGTGGGATCGAGCAGCGAGTTCGACGTGTCGAACGTCACCTGGCCGGGGAGGGCGAGGAGATAATAGGTCCGCCGCCGCCGCTCGCCGGCGTCGAAATCATAATCCTGCTCGTTGGTGCCGATGATCTCGAAGCCATAGCTGTAGGTGAAGCGCTTCTGCCAGATCGGCGTGCTGTCATAGGAGATGCGCCCAGCCAGGCGCCCGGTGAAGGCTTCATAGGCGTCGAAATCGCTATGGTTCGCGCTGAGGCTCAGTTCCACGCTGCGGTCGCGCCGGCCGGCATTGGAGCGGCGGAACGTGGCGCCCAGACCCTGCTCCTGTGTGCCGCCCACGCCCTGCACGATCAGCGCGCCTTCGGGCGGGAAGAGATTGCGGTGCGTCCAGCTTCCCTCCAGCTTGAAGCCCTGGCCCGTGGCATAGCCGCCCTGGCCCGCGAGCGTGCGCGCCGGCCCCGCTTCCTGCTCCACATGGAGGGCGGCATAGTCGGTGCCGTCGCCGGCCGCCTCGCCCGTGGGCCGGGGTTCGACCGACACCACGGAAAACAGCCCGGTTGCCACCAGCGCCTGGCGCAGATCGTCGATCTTGCGGCTGTCGTAGAGTTCGCCCTTCCTGAACCGCGCGATCCTGGCGATATGCCCGGCATCGAAGACCGGCTCCGGCCCGTCCGAGACGATATCGCCGAAGCTGCTGCGGGGGCCAGGCGTGACGGGGAGCGTATAATCGCCGGTGCGGGTCTGCGGATCGAGCAATATGTCGCGCTCGCCGATCTGCACGAAGGGATAGCCGTTTTGCGGCAGCTCGACGGCGATATTGGCTTCGGCCGCGAGGATGCGCTCGGCGACGATGGGCTCGCCAGCCTTGGGCAGGAAGGCGCGCGAGATGAGGTCGGACGGCGTGACCGGCGGCGTGTCGAAGCGGATCTCGCCCAGATTGTAGCGCGGGCCGGGCGTCGCATCGAGAATGACGGTGATCGGGTCGTCCTGCCCCTGCTCGGGCAGTTGCAGGCTGCCGCGCACCCTGGAATCGAAGAAGCCCTGGCCCGAGAGGATGTCGGTCAGGAGTTGCTGGTCCTCTTCCATCCGCGCATTTATCATCGCGCCGTTGGTCGCCTTGCCGTCGCCTTCCTCCAGCGCGGAAAGATCACTGAACCGGCCGCGAATATCTGCGCCGCGCACCGGGGCGACCGGACTGTCGTCGGCCAGGCCGTCGAGCCCTTCCACTCGATAGCGATAGCGCGTCTGCGTCGGGCGGCTGTCGTCGGCTTCGGTATAGCGGCTATCGTCGAAAGGCTCGACCTGGAAGGCTTCGAGCGGCGTGAGAGGCTGATCGAGTTCCGCATCCTCGCCAAGCGGCGCGGCCAATATCTCCTCTGCGCCGGGGAGGGGAGCCGATGCATCGGGCTGCGCATCCGGCGCGGCCGCCCGGGTGCGCTGCTCCGCCTGCCATTCTTCCACCGAGCCCAGGGGCGCGTCGGGGTCCTCGTCGATCGGCGGAATGCTGGCGTCGAACTCCTCATCGTCGATGATCGGATCGACTGTGGCGTCAGGCGGTGCGGCGCTCTCCTGCGCACGCGCGGGCGCAACGGCCAGAAGCGCCAAGCCGGCTATTGAGATCGGTCGCCCATATATCGCCAGCGACCGTAAAAGCGTGGGAAGCAAGATTGGCTCCTTGTGCGCTTCGCAGCATGCGCAGCCACGGGATCGCAATACGCTTGATGGGGCAGTTGGTTGCGCGCGCCGTTCGTCTAGCGCTTTTGGCCGGCCTGCTGGCCCAGCAGCATGGGTCCATAAGCGATGAGGAAGAGGATGAAGGCGCCGCCCCAGAGCAGGCCCGCCGCGTCGATGGCGGCGCGTCCGCCGATCTGCGCCAGGCCCGCCGTCACGCGCAGCAGGGCGCCCAGCGATATGAAGAGGTAGATGAGCAGCGTCATCGGCCCGGCCTTGAGCGCCCGCCCCGTGTGCCCCAGCGTCGCGCGCGTCATTACCGCCAGGATCATCGTCGCCATGGCGCCGGCCGTGAGCGCGTGGATCGCCGCACTGCGCGGCACGGAGACGTCGAGGATGCTCCAGCCCAGCAGCAGCAGCCCCACCGGCACCCAGAGATAGCCGACATGGAGGATGAACACGAGCGGATCGCTCCCCGTCCGCCAGCCGCTCCAGCGGGCAAGGCGCGCGAATTGCAGCGCAGCGGCGACGAGGAGCGCCCCGCCCGTGACGTCGGCTTGGGGCAGGACGATCCAGCCGAGCAGGGCTAGGCCGGTGATGGCGAGCGCCGCGAGATCGAAGCGGTCGGGCTGGGTGGGCTGGCCCTTCGCAAGCCCGTTCTTCGCCATCCAGTTGCGCGTGAACGAGGGGATGATCCGTCCGCCGATCAGGCTGATGATGAGCATGATGAGCGCAATGCCGGCGCGAAAGCCCGCTTCCATGTCCGCCAGCAGGCCGCCCATCGCGGCATGGTCTGCGGCATTGGCCAGCCCGAGCAGCAGCACCATGCCCACCACGGGCAGATTGCGGTTCTTGGCGGCGATCACCTCACGCCCCGCGACCAGCGCGAAGACGAGATAGAAGCCGACGTCGAGCATGGCCGCCGGAAGCGGCCCCGTCGTCCCGGACCACAGAAAGGCCAGCCGCCCGGCGATCCAGAATCCGAACAGCGCGGCGAGCGGCGGCCCGGCAATGGGCAGCCTGCCGGTCCAGTTGGGAATGGCCGTGAGCAGGAAGCCCACGATGACTGCCCCGACGAAACCGAACAGCATCTCGTGTCGGTGCCAGGAGAGCGGATCGACCGCGCTCGGCAGGACGAGCGCGCCTCCCAGCGCCAGCAGCCACAGTGCCAGCGCGACGACCGCCCATAATGAGCCGCCGAGGAAAAAAGGCCGGAAGCCGCCTCTCAAAAAGGGTGGCGCGGCGGCCATCCGCGCCTTTCGCAATGCCAGCATGCGCTCGCCGCGAGTCGTTCCTTCGAGATCCTGTGCCATTTCTCTATCCAGCAAATACAGCCGTATGCGGTTATACATGACGGCGGAACCCTTTTTCGTTAAGCGAGTTCAGCACCACAGGATCATCGGCGCAAGGGGGCCCCATGACCAGTACGCGTAAGCTTTGGATCTGGCTGATCGCGCTTCTCGCGATTTCCTTTGCTGTTCTCTTGCTGGTCGGCAGAGACATTTCCGTCAAGGCGCCGCCTGTGCCCGAACGCGTGGTGAGCGAGAGCGGGCAACTCATCTACACCCGGGCGGATATTCAGCGCGGGCGGCAGGTATGGCAATCCATGGGCGGCATGCAGCTTGGTTCCATCTGGGGCCATGGCGGCTATGTCGCGCCTGACTGGTCGGCCGACTGGCTCCACCGCGAATCCGTCGCCCTTCTCAATGGATGGGGCGGGGGGCGCTATGACGCTTTGAGCGACGAAGAGAAATCGGCCTTGCGGGAGCGGTTGCGCCGGGAGATGCGCACCAACCGCTATGAGGCCGCGAGCGGCACGGTCACCATCAGCGATGCGCGGGCCGCCGCCATCGCGCAGGTCTCCGATCATTATGAGCGTCTGTTCGGCAATGATCCGTCCACGGCCGAGTTGCGCGAAAATTACGCGATGCGCAACAACACCGTCCCGGACCCGACCCATCGCGAAAAGCTCTCTGCCTTCTTCTGGTGGACGGCGTGGGCGGCCTCCACGCAGCGTCCAGGCCTGGAAACGACCTACACCAACAATTGGCCGAGCGAGCCGCTGGTCGACAATCGCCCGCCGGCGAGCACTTTCATCTGGTCGGCCTTCAGCGTCACCTTCCTCCTCGCGGGTATCGGCCTTCTGGGATGGCACCATGCCGTGACGCATGGGCGGCGGGAGGAGCCGCACAACCTGCCCGCGAGCGATCCGCTCCGCCAGGTAGTTGTGACACCGTCGATGCAGGCGACCGCGAAATATTTCTGGACGCTGCTCGCCTTGTTCCTGGTGCAGATCCTGTTCGGCGCGATGACGGCGCATTATCAAGTCGAGGGCCAGCTCGTTTACGGCTATGAGGCCGCCGAGATCCTGCCTTATTCCATCACCCGCACCTGGCACACGCAGCTCGCCGTGCTGTGGATCGCCGTAGCGTGGCTGGGCACCGGCCTCTACATCGCGCCCGCCATTTCGGGCCATGAGCCCAGATATCAGGCGCTTGGCGTCAATGTGCTGTGGGTCTGCCTGCTCATCATCGTCGTCGGCTCCTTTGCCGGGCAGTGGCTCGCGGTCATGCAGAAGCTGGGGCTGGAGCGGAACTTCTGGTTCGGCCACCAGGGCTGGGAATATGCCGACATGGGCCGCTTCTGGCAGTGGTTCCTGTTCATCGGCCTCATGCTCTGGCTGTTCCTCGTCGGCCGCGCGCTGATGCCGGCCCTGCGGGAGAACAGCGAGGCGAAGCACATCACCATGCTGTTCTTCCTCTCGGCGGTCGCCATTGGCCTGTTCTTCGGCGCCGCGCTTCTCTGGAACGAGCATACCTCGCTCTCGATGGTCGAATATTGGCGCTGGTGGCTCGTCCATCTGTGGGTGGAGGGCTTCTTCGAGGTCTTCGCCACTGCCGTGATCGCCTTCCTCTTCACGCGGCTGGGGCTGATCCCGGTCGCGACGGCCACGGTGGCCGTGCTCTTCGCCACGATCATCTTCATGGCCGGCGGCGTACTCGGCACGCTCCACCACCTCTATTTCTCGGGCACGGCGGTGGCTGTGCTCGCGCTGGGCGCGAGCTTCTCCGCGCTCGAGGTGGTGCCGCTCGCCTATATCGGGTTCGAGGCCTATGAGCATTGGAAGCTCTCCAGCGCCACGCCGTGGATGCGGCGCTACAAATGGCCGGTCATGTTCTTCCTGGCCGTTTCCTTCTGGAACCTGGTGGGCGCCGGCCTCTTCGGCTTCCTCATCAATCCGCCGCTTTCGCTTTATTACATGCAGGGCCTCAACCTCACCCCGCTACATGGCCACACCGCCTTGTTCGGCGTTTATGGCATGCTGGGCATCGGCCTTGTTTTGTTCTGCCTGCGGGGCATGAAGCCCGAGCTGCGCTGGGATGAGCGGCCGCTCAAGATCGCCTTTTGGTGCTTGAACATCGGCCTGGCGCTCATGGCGCTGCTGACCTTGCTGCCGCTCGGCACGCTCCAGCTGCTCGCCGCGATCAACCAGGGCTATTGGTATGCCCGGTCCGCCGAGTTCATGCAGCAGCCGATCGTGGACCTGCTCGTCTGGATGCGCGTGCCCGGCGACACCATCTTCGCCATCGGCGCACTGGTGCTCGCCGGCTTCATTGCGAGCCTCTGGCTGCGGCCGCGCCGTGAGCCGCATGAGATCAAGTCCGCCAGCGAGGAAGCGCAGGAGACACGCGACGCCCGGGCGCCTTGAGCCCCCGATGGAGCCTTTCTATCTGGAGATCCGGACCGTCCACATTGCGGCCGTGCTGACGAGCGGCGCGCTGCTCCTCCTGCGCGGCCTGCTGCTCAACCTTGTGGACGCGCGCTGGGTGCTGGGCGCGCCCGTGCGCTATCTCTCCTGGACGATCGACACGGTGCTGCTGACCGCCGCGATGATGCTCACCACGATCATCCATCAGTTCCCCTTCATCCACGGCTGGGTCACGATGAAGGTGGTGCTGCTCATCCCCTATATCCTGCTTGGCTATTTCGCCCTGCGCGCGCGGGAAAGACGGACGCGACTCTTCGCCCTGGCGGGCGCGGTGACGGTCTTCGGCTTCATCTATTCGGTAGCCCGGGCCCACAATCCATGGGGCTTCCTCGCCTGACTTCCATCGATCGTGTACACAATTCGATGACTCGCTTGTCTCTGTTGCCAGGAGAGGTGCTGTCGCGGGAGGAATAGAGGATCGATGGTGGAGGACGGCGAAATCAGGGACTGGTTTCGCGCCGAGGTTCTCCCGCTAGAAGGGGCGCTGACACAGTTCATTCGCCGGAACTGGCGCGTGGAGGCTGATGTGGTGGATCTGCGGCACGACATCTACGAACTGGCCATTTCAGGCGCGCGCAAGGCCTTGCCCCATGCGACCCGGCCCTATCTGTTCGTGATCGCGCGCAATCACCTCATCAATCGGGCGAAGCGCGCCCGCCTCGTGTCGTTCGAGCTGGTTTCCGACCTTGAATCGATCCAAAGCGATGTTGGCTATTTCGATCAGGAGCGGCAGCTGGCCGCGCGAGACCTGTTGCGCCGTGTCGAGGAGGCGCTGGCCAGCCTCACGCCGCGTGTTCGCCAGATCGTTCAGCTCCGCAAGGTCCGCGGCTTCAACACCGAGGAGACGGCGGATGAGCTGGGCATCGGCCTCGACGCCGTCCGCAAGCAGACCAGCATCGGTATGCGGGCCGTGACCGACCATATTCTGGGATCGACCGAGGGCGCCGAGCCGGACGTGATCGCCTTCCTCCGGCGTGGCACGGGGATACGGGGATGAGCCGCGCCGAGCAAGCCGGCATCGAGGCGGCGGACTGGCTGATCGCCCAGGCCGATGGCGCGCTGTCGCCGGAGGATCGCGCGCGGTTCGAGGCGTGGCTCAATGCCTCGGAAGGCAACAAGGCGGCATATTGGCGGCTCGAGCTTGGCTGGGAAGAAGCCGGGCGGATCAACGCGCTCGACCATGGCAGGGATTTCGGGCAGCAGGCCCATCATCACGAATTCCGTGGTGCCGAGACCAAAAGCGCCGACGGCCAGTGCGAGCAGGGCCAAGGGCATGGGAGAGCCGAGCCTTTCAGGGGAGAGCGGAGTTCCGTACCAGCTTAAGTTCAGTTACGGAACAAAAA
>CBIMKI010000042.1:0-16005 GCA_966244395.1 uncultured Sphingobium sp. | reverse complement strand
TCGATCCCGCCGGCGTGACGGCCGTCGTCGCCGCCTCGGGCGTGCGCACCCGGCCGCTGCGCCAAGCGCGAGACTGGGGCTATCAGCGCCTCGCTGCCGGGCAGACGGTGGTGGAAGTCGATGCCGCGCCGCCGCCGGTCGCGCGCCTCGCGCGCAGCGGCTGCGCCTCGACCTGCGCCATCGAAGTCAGCGACGGCCCGGTGCGTCTCATCGTCAATTGCGGTGGCGCGGCGCTCATCGGCCCTTATGTGCCGGAGGATCTCGCGCAAGCCCTGCGCACTACCGCCGCGCACAGTACCGTGACGCTCAACGACAGCAACTCGACCGCTATCCAGGCGGACGGCTCGCTCGGCCGGGGCGTCAGCGAGGTCGAGCTGGACCGGCAGGAGCTGGAACAGGGCAGCCGGCTCGAGATCGGCCATGACGGCTATGCGCGGCGTCTGGGTTTCCATCACAAGCGGCTGCTGCTGCTCTCGGCAGACGGGCGCGAACTGCGCGGCGAGGACATGCTGCTCCCCGTCGAGCGCCGCCGCCGCATCGCCGATGTCGCTTATTCGCTGCGCTTCCATCTCGGCCCCGATGTCGAGCCGACATTGACTGCCGACCGGCAGGGCGCGCTGTTGCGCCTCGCCACTGGCGCGCTCTGGCAGTTCCGGGTGGGCACAGGCGAGTTGGTGTTGGAAGAAAGTCTGTGGATCGACGGCGAAGGCCGCCCGCACGGAACGCAGCAGCTCATCGTCACGGGCACGGCCAACAAAGGTGGCGCCAGCATTGGCTGGCTGCTCAAGCGGTCCGGATAGGAGCAAGGGACATGAATGATGTGACCATCAAGCGGGCATTGCTTTCAGTGTCCGACAAGACCGGATTGATCGATCTCGGCGAAGCGCTCGCCCGCCACGGCGTCGCGCTCGTCTCGACTGGAGGTACGGCCAAGGCCCTGCGCGACGCGGGTCTTGACGTCATGGACATTTCCGATCTCACCGGCTTCCCGGAAATGATGGACGGACGCGTCAAGACGCTGCACCCCAATGTGCATGGCGGCCTGCTCGCGGTGCGCGATAGCGCCGAGCATGTCGCCGCGATGGAAGCGCACGGTATCAAGGCCATCGACCTCGTCGTGGTCAATCTCTATCCTTTCGCGCAGACCGTGGCCAGGGGCGCCGACCGCGACGAGATTATCGAGAATATCGACATTGGCGGTCCTTCCATGGTCCGCTCGGCCGCGAAGAACCACGCCAGCGTCACCATCGTCACCGATCCGGCAGACTATGCCCGACTGATCGGGGAGATGGATATGAAGAGCGGCGCCACCAGCTATGATTTCCGGCGCCTCTGCGCCGCCAAGGCTTATGCTGCGACAGCCGAGTATGACGCCATGATCGCAAGCTGGTTCGCCTTCGCCGATCAGGGGCAGCGCTTTCCGGAGAGGCTGCCCATGCCGCTCAGGCTTGCGAGCGAGCTGCGCTATGGCGAGAATCCGCATCAGCAGGCTGCGCTCTATGTGCCGGCCGGTCCCTCGGCCAAGGGCATCGCGCAAGCCCAGCAGGTGCAGGGCAAGGAACTCAGCTATAATAATTTCAACGATGCCGACGCCGCGCTCGGCCTGCTCAGCGAGTTCCGCGACGGGCCGCCAACCGTGGTCATCGTCAAGCATGCCAATCCATGCGGCGTCGCCACCGGGCAGACGCTGATCGAAGCCTATCGCAATGCCTTCCAGTGCGACAGCGTCTCCGCCTTCGGCGGCATCATCGCGGTCAACCGTCCGCTCGACGGACCGACCGCCGAGGCGATCACCGACATCTTTACCGAGGTCGTCGTGGCGCCGGGTGCCGACGAGACCGCGCGGGCGGTCTTCGCGCGAAAGAAGAACCTGCGTCTGCTGCTGATCGGTGAATTGCCCAATCCGGGTCGCGCAGGCGTGGAACTCAAGACCATCGCGGGTGGCATGCTGCTCCAGTCGCGCGACAATGGGCATATCGCGCTGGGAGACCTTAAGGTCGTCACCAAGCGCGCGCCGAGCGAGCAAGAACTCAAGGACTGCCTCTTCGCCTGGACGATTGCCAAGCATGTGAAGTCCAATGCCATCGTCTATGCCAAGGAGGGCGCCACCGCCGGCATCGGCGCGGGCCAGATGAACCGGCGCGACAGCTCGCGCATTGCCGCCGCCAAGGCGCAAGAGGCGGCCGAAACCTTCGGCTGGGCCCAGCCGCGCACTATCGGCAGTGCTGTTGCCTCGGACGCCTTCTTTCCTTTCGCGGACGGCCTTTTGGCGGCCGCTCAGGCCGGCGCGACCGCAGTCATCCAGCCCGGCGGTTCGCTCAAGGACGACGAGGTCATTGCCGCAGCGGACGAAGCGGGCCTCGCCATGGTCTTCACGGGCATGCGCCACTTCCGGCACTGATTGGCGCTGCCCGCACCCCGCTAATCGACGATCGAAGCCCGAAAGAAGGCCCCCGGCAGCCGGGTCATAGCCATCGTGTCGAGGGGCCGAGCCGCTCCCCTGAATGTATCGCGAGCGCACTGGACTCCGCGTTCGCGGGAATGACGATGAGGATATCGCGCGGCCCCTCCGGACACCGGCTTGGCGTCGTGGCCGAGTCGGCGTAGAATGGCGCTCGGACGGGGGGCGAGTCATTCTCACCAGGAAAGGTCATGCCCGATGAACCTCCACCGAAAAGCGGCGCTCGCTCTGCTCCTTGCACTGCCCGCCGCCACCGCGTCCGCCCATCATGGCTGGAGCGCCTATGATGCCGAGAAGACCGTCACCATCGAGGCCCCGATCAGCGAGATCCGCTGGGCCAATCCGCATGGCGCGGCGGCCATCCAGTATCAGGGCAAGCGCTGGGAAGTCGTGCTGGCGCCGATCCTGCGCATGGAAACGCGCGGCCTCACTGCCGAGATGCTCAGGAACGCCAAGAGCGTGACGCTCATCGGCCAGCCGCGCCGCGACGGCACGCCGGAGATGAAGATCCAGCGCATCGTGGTCGAGGGCAAGACCTATAATCTCCTCGCCTGACGACGCACATCCGCGCGGTCCGGCGGGGCCATGTATATCGCTGTTGGTATTCTCGCCGTTAACGTTTGGCAGCGCACAAAGCTGTAAAATCGGCGCACTTAAGAGTTTCTTAAGCCATTTCGGTCACCTCGGGACACGATCCAGTCGATCCATTTCCCGGGGGAAACCGAATGTCGACCCGTCCCGACCAGCCTGTTGACGTCGCCATCATCGGAGCAGGACCAGCCGGTCTTACCGCAGCCTATCAGCTTACCAAGGCTGGCTTCAGCGTCACAGTCATCGAGAAGGACCCGCATTATGTCGGCGGCATCAGCCGCACGGTTGAGCATGAGGGCTTCCGCTTCGACATTGGCGGCCATCGCTTCTTCTCCAAGTCGAAGGAAGTGGTGGACCTGTGGAACGAGATCCTCCCGCACGACTTCATCGACCGGCCCCGCATGAGCCGCATCTATTATGAGGGCCGCTTCTATTCCTATCCGCTGCGCGCCTTCGAGGCGCTGCGCAATCTTGGCATCATGCGCTCGGCGCTCTGCATGGCGAGCTATGCCAAGGCAAAGCTCTTCCCCAACAAGGACGTGAAGAGCTTCGAGGACTGGGTCGTCAATCAGTTCGGTCACAAGCTCTATTCGATCTTCTTCAAGACCTATACCGAAAAGGTGTGGGGCATGCCCTGCGACACCATGTCGGCCGACTGGGCCGCACAGCGCATCAAGGGCCTCTCGCTCGGCAAGGCCGTATTGGACGGTGTGAAGCGCAGCCTGGGGCTCAACAAGCGGCCCAATGACGGCATGGCCACCAAGACGCTGCTGGAACATTTCCGCTATCCGCGCCTGGGGCCCGGCATGATGTGGGAGGCAGCGCGCGATCGCGTCGTCGAGAGCGGCAACCGGGTGCTGATGGGCCATGCCCTTAAGCAACTCACGCTCGACCAGGTCACGGATCGCTGGCGCGTCGCGGCAACCGATGTGCAAGGCGAGACGGTGACGATCAGTGCCGCCCATGTCATTTCTTCCGCCCCCATGCGCGAACTGGCCGGCCGCATCCATCCTGTGCCGCAGACGCTGGGGGAGGCGCTCGACCTCAAATATCGCGACTTCCTGACCGTCGCGCTCATGATCCGGTCAGAAGACCTCTTCCCGGACAACTGGATCTACATTCACGACAGCAAAGTGAAGGTTGGGCGCGTGCAGAACTTCCGCAGCTGGTCGCCCGAGATGGTGCCCGATCCGTCGATCGCCTGCGTGGGCCTGGAATATTTCTGCTTCGAAGGCGATGGCCTGTGGTCCTCGACCGACGAGGAGCTGGTCGCGCTCGCTACGAAGGAGATGGAGATTCTCGGCCTGGTCAAGGCGCAGGATGTGGTGGGCGGCGCGGTCGTGCGCCAGGAAAAGGCCTATCCCGTCTATGACGAGCGCTATGCCGCCAATGTCGCGGAAATGCGCGCGGAACTGGAGCGCAAATATCCGACCCTCCATCTCGTCGGCCGCAATGGCATGCATCGCTACAACAATCAGGATCATGCCATGATGACGGCGATGCTGACGGTGCGGAACATCCAGGCCGGGGAGCGACTCTACGATATCTGGGCCGTCAACGAGGACGCCGAATATCATGAAGCCGGCCATGACGCGGAAGAGAAGGCGCCGCTGACCGCCGGCGAGCGCGCGGCCCTGGCAAGCCAGCGCGGCGTGCCCACCCGCACGCCGCGCCAGGCAGCTTGAGGACCGGACCACCCGTGAGCCCCGTCAGCGCCCTCGCACACGCGCGCCTCGTGCGCTACGGCATCGGCAGCGTGGTAGCCCTGGGCTCGGACATGGGCCTGTTCATGCTACTGCTCACGCTGGGGATGCTGCCGGTCGGCGCATCCGCGCTCGGCTATTCGCTCGGTATCCTTGTCCACTGGCTCATCAGCTCGCGCCTGGTCTTCGCCGCCACGGCGGCGCCGCGCGGACCCGAGCGCACGCGCCAGAAGGGCCTGTTCGTCGCCTCTGCGCTGGCCGGGCTCGCCATCACCACCGCTATCGTGGCGCTGGGTGATCTCATGGACATCATGCCCGTGGCCGCAAAGCTCGTCGCCATCGTGGTGAGCTTCCAGGCGACCTATTTCATGCGCAAGAGCTTCGTGTTCGTGCGGTGACCCGCGCGCAGCCCCTCTCCCGCGCGACGATGCTCGCGCTGCTGCTTGCCATCTGGGCGGCGGCATCGGCTGTAATGCTGGTGCTGGACTGGGGCACATTGATGCAGCTGGACTTCAGCGATCCCGACGATGCGTTGCGCCTCGTGCAGGTGCGCGACCTGCTGGCCGGCCAGAGCTGGTTCGATCTAACGCAGCATCGCATCAACCCGCCCGAGGGCGTGCCGATGCACTGGTCGCGTCTCGTCGACCTGCCCATCGCCATCATCATCGCGGGCCTGACCCCGCTCTTCGGCGCCGGCTTCGCCGAGCGCGCCGCGCTCGCCATCGTGCCGCTCGCGCAACTCCTGGCGCTCATGCTCATCACCTGCCGCATCGCGCGACGCCTGGGCCTTGGCCAAGGCACATCGTTGCTCGCCGTTGCGCTGCTCTGCACCTCGCTCTCGATCCTGATCCAGTTCCATCCGCTGCGCATCGACCATCATGGCGTGCAGATCGTACTGGGCGCACTGGCCGTGCTCGCTCTGGTTTCCACCCAGCGGCGCGACGGGCGCATGGGTACGCTCGCCGGCCTCGCCATGGCCTGCTGGCTGCAGATCTCGCTGGAGGGCCTGCCCTGCGCGGTCGCCATCGGCGTGATTCTCGGCGTGCGGCACATGTTGCGCGTCGATTGCTGGACGGACATGCGCAACTATCTCCTCTCGCTCACCGCCGGATCGGCGCTGCTGCTGTTCACCACGCGCGGCCCTGCCGACGCGCTGACGGCCTGGTGCGACAGCTTCTCGCCCGCTTATCTCCTGCCCCTCGCCACCGCCTGCCTTGCCTTGCTCGCGGGCGGCGCGCGGATGCAACGCAATGCCATGATCGGCCGCATCATGCCGCTCGCCATGGGCAGCGCCGCAGGCGGCGTGGCCTTCCTGTTCATGTCCGGCCGCTGCCTCGCCGGCCCGTTCGAGACGCTCGATCCCATCGTTTACAAATATTGGTATCTCTCGGTGCAGGAGGGCATGCCGGTCTGGTCACAGCCTCTCGACATTCAGCTCATGGTCGTGATGCCGGCCCTGCTTGGCCTCGTCGGCAGCATCGTCGCCTGGCGGCGCGCACTCGGCCCGGAGCAGCGCACGGCCTGGGCGAGCCTGTTCGCCATGCAGCTGCTCACCTTCGCCGTCTCCACCGATGTACTTCGCGCCATGTGCTTTGCGCATCTGCTGGCGCTGCCGGGCAATGCCGTGCTGCTGGCGCGGCTGCTGGGCGCCGTGCAACGGCTGAACGTCATGCCCATGCGCGTGCTCCTCTCGACCGGGACGATCGTGCTCACGCCCTTCGGCGCGACCGCCGCCGTCGCCGCCGCGCTCGACACGGTCAATGCCGCCGAAACATCGGCCGAAGACCCCGGCGCCAAGCGCCTGGCCTGCGCCAATGGCAGCGAGCTGCGCGGCCTGGATACCCTGCCGGTGGCCACGTTGTTCACGCCGCTCGACATCGGCGCACACATGCTCGTCTACACCCATCACAAGGTCGTGGGCACCGGCCATCACCGCAATATCGAGGGCATGCGCACCGTTATCTCCGCCTTCCTCGCTTCTCCGCAGGAGGCGCGGGACATCGTGACCACGAGCGGCGCCGACTATCTGGCGCTCTGCACGGGCAAGAACGAAGTGCGCCAATATCGCCAGAACGCGCCGCGCAGCCTCACCGCGCTGCTGCTCTCTGGCCGTCATCCCGACTGGCTGGAGCCCGTGCCGATGCGGCCGGGCGAGACGATCCGGGTCTATCGCATCCTGCGCGCAAAGCAGGCGGCCTGAGCCGCCCGCCCGCGGCGATCATGCGGGCACGAACTTCAGCGCTACGCCATTCATGCAGTAACGCAGGCCCGTGGGCTTGGGCCCATCGTTGAAGACGTGACCCAGATGGCCGCCGCAGCGCTTGCAATGCACTTCCGTACGCGGATAGCCAAGTTCGCGATCGATGCTGGTGCCGATCGCGCGGGGCAGCGGACGATAGAAGCTGGGCCAGCCGGTCTTGCTGTCGAACTTGGTGCCGGAATTGTAGAGCGGCAAATCGCAGCCGGCACAGTTGAACACGCCGTTGCGATGCTCGTCGTTGAGCGGCGAGCTGAAGGCCCGCTCGGTCGCGGCATGGCGCATCACCTGATAGGCGAAGGGCGAGAGCCGCTTTCGCCATTGCGCATCGATGAGCTTGAATGGTGCGTCCGGCCGCTCGTCCGCCCAGGCGGGCGTCAGGCCGATCAAACTGACGAAACCGAATGCCGCCGATCCGGCCAGGAGCGCGCGACGATCAACATGTCGGGCTCGGATCATGGTGTCTCTCCTTCCTCGTGCCCCCGCCTGTCGCGCGGACGCGATGAGCCAATGCCCTTTCGCCGCGCCATGGCTTTGAGATAGGACATGGCGCGATGAACGCCAAGCCCGCTCAAAAGAATCTTCCCATCGAAGTGCGCCTGAAAGCACAGGCTGCCACGCTCGGTTTCGCCGATTGCCGGATCGTGCGAGCGGACGCGATCCCGAACGCCGCCGAGCGGCTGCGCGCCTGGCTGGACGAGGGCTGCCATGGCGACATGGGCTGGATGGAGGAGCGCGCCGAGCAGCGCGGCAGCCCCAAGGCGCTGTGGAGCGACGTGCGCTCGGTCATCATGCTGGGCACCGATTATACGCCCGCGCGGGATCCCATGACGCTCGCCGCCCGGCCCGATCTCGGCCGCATCTCGGTCTATGCGCAGGGACAGGACTATCATGACGTCGTGAAGCGGGCTCTTAAAGCGCTCGGCCGGTGGCTGGGCGAGGAGACGGGCGAGCCCCTGAAGGTCTTCGTCGACACGGCGCCCGTCATGGAAAAGCCCCTCGCGGCCGCCGCGGGCCTGGGCTGGCAGGGCAAGCACACCAATCTCGTGAGCCGCAAGGCAGGGAGCTGGCTGTTCCTCGGCGCGATCTACACGGCCTTCGACCTGCTGCCCGATGCGCACGAGCGCGACCATTGCGGCAGTTGCGACGCCTGCCAGCGCGCCTGCCCGACAGATGCTTTCCCCGCTCCCTATCGGCTCGATGCGCGCCGCTGCATCTCCTATCTCACCATCGAGCATAAGGGACCGATCCCGGAGGATTTGCGGCCGGGCATCGGCAACCATGTCTATGGCTGCGACGATTGCCTCGCCGCCTGTCCGTGGAACAAGTTCGCGCAGGCCGCAAAGGCCCACCGCGCTTTCCTGCCGCGCGCGGAACTGGCCGCGCCGCGCATCGCGGACCTGTTGGCGCTCGATGACGCCGGCTTCCGCGCCGTCTTCGCCGGATCGCCGATCAAGCGGATCGGCCGCAACCGGATGGTGCGCAATGCCGCCATCGCGGCCGGCAACAGCGGCGATGGCGCCTTCGCGCCGGCGCTGCGCACCCTGACGCAGGACGAGGACGCCGCCGTCGCCGATGCCGCGCGCTGGGCGCTGCAACGCCTGGAGCCCGGCATCTGACGTCTGGCGCTTGACCTCGATGACCTGAGCGGGCAGCGCATGACCACGTCTTGGAAGAGAGGAATCGCCGTCATGAGCAATCGCCGCATCGTCACCATCGCGCCCACCGGCGGCATGTCGATGAAGAGCGCCAATCCGGCGCTGCCGACCCAGCCGCAGGAAATCGCCGACGTGGTGGGCGCATGCAGCAAGGCGGGCGCCGCCATCGTTGCCGTCCATGCCCGCCGCCCGGACGACCAGGCGACGTGCAATCCGGCAATCTACACCGACATCAATCGCCGCATCCGCGCCCAGTGCGACATCATCATCAACAATTCGACCGGCGGCGGCAATTCGGGCGACATGCTGATCGAGCGGCCCGATGGCCTGTGGGAATCGAACTTCGAGGAGCGCCTGCGCGGCTGCGACGGCGAGCTGGCCGAGATGTGCACCTTCGACGGCGTGACCGTGGTGGACACCGTCAATCCCGAGAAGGAAGTCGTCGTCATCACCACGCCCAGCCGCTGCGAGACCCTGGTCAAGCGCATGGTCGACAAGGGCATCAAGCCGGAATGGGAAGTCTTCTCGCCCGAGCACATCCTTCAGGACGTGACGCGCCTCATCCAGAAGGGCTATGACAAGCCGCCTTACTACATCAACATCGTGATCGGCGGCGACAAGGGCTTCCAGGGCGCCATGCCCTATACGCCCGAGATCCTCGATTTCATGGTCAAGTGCCTGCCGCCCCAGTCGATCTGGTGCGTCTCGGGCATCGGCCCGGCGCAGCTTCCGGCAACGACGCAGGCACTGCTGCTCGGCGGCCATGTGCGCGTGGGCCTGGAAGACAATCATTATTATGCGCGGGGCGTGAAGGCCGACAATCTCATGCTGGTGGAGCGCCAGGTGCGCATCATGAACGAGATGGGCTTCGAGCCGATGAGCGCGGCCGAGACGCGCGAGCTGATGGGCCTCAAGGCCGTCTGAAGCGTCTCGCGCAGCGCCCAAGCGCTCTCGCGCGGCGGACGCTGCGCCAGACGACATCCGGCCATGGACAGGGAACGACAGGGTAGAAAGGGATTCGCGGCGGCGGATCAGGCCTTGGGCGCGATAATCCAGGTGAGCGCGATGGGCGGCTGGCTGGGATCGGGCTCTTCCCAGAGAATCTCGGCGATCTCTTCCAGCCGGGCGTTGAGCCGCGCCAGCGCATCGGGCGTCGGGCGCGAGATCAGCCGGAAGAAGCCGAGGTCGCGCGCCGGGCCGGGCGCGGCCGAGCCGCCAGCCTCGATGCCGGCCGCGAAATCCCGCTCCGCCTGCCGGCAGAGCGCCTCCACGAAACGCTCCATGATCTGCGTATTGGCGGGGTCCTCGAGCGCCCGGCGCAGGCGCATGCGGCGCGAGGGCGTCTCGTAGAGCTTCTCGGACTTGCGGTTGACGACGCGCGTGCCGACCTCCAGCACCAGCTCCACGGCCAGAAGCTGGCGCATGTGATGATAGATGGCGGAAGGCTGCATGCCGATCGCCTCGGCCAGCTCGCGCACCGACATGCGGCCGCGGCCCGCAAGCTGATCGACAATGTCCATGCGCACGGCAGAGCTGAGGCAGAGGAGCTGGTCGGTCCGCAGCACCCAATAGGGCTCGCTCCGGTCGCCCTGCCGATCCTCGTCCCGCTTCTTTTGTCCCGCCAATGCCGTTCCTTTCCCGATCCATCGCGCTCTAACCCATGTCGGCAGCCCGGTCACCCCGTCGGCAGGGCCGTTTGCGCGGCCGCCGCAAGAGCATCACCTATTGAATTTCTATTAATAAAGTGAATAAGTATATTGGCGCGGCTCGTCCGCGCCGGGGCCAGGACAGGCAGGATCGGGGCACGCCTCCATCCGCGCGGGTCTTTTCCCATCCCTCGAGGAAAGGCCCGGATGGGCCTCATCGGCCTGCCCTGGCTCTTGTCACGCCCTACAGAGCCCCGGCAGAGGCGCGCGCCTCAGCGCCCCTTGAGCTGCGTCGCGCAGGCGCCCCAGTCCATCTCCGACCCGTCCGCCCGGCGCGCCTCGGCAAAGGTGACGACCGGCTCGCGGCGGGCGCCCGGCGCATAGAGATAGGTATCGAGCACGCAGCGCCCATCCGTGAATTGCAGCTTGCGCGACGCCGGATCGCGAATGTCGAGGCGCGGCTCGCCCAGCAGGCGCACCAGCGCGCGCGCATCCACGCCGATGACGCCCAGCGAGGGTCCCTGCATCACAGGACGCTGCGCCGGGCGAGGCGAAGCGGGCGTGTATCCGGCGGAGGTGGGCGGCGGAATGACACTGCCGCCACAGGCCGAGAGGAACAGCGCAATCGCCAGGGCCATGGCGGCGCGAGGGGACGGCGGACAGATGGGACTATGCCGAAAAAGCGTCATCCGCCCACGCATAGCCCGCCGGTTGCGCGGCGCAACAGTTCTGCAAGGCACGCCGGGACGAATGGAGCGCGGGAGCCGCCGGAACGCCCGGCATCGCCGCTTGCCCGCATGATGTGCCGCCGCTAGGTGTGGCGCTCCTTTTCGCCCTTCCTCCAGACAAGGTGATCCCAGACCGTGACCGAGCCGACCCTCGACATCATCGCCATCGGCAATGCCATTGTGGACGTCATTTCCCGTGAGGAAGACAGCTTCATCGCCCGCCATGCCCTCACCAAGGGCGGCATGCAGCTCATCGATGCGGACACCGCCGAGGCGCTCTACGCGGAGATGGGCGCAGGCATGGAGATTTCCGGCGGCTCGGCGGCCAACACGCTGGCCGGCATGGCGGCGCTCGGCAATCGCTGCGCCTTCATCGGCCAGGTCGCAGACGACCAGCTCGGCCGCGTCTTCGCCCATGACGTGCGTGCGCTCGGCATCCGCTACGAGACGGCGATGGCGACGGACGGCGCGCCGACGGCACGCTGCCTCATCATGGTGACGCCGGACGCGCAGCGCACGATGAACACCTTCCTCGGCGCCTCGCAGTTCCTGCCGGCAAGCGCGCTCGACCTGGAGATGATCCGCGCGGCGCGCATCCTCTATCTGGAAGGCTATCTCTGGGACCCCGAGCAGCCGCGCGCCGCCATGCGGGACGCCATCGCCGCCGCGCGGAGCGCCGGCCGCGAAGTGGCCTTCACCCTGTCCGACGCCTTCGTCATCGAGCGCCATCGCGACGATTTCCTCAAGCTCATCGAGGAAGGCCTGATCGACATTCTCTTCGCCAATGAGGTGGAGATCTGCTCGCTCACCCTGAAGCAGGATTTCGACGCCGCCGTGGCCACCGTCGCGGGCAAGGTGCCGGTGCTGGTCGTGACCCGCAGCGAAAAGGGCGCGATCTGCCTCAAGGACGGCCAGCGCCATGCCGTCCCTGCCGCGCCGGTGAAGACCGTGCTGGACACGACCGGCGCGGGCGATCTCTTCGCCGCCGGCTTCCTCACCGGCCATGTGCGCGGCAAGAGCCCGGTCGAATCGCTCGAAATGGGCGCCATCGCCGCCGCGGAGGTGATTTCCCATTATGGCGCGCGGCCTGAAGCGGATCTCAAGGCACTGATGGGCGGCCTGCTCTCCTGAAACATCCGGCGCGACAGCAGCCTGAGCCCTGCCCCTGCGCAGGCAGGGCCAGGGCGGCGCGCGGCGCTGGATTACCGCGCGGCTCCGCCGCTCGCAATGACGATTCAAGCCAAGCTGGTCCTACCCTGGGCTCCTGCCTGCGCAGGAGCACGGCGGCTAGTTGGAACCGCTCGCCAGCAGCCAGCAGCGGATGGCGCTGGCGAGATTGGGCGGGGACGGCGCTTCCAGCCGCGCCGCGTCGATCCGCGCGACCAGAGCGCTGAGCGGCAGGTCGGCTTCCCGCGCCGCCGCTTCCAGCGCCGCCCAGAAAAGCGGCTCGAGGCTGATCGAGGTCGTGTGCCCGGCAATGGTCATGCTGCGCTTGACCGGCCCGGCATAGAGCGGCGCGGACGCCTCATCCTGCGTCATCGCGCCCGCCCGGCCGTCAATACATGTGCTGGCCGCCGTTGATCGACAGGGTCGATCCGGTGACGAAGCCCGCATCCTCGCTGCACAGGAAGGCAACGCCGCGCGCGATCTCCTCGGCATGGCCCAGGCGCCCCACCGGGATGCGCGCCACGATCTTCTCAAGAACGGCGGCGGGCACGGCGGCGACCATGTCCGTATCGATATAGCCCGGCGCGATGGCATTCACTGTGACGCCATATTTCGCGCCTTCCTGCGCCAGCGCCTTGGTGAAGCCGTGGATGCCAGACTTGGCGGCGGCATAGTTGACCTGGCCATATTGGCCCGCCTGCCCGTTGATCGAGCCGATGTTGACGATGCGGCCCCAGCCGCGCTCGCGCATGCCCATGAACGTGGCCTTGGCCATGTTGAAGCAGCCGCCAAGGTTGATGCGCATGACTTCGTTCCAGTCATCGAAGCTCATCTTGGCGAGCACGCCGTCGCGCGTGATCCCGGCATTGTTGACGACGATGTCGACCGGGCCGAGATCGGCCGCGACCTGCGCGCAGCCATCGAGGCAGGCCTGATGATCGCCGACGTCCCAGCGCCAGGCCTTGATGCCGGTGCGCTCGGTGAAGGCCTTCGCCTTCTCCTCGTTGCCGGCATAGTTGGCGGCGACGGTGTATCCCATATCCCGCAAGGCAAGGCTGATCGCCTCTCCGATGCCGCGCGTTCCGCCGGTCACGATCGCCACTCTGCTCATATGATCCCTCTTCCCTCGACTCGCGCTCACTCGATCCAGCCGGCCAGCTCCCGCTGAAGAAGTTGCCTGTATAGGGAGATAGCGTCGGGCTGCGCATTAAGACAGGGCAAATAAGCGAACGCCTCTCCACCTGCGGCGAGGAACGTGTCGCGCCCGCGCAGGGCAATCTCCTCCAGCGTCTCCAGGCAATCGGCCGAGAAGCCGGGCGTCATCACCGCGATGCGCTTCGCGCCCTGCGCCGGCAGTGCGGCCAGTGTCGCCTCGGTCTAGGGCTCCAGCCATTTCGCGCGGCCGAAGCGGGACTGGAACGTCGCCATGACGTCATGCCCGATCGCCTCGCCCAGTAGCCGCGCGGTCTTGAGGCACTGGCAATGATAAGGATCGCCCAGCGCGAGCGTGCGCGCCGGCATGCCGTGGAAGCTCGCCACCAGCCGATCCGGCACGAACGGCAAGGCCGCGAGATCGGCGCGCGCCCGCGCCGCCAGCGCGGCGATATAGGGAGGGTCGTCATGATAGGCCGGCAGCACCCGCACGGCCGGCTGCCAGCGCATGGCCCGGAGCGCATCGCCCACGGCATCCACCACCGTAGCGGTCGTCGCCGCGCAATATTGCGGATAGAGCGGCGCCACCAGAATGCGGTCGCAGCCCGCCGCGCGGAGCGCCGCCAGCCGGTCCGCAATGGCCGGATTGCCATAACGCATGGCCCAGTCGACCGGCACGTCCGCGCCGAAGGCCCCGGCGAGGCCGGCGGCCGTATCGGCCGTGTGCACGGCAAGCGGAGAGCCGCGCTGCGTCCACACCTGCGCATAGGCATGGGCCGACTTCTTCGGCCGCGTGTTGAGGATGACGCCCCGCAGGATCGGCTGCCAGACCAGAGGCGGGATCTCCACCACGCGCGGATCGGACAGGAACTCGGCAAGGTAGCGCTTCACGGCGCGCGGGGTCGGCGCGTCCGGCGTGCCGAGGTTGACGATCAGCACGCCCAGCTTGCGCGAGGGCAGCGAGGGATGGCCTTGCGGCAGGTTCACGCTCGCCATCAGAGACGCGCCCCGAGCGGCAGGTGGCGATAATGGCGCCCGGTGATCGTGGTGAGCGCGCTCGCCAGCGCGGGCGCGACGGGCAGCACGCCGATCTCGCTCACGCCCGCCAGTGGCGCATCGCTCGCCACCAGCTCAACCACGATCTCACCCACATCGGCCATGCGCGGCAGGGCATAATCCCGCATGCGCAGCCCCTGCGGCAGGCCGCCGGCATAATGCGGCGCCGCGCCGAGCGCCATGGCGAGGCCGAAGACGAGACCGCCCTCGATCTGCTGCCGGGCGATGTCCGGATTGACCTGCGCCCCGCAGTCCGCGACCGCGACGATGCGCGACACGCGCGGCTTGCCGCCCTCAAGCCCAGCCTCGACCATCACCGCGATGTTGCCGCCGCGCATGACCGCGCAGGCCATGCCCTGGCCGCTGCCCCTGATGCCGCCCTGCCAGCCGCCCATGGTCGCCGCGGTGGTGAGGCAGGTCGCAAGGCGCGGGTGACCGCCGAGCATCTGCATGCGGAAGGAGAGCGGCTCGACTTTGGCGATCTGCGCCAGCTCGTTGACGAAGCTCTCGCTGAAGAAAGCGCCGTAGCTCGCGGCATTAGCCCGCCAGCGGCCGGTCGGCAGCGGCACATCGGCCGGAAAATGGTCGATCGCGAGATTGGGAATGGCATAAGGCAGCTCGAAGCCGTCCACGGCCAGCCGGTCCGCCTCGCTTGCCGTCGCGGCCAATGCGGCGCTGCGGCTCTTGCCCTCGCCGATCCGCTCCCAGCTCTGGCGCAGCGCCGCCGGGGCGGAGACTTCCGCCAGCCAGCCCGAGACGAGCCCGCCCTCACCCAGCCGCGCCGCCATGCGGGCCTTGGCCGGGGCGCGCGGCACGTCGCGGATGATGTCCTCCGACCGCGACCACATGAGCTGCACCGGCACCTTGGCGGCGCGCGCGATGAGCGCGGCCTGCACACCGGCATCGGCCTCCATCTTGAGGCCGAAGGAGCCGCCCGCGAAGAGCGGATAGACGGTGACGCGGCTCTCGCTGAGATCGAGCGCGCGGGCAATGGCGCGGCGGGCGAGCACGGGCGCTTGCGTCGGCATCCACACCTCCGCCTCGCCATCGCGCACGCGGGCCGTGGCGGCCATGGGCTCGATGGCGAGATGCAGGGCCGGCGCCACGGAATAATCGGCGCGCGCGATGGTCGCGCCCTCGAAGACCGGCAGCAGATCGCCGCGCGACACGAAGCGCCGGCCATTGCCGCTCTCGAAGGCGGCATCCAGCGCGGCATCGATGGCGGCGTCGTCGAGCGGGGCGCCCTCCACCAGGAAGACCGGATCGAGCCGGCCGAGCGCCTGATTGGCGGCCCACCAGTTGCGGGCCGTGACCGCCACCCAGCCCTGCTCGCGCACGATGTCGATCACGCCCTGCACCTTGCGGGCGGCAGCCTCGTTCATCGACTTGAGGCCGGCGGCATTGACCGGACCCTGCCTGATGGCCGCGAAGATCATGTCCGGCAGGCGGATGTCGGCGGC
Organism: uncultured Sphingobium sp.; assembly: GCA_966244395.1. Taxonomy (GTDB): domain Bacteria; phylum Pseudomonadota; class Alphaproteobacteria; order Sphingomonadales; family Sphingomonadaceae; genus Sphingobium. The sequence continues at coordinate 126 of CBIMKI010000042.1, read as the reverse complement.
ATAATTGGCCGATCCGTCGATCTTTGAGGGCACGTCGAGCCGGGGCGCGTCGCTGCCGACCAGCGCATCCTCGCGCCGCTCGGGGCGATAGGGGAGCTGGGCGGGCGGCGTCAGCGCGGCGGCATC
>CBIMKI010000041.1:0-16110 GCA_966244395.1 uncultured Sphingobium sp. | reverse complement strand
CGGCGGACAGCGTCGTCCACTTCACGGATCAGCGCGTCATTTTGCTCTGGCGTCAGGGCCAAATTCGGTCTCCAGCGGCGGGAAGGGGTGCTAGGGCTGTGCGGGCGCGGACCTTAGCCGCGCGTGAACCGGGTGCAAATCACTTTTTGGCCTCGTAGAGCTGGTCCGGTCCGGGAAAGGTCCGGGCACGCACCTCGCCGGCATAGGCCTGGGCGGCCTCGCCGATGGTTTCGGCCAGGGCTGCGTAGCGCTTCACGAAGCGCGGCGTGCGCTCGAACATGCCCAGCAGATCCTCGGTCACGAGCACCTGGCCGTCGCATTGCGCCGATGCGCCGATGCCGATGGTGGGAATGTCGACGGCCTGGGTGAGGGCAATCGCGAGCGGCTCCAGCACGCCCTCGATGACGAGCGCGAAGGCGCCCGCATCCGCTACGGCGCGGCCGTCCGCCAGGATCTTTTCATGCTCCTGCTGGCTGCGTCCGCGCGCGCCATAGCCGCCGAGCATGTTCACGGCCTGCGGTGTCAGTCCGACATGCGCGCAGACCGGGATGCCCCGTTGTGTGAGGAAGGCGATGGTTTCCGCCATGGCCGCGCCGCCTTCCAGCTTCACGGCCGCGCAGCCGGTCTCCTTGAGGATTCGCGCGGCGCTCTTGAAGGCCTGCGCCGGTGAGGCCTCATAGCTGCCGAAGGGCATGTCGACGATGACGACGCTGTGATAGCTGCCGCGCACCACCGCCGCGCCATGGGCGATCATCATGTCGAGCGAGACCGGCACGCTGGAGGGCAGGCCGTAGATCACCTGGCCCAGGGAATCGCCCACGAGCAGCATGTCGCAATGCGGGTCGAGCAGTTGCGCCTGCCGGGCGGTATAGGCAGTGAGCACCACCAACGGCTCTTGCGTGCGCCCATCGGCCTTGCGGCGCTGGATCGCCGGCACGGTGAGCCGCCGCATCGGCGCGGGGGTCGGATTGGCGCGACTGGTCGATGTTTCGAGCGTGAACGTGGCGGACATGCCCGCGCTTTAGACCAAGCCGGGCGGGCGGGCTAGTCGGGTGGTGCCGGCATATCGCGGGGGCGCGGCTGGACGAGCGCGTTTTCGCGCTTTTCGGGTCGGATGTAGATGGATGTGAGGGCCGGAATGGCCGCCTTCATCTCCGCTTCCAGTTCCTCGATCAGTTGCTCGGCGCGGCCCATGATGAGATCGTCCGCGAAATCCGCGCTGATCGCCACGAACACCGCATCGGGCGCGCTGTGGATGGTGCGCACATGGTTGACCGACGTCACATAGGCCTTCTGGTCCAGGAGGCGCCACACGCGGGCGATGATGGTCGCGTCGGCGCTCTCGCCAATCAGCAGGCCCTTCGACTCCCGCGCGAGCAGTGTCGCGATGGCGGCGAGAATGAGCCCGATCGCCACCGAGGCGATACCGTCCAGCCGGGGGTCGCCATAATGATGGCTGGCCCAGATGCCGAGCGCGGCCAGCAGCAGGCCGGCGAGCGCTGCGCTGTCCTCGAACAGCACGATGAAGCCGGCCGGGTCCTTGGATCGGCGAATGGAGCGCCACCAGCTCGCGCCCTGCCGGCTGCTGTTGAAGGCGCGGACGGCGATCGCCCAGGATGTGCCCTCCAGCGCCATGGCTATGGCGAGGACGACATAGTTGAGGGTCGGGTCGCCCAGCGGCTCGGGGTTCCGGATATGCAGCCAGCCTTCATAGATGGAAACGCCCGCTCCGATCGCGAAGATCAGGATTGCGACGACGAAGGCCCAGAAATAGACCTCCCTCCCATAGCCGAACGGATGAGCGGCGTCCGGCGGCGCTTTGGCCCGCGCCTGGCCATAGAGCAGCAGGATCTGATTGCCGCTGTCGACCAGCGAGTGCACACCTTCGGTCAACATCGAGGAGGAGCCGGTGACGGCCGAGGCGGCGAACTTGGCGAGCGCGATGCCGAGATTGGCGATCAGTGCGCCGTAGAGGACGATGTTCTGCTTGAAATGTCCGGCAGGTTCGCGCGGCGCGGCCATGTCACCGGATGCCGATGGGCGCCGCCGGGAAGATCGGCGGCGCCATCATCCGATATTGCGCCGGCATGCCTTGCCGCGCGGTCACTCGACCTTCCGAACCGCGTCCTGAGCGGCGTCGCCGACATCCTGCGCCGCGTCCCCGACCTGATGGGCGGCCGATTCGATCGCGCTGTCCTTGTCATTTTCCCGCTGCATCATCGTAAAGGCGACGAAGGCCAGCAGGGCAATGGCAATGACGGCGATTATAGCGACAAGGGCGCCATTGCCGGACTTTTCGACGATCACTTTCTGAGGTTCATTTGCCACGGTGAGCCACTCCAGTCTGTTGGACTGGAGGTAAAACCAGCGAAGCCCGCCGGAGTTTCAGTGAAAGCTCAGTGCCAGTCGGTGAGGCGGGCGCGCAGCTTGTCCAGCGCCGCCTTCTTGATCTGGCAGACGCGGGCCGCGCCGATATCCAGCGTCTGGCCGATTTCCTCGAGGTTCATTTCCTCGACGAAGTAGAGTTGCAGCACCATGGCCTCGCGCTGCGGCAGGTCGGCGATGCAGCCGGCGATGGCTTTTTTGAGCGATTCGCGCTCCAGCATGTCGTCGGCGCGTTCGCCGACGTCCGCGAACCACATGGACTGGTCGGAATAGACCTCTTCGATGCTGGTGTGCTGGATCGTGTCGGTGCCGTCGGCCAGATCGCGATAGGCGGCCGCATCGAGCCCCAGATGCTCGGCCACTTCCGCCTCGCTCGGCGCGCGGCCGGTCTTCTGTTCCAGCACCCGGCGCGCTTCCTGCACCACCTTGCGCCGCGCCATGGCGGAGCGGCACAGCGTGGCGTGGCGCCGCAGATGGTCGATCATCGCGCCGCGCACGCGCATCTGCGCATAAGCGGCAAAGCCGTGGCCGCGGTCCTCGAAGCTGTTGGCGGCCTCGACCAATGCGACCATGCCGATCTGCAACAGGTCCTCCACCTCGATGGCGCTGGAGACCCGGCCATGGACGTGCCAGGCGATCTTGCGCACCAAGGGCATATATTGCTGCGCAAGGCTCTGGGGGTTTGGCCCCGCCTTGCGCCCATATGTCAGATTGGCGACCTCAAGCTTTGCGCTTTGCATGACAGCGGCTCTAACCCAAAAGACTTAAACAAGGTTTTCCGGATCGTATGCGGAACGTTAACGACATCGCATCGCTCCGCTTTCGACCGGGCGATCAGGCGGCCGCCGGCAGGCGGTCCTGGGCGTGCATCCGGGTCTCGTTGCCGACCACGGCGACCACCTCGACCGGCTTGCCGTCGGGGATTTCCAGGAAGGAGAGCACCGGCGTCTCGGGCAGATGCGGCCGGAACAGCCGGGAGAGCGCACGGCGCGCCATCGGCGAAGTGACGATCGCGAAATTGCGCGCCTGGGACAGAAGCGGCCGCGCCGCCTCGCTCACCTGCTCGATGAGGCGCTGGGCGAGCGCGGGCTCGATCGGATGCTTGGCATCGCCCGCGACCCGCATCGCCTGGGCGAGCAGGCCTTCGAGTTCGCCGTCGAGCGTGATGACCGGCAACGGCATCTTCACCGGCACGATGCCCTGGATGATGAGCGAGCCGATGCGCTGGCGAATGGCCTCGACCAGCATCTCCGGGCTCATGTCCGGCCGCGCGGCGTCGACCATCGCCTCGGCGATGCGGCGGAAGTCCTTGAGCGTCACGCCCTCGGCGAGCAGCGCGCGGCAGGCCGCGGCGACCTGCTGCAGCGAGAGCAACTGGGGCGTCAGGCCCTCGGCGAGCTGCGGCGCGACTTCCTGCAATGTGTCCAGCAGCTTGCGTGCCTCGTCCATGCCGAACATCTCCGATGCGTTCTGGAGAATGAGATGGTTGAGGTGCGTGGCGACGACCGTGGAGGAATCGACCACGGTATAGCCCGCGACCACGGCCTCGCTGCGGCGGGCGGGCTCGATCCACACGGCATCGAGGCCGAAGGTCGGGTCCTTGGCGGCGCGGCCGCCGACCGTGCTGGTGAGATCGCCGCTGTCGAGCGCGAGCAGATCGTCGGCCCAGACCTCGTCCTCGCCCACGGTGACGCCGGCGATGGTGATGCGATACTGGTTGGGGCCGAGTGCCAGATTGTCGCGCACGCGGATCATCGGGATGACGAAGCCCAGCTCGCGCGAGAGCTGGCGGCGGATGCCGGTGATGCGGCCCATCAGCGGCGCGTCCTTGCGCTCGTCGACCAGGCCGATGAGGCCGTAGCCGATCTCCAGGCCCAGCACCGCGCCGTCCGACACGTCCGACCATTCGATATGGGCCGGGTTCTCGACCGGCGGCGCCTCGACCGGGGCAGTGGCGGCCGCCGCCTTGGCGGCCCGGCGCAGCTTCCAGGCGATGAAGCCGGCGATGGCGGCAGCCGGCAGGATGACGACATGCGGCATGCCCGGCATGACGCCCAATATGGTGAGGATGCCGGCCACCGGCATCCATGCCTTGTCCACGCCGAATTCGGAGGTGATCTGGCCGGAGAGGTCGTGATCGGAGGTGACGCGCGTGACGATCGCGGCGGCGGCGATGGAGAGCAGCAGCGCCGGGATCTGCGCGACGAGTGCGTCGCCGATGGCGAGCAGCACATAGGTGCGCGCCGCGTCGGCGATCTCCAGGCCATGGCTGAACACGCCCAGGATGATGCCGCCCACGATATTGATGACGAGGATGAGCAGGCCGGCGACCGCATCGCCCTTCACGAATTTGGAAGCACCGTCCATCGAGCCGTAGAAATCCGCTTCCCGCGAGATTTCCTGGCGGCGTTCGCGCGCGTCCTCGACCGTGATGAGGCCGGCGTTGAGATCGGCGTCGATCGCCATCTGCTTGCCGGGCAGGGCGTCCAGGGTGAAGCGGGCGGACACCTCCGACACGCGGCCGGCGCCCTTGGTGATGACCACCAGGTTGATAATCATCAGGATCGCGAAGACGAACAGGCCCACGACATAGTCGCCGCCGATCAGGAAGGTGCCGAATGCCTCGATGACATGGCCGGCGGCGGCCTCGCCGGTGTGGCCGTTCACCAGCACCACGCGCGTGGACGCGACGTTGAGCGCGAGGCGCAGCAGGGTAGTGAAGAGCAGCACGGTCGGGAAGGCCGAGAAATCGAGCGGCTTGGCGGCATTCAGGGCGACCATGACCACCGCGAGGCTAATCATGATGTTGGCGATGAAGCCCACGTCCAGCATGAAGGCCGGGACCGGCACCACCATGAACATGACGAGCAGCAGGATGCCGAGCGGAAGGATCGCGCCCTTCGCGCTGTTGGTCCAGATCTTGCCGTTGACTTCGCTGCGGGTCATGTCGGTCGATTACCTTCCAAGCGTTTCGAGCGTGAGATAGGCGAGGCGCGCGGCCTGTGCGTTGGGCGCGGCCTGGGTTGGGGTACGGCCCAGCGTGAGCGCCTGAATGTCGGCGAGCAGCACCGCGTCGCCCTCGGCATAGGCACCGTCGGTGCTGTCCATGGACTGTGCGTTCCCGGCGCCGCCCGTCTGGGCGAGGCGTTCCTGGGCGATGCGCATATAGTCGGCGGGCTGCACCATGCGCGTGCCGTCCGGCATGGCCCATGTGCTGCCCGAGGTCGGCGCACCGCTCGCGCCGCCGCCGCTGGCGAGCTTCTGTGCGAAGGTCGCGCGGATGTCGGCGAGGCTGCGGGCATTGCCGTCGCGGTCGTAGAAGATCGAGCTGTTGGCGCGCGCGGCGGCCGGGAAGAGCGGGGCTGCCGCCATGCCGGGTGCGCTCGCCATGCTGGTCAGGAATTTGGCGGCGCCGCCGGCGCCCAGGAAGTGGGCGAGATAGAGGTCGACCGCCTCGGCGCGGCGGCCGATGCGGCTTTCCAGATACTCGCGATTGTCCGATGCGAGTTCGGCGGCCATCACCGAAGCGGTCTCGGGATGGTTGCGCAGGTTCAGGATCTGCTGGCGCAGCGATGCATCCGCCACATAATAATTGCCGCTGGATGTCTTCTGGATCGCATCGGCCGCCCAGCCGATGCCGTGCTTGGCGCCATGGTCGTTGATGATGGCGAGCCAGCTCTGGTCGATGAACTGATAGAGGCCGGTCGCGCTCGACGTGGCGGCACGTGCCGTGGGGTTCATGGCGCTTTCGACGCGCGCCTGGCTCATCAGATAATTGAAGTCGACACCTGTCCGGCGGCTCGCGCTCGCGATCGCCTGCGTCACGCGCCCTTGCTGCGTGCCCGCCAGATCATTGAATTTCAGGCCTTCGAAGGCGGACATCGTCCCGGTTCGACCTCTTGTTGGTGTCGCCGGTAAAGAAGCAAGAAGCGTGCCAGAATTAAGACTTTGTTCGGGTCAGTTCACTGTTGCCAAAAAACGCAAAAGCCGGGCGCGGGGCCCGGCTTGCAGTGCCTTTGAGCGGCGGCGATGGTTCAGGCCATGCGCGCGCCGGTGCGGGCATAGAGCGGTTGGCGGGCGTCGCGCGCCTTGGAGACCGCCATGTCGTGCATCTGGCCGGTCATGTCCGCCAGCAGGCTTGCCATCGTGCGGGCCTGGTCTAGCAAAGGTGCGAGCGGTACCAGTGCCTCGCGCAGCGCAGGGTCGGCAGGCCATTGGCCCACTGCCCTCACTTGCTCCAGCGTGGCCGTGAAGCCTTCCACGGCCGCGTCGATGCGCGCGAGCTGGCCGCTTTGCATGGCGGCCTGGAGCGTTTCGGATTTTACGGCGAGATCGTCGATGAGGTTGGTCGGGCTCATGGGATCCTTCGCTTTTCGTCAGTGTCGTGTGACTGGGAGATCCAGATCGAGCATCTTTTCGGCGATCTTGTCGGGATCGACGGGATAGTTGCCCGAGGCGATGGCCTGCTTGATGCGCTCGATGCGCGCCGAGTCGACCGGGGCGCCCTGTGCGGCCATGCGCGCGGCGGGCGTTGCAACAGTTTCAGCGACGACGGAGGCCGAGGAGGCCTGGGTTGCGGGCGCGGCGGCGCGAGTCTGTCCGCCTTCGCGCAGCTTCGCCGCCTCGATCGCGGCACTCATGGCCTGGCCAACAGACTTGATCATCGAGAAATCCCTTTCTTGTCCGACCGCCTTATATACGGATCGGTTCAAGAAAACTTAAATTGTCGGTGCACGAACCCGTCCGGCCCGTTCCACACGGGCACTGACGGGCGGGGACTTGGCGTCCTGGCGCACGCGGATGAGGTCGCCGATAGCGCCGTCCTCGTCGGCGATCATCAGGCGCGACACACTGAAAACCTCGCTTCCGGCTACCAGTTCGACCGGATCGCCCTTCTTGACGACCTTGTCCGCCGGCACGCTTTGCTGCGCCACCGGGGCGCGAACGCCGGACATGGCCGCCATCGGCACACGGTCGCCGATCGGCGCACCCGCGAGCGGGACGCGGATCCGCCAGCCGGTTTCGGCGCAGGAGACGATCGCGGCGCCGAAGGTCGGGCCCTCGACCTTGGGAGTCGCGGGGCAGGGCTTCAGGCGCAGGCGGCGGTCGATCGGCGCCACCGGGCCGCCCGGCTCGCCGATATTCGCGCCCACGATGATGCCGACCAGCGTGTCCAGCCGGTCGAGATCTTCGAAGGCCTGGGCCTGCGCGGCCGTCGAAACCGGCAGCAGCGCCAGCAGGGCGATGAGCCATGCCGGGGTCCGAAAGATCCGGAAAATCAGGCGATTGTGATCCATCTTTGTAATCCGTTCGCTGTGGGCCGCGTGGCCCGTCCGTTCGTAAAACAGCAAGGATTGTGCCAAGATGGCGCGGCGCGGCCTCAGCGTGGTTGTGCGGCGATGCGGATCGTCTGGCCCCGGACGGTCTCGTCGTCCGTCTCGGCGAGGCCGGCAATGCGGATACGGTCGGGCGCGATGCCCGCGGCTACCAGCGCCCGCGCGACGGCGCCCAGGCGCGCGGCCGAGAGATCCCAGGCATCGAAGCGATGCTCGCCCTGGGCAAGGCCGAGCGACTGGATGCGGATCACGGAGCTGTCCTGCGCGAAGGCCCTGGCCGCCGCCCGCAGTTTCGCGCGGCCGGGCTCGGAGAGCAGGGCTTCTCCGGGCGCGAAGAGCTGTTCGGCGGGGAGGTCCGTCTGCTGCGGCGCGCGGATACCCGCGAAATAGACGTTGAGCCCCGCCAGTGCCTCGTCGCGCGTGCCCTGACTGGCTTGCAGGAGCACGAAAAAGCCCAGCATCAGCAGGCTGAGATCGGCGAAGCTCAGCGCCCAGCGCGCCCGCGCCACGCGGTTCATGCGACTTCGCGCACGCTGCCCTTGAGGGGCAGGGCGGGCGTCTCGCGCCGGGCGAGCGCGATCATGCGGTCGACGATCTCGTGCTGCCAGGCCAGTTCCTCCTGAGAGAGACGGGCAAGACGATTGGCGATGGGCCCGGCGATTGCATTGGCCAGGATCATGCCGTGCAGGGTGGTCATCAGTGCCAGTGCCATGGCCGGGCCGATCGTCGCCGGGTCGCTCATCCGCGAGAACATGCCGACCAGGCCGACGATGGTGCCGGCCATGCCCATGGCGGGTGCGGCGTCCGCAATCGCGTTCCAGAAGCCGATGGCGCGTTCGTGCCGGGCCTTGCGGTCGGCCATGTCCTGCCGCGCCCAGAAGGCGAAGCGCTCGACATCGGGCGCATTGGCGAGCGTGGTCAGCGCCTGGATGAGGAAAGGCTGGTGCGCGCGCAGCCGGTCGATGCGCGAGACATCGTGGCTATGCGCGGTTTCCTCGGCCCGCAGCAGGACCGCCCGCGCGCCGTCGCGGTCGTCGGCGGGGGTGGCGGTCAACAGCGGCTTGAGCGCGGCAAGCGCGGAGGGAAGGGCGGAAAGGCCCTGCTGGGCCAGCGCGATGAAGAGGGCGCCGGCAAGTACGAAGGCGAGGGGGAGCGGCGCGAGGAGATGGCCCAGAATGTCGGTCATCGGCGCATTTCGTCCCCTGGCGCGCACGGACCGGCAACAGGCTGCCGCCGACCGGCAAAAAATTGCCGGCCTTGCCGCTCCGCAACCCGGGAGGCGCGGAAATCCGTGTGTCTCATGCTTCCGCTGCGGCCGGAAACCGGAATTGGCACGGCCTTTGCTTTTAATTCCATGCGGGCATGGGGTCCGGCTCTGGCGATCCAATTCAATCGGCAGAACGGCACGGCCCGGAGGACTTTTAGGGAAGGCACGAAAAAAATGTCACTCGCGGACAATTTGTTCGGCATCCATGGCAAGGCGCTTCAGCTCCGCTCCCAGCGGCTGGAGCTTATTGCCTCGAACATCGCCAATGCCTCCACGCCGGGCTACAAGGCGCGCGACGTCGATTTCGATGCCGCGCTCGCCACGGCCACCAAGGCGCAGGGCACGGTCCGCAACGCGCTCGAGCAGGCCATGGGTTACCGCGTGCCGCTTCAGCCCTCGGCCGACGGCAACACCGTCGAGATGTCGACCGAGCAGACGCTCTTCTCCGAAAATGCGGTCAAGTATCGCACGACCCTCTCTTTCCTGGAGGGCCGCCTCAATACCATCACGCGCGCGCTGCGGGGAGAATGAGCATGGATAAGCCGCTCAGCATCTTCGACATTTCGGGCCGGGCCATGTCGGCCCAGCTCGTCCGCCTCAACGCCACGGCATCGAACCTCGCCAATGCGGGCGCGGTCGCGGGCAGCGAGGCGCAGGCCTATCGCGCTATCCGCCCGGTGTTCAAGACCGTCTCGGACGCGCCCGGTGTCGCTACCGTGCAGGTCGACCGCGTCGTCAGTTCCGACACGCCCGTGAGCAAGCGTCACGACCCCAATCACCCGCTGGCCGACGCCAATGGCGATGTGTGGGAAGCGGGCGTGGATAGCAGCGCCGAGCTTGTCGACATGGTCGAGAGCGCCCGCCAGTACCAGAACAATGTGCAGGTCCTTCAGACCGCCAAGACCCTCATGCTCGAAACCATAAGGCTCGGCAAATGACCGTTAACACAGACGTGTACACTCAGGCGGGCCTCAGCGGGCCTCAGACGGCCGCCGCCAAGGAAACGGGCGTGCAGACCATCGACCAGGCGGGTTTCCTGAAGCTGATGACGGCTCAGCTCCAGTATCAGGACCCCTTCGCGCCCATGGACAACAACCAGATGGTCCAGCAGATGGCGACCTTCAGCTCGCTGGAGAACCAGGCGCAGGGCAACAAGCTGCTGAACAACATCGCGGAGTCCCTCACCGGCACGCGTCTTTCGGATGCCGCGAACTGGATCGGCAAGTCCATGCTGGTCAAGAGCGACATCGCGACGCCCGATCGCGTCGGCGCCTATGCCGGCGAGATCACGCTGGCCGAGGACGTCGAGGGTCTCGCCATCGACCTCTACGACATGGACGGCCAGAAGCTGAAGACGATCGAACTCGGCAAGCAGTCCGCCGGCGCCGTCGGCTTCTATTGGGACGGCACCGACGAGGCGGGCGAATTCATCGCAGGCGAGCCGCTCAAGGTGCAGGTCCGCGGCGGCAAGACCACCGACATCTCGACCTGGGCCAGCATCGTTGCGGTCCAGTCCCCGGCCAGCGGCACAGACGCGCGGCTCATCACCGCACTTGGAAATTTCCAGCCCACCGACGCCAAGCGTCTGGGTTGAGCGAACGCATTTCACTGAGGAGCTAAGTCCATGTCCTTCTACATCTCCCTTTCCGGTCTCAAGGGCGCCCAGGGCGACCTCGCCGCGATCGCGAACAACGTCGCGAACGTCGGCGCGACCGCCTTCAAGAAGAGCAAGGTGACCTTTGGCGACATCTTCGCGGGCTCTCCTCTTTCGGCCAACACGGCCGGCGGCCAGGGCACGCGCCAGATCGGCGCGACGCAGCAGTTCACGCAGGGTACGCTCGAGACGACCGGCAAGACGCTGGACATCGCGCTGACCGGCGAGGGCTTCTTCACGGTGCGCAGCGCGCCGCCCGCCAGCCAGATCAGCTTCACCCGCGCCGGCGCCATGGGCGTCGACCAGGATCGCTATGTCGTCGATACGCTGGGCAACCGCCTGCAGGTCATGCCGGTCGATCCGGTGACGCAGAAGCCGTCCAGCACGGATGTTGCCGACTTCATGGATCTGGTCATCCCGACCGCCAAGCCTTCCGATCCCACGGTGCAGCTCGCCAGCGTCGGCATCTCGGTCGAGGGTCTCGTCACGGCGACCTTCGCGGACGGCACGACCGAGATGCTCGGCAATCTCGCCGTCGCCAGCTTCCCGAGCCAGGAGGGCCTGCGTCAGATGGGCGACAGCCACTGGCTCACCACCAAGGAGAGCGGCCAGCCGGTCTACGGCGCGGGCAATAATGGCCTGTTCGGCGCTGTCCGCTCCGGTTCGCTGGAGCGCTCGAACGTGGACATCACCGAGGAGCTGGTCGCGCTCATTTCCGCGCAGCGCAACTTCCAGGCCAATGCCAAGGCCATCGAAGCTGCCTCGACCATCACCTCCACCATCGTCAACCTGCGCAGCTGATCGCTGAGCCGGCGCGGTAAACGGGGAGCTGGGCCATGGATCGCCTCATCGACATTGCCAAGACCGCGATGCGCGGCAACCTCGCCCGTCAGACGGCGATCGCCAACAATCTGGCGAACGTCAACACGACGGGCTTCCGCGCGGAGATCTACAATGCCTCGACCCGCTGGGTCGGCGGCCAGGGCTTCGAATCGCGCGCCCATTCCGTCGATCAGGTGATCGGCGCGGATTTCAAGCAGGGCAGTGTCGTCCAGACCGGCAATCCGCTCGATATCGCGCTCGATGGCGAGGCGCTGCTCGCCGTCCAGGCCAATGACGGCTCGGAGGGCTATACGCGCCGGGGCGACCTGCGCACCTCGGAGAGCGGGCTGCTGACGACCGGCGACGGGCATCCCGTCCTCGGTGCCGCCGGCCCGGTCACGCTCCCCCCGGCGGACAGTGTCAGCATCGCCAAGGACGGCGGCGTCTGGATCGTGCCGCAGGGCGGGCAGATCGACCAGCCCGTGCAGATCGACACGCTGCGCCTGGTCAATCCCAGGGGTTCGGTCGTAGCCAAGGGCACGGACAATCTCTTCCGTGAGGTGAACGGCGGCGCGCTGCCGGACGATCCTTATGCGCGCGTGACGACGGGCAGCCTCGAAGGCTCGAACGTCAACGCGACCGCCGCGCTCGTCAACATGATCGAGGCGAGCCGTGCGTGGGAACAACAGATCAAGCTCATCCAGACCGCCAAGGAAATCGACAGCAGCGGTGCCAGCCTGATGCGGCTGGACGGCTGAGGCTGAGCGAACGGAAGGACCAGAAGAATGACCAGCGCTCTCCACGTTGCCCGCACCGGCCTTGACGCACAGGACGTCAAGATGCGGGTCATCGCCAACAATCTGGCGAACGTGAACACTGTCGGCTTCAAGCGCGACCGCGCCAATTTCGAGACGCTGGCCTATCAGCAGATCGTGGCGGCGGGCAGCCAGGCGGACAGCCAGAACAAGCTCGCCATCGGCCTTAACCTCGGCACCGGCGTCCAGCTCACCGGCACGGAACGCATCGATACGCAGGGTACGCTTCAGACGACCGGCAACGCGCTCGATCTCGCCATCGAAGGCGATGGCTATTTCCAGCTCCAGATGCCGGACGGCTCCATCGGCTACACGCGCGCCGGCAATTTCAAGCTGAATGCGGAAGGCACCATCGTCTCGACCGACGGCCTGCCCCTGATGCCGCAGATCACCGTGCCGCAGGGCACGACCTCGCTCTCCATCGGCAATGACGGCACGGTCTCGGCCACGGTGCTGGGCCAGACGGAGCCGACGGTGCTCGGCCAGATCGAGACGGCGGGTTTCGTCAATGCCGCCGGTCTCCAGGCGGTCGGCAACAATCTGCTTGTCGAGACCGCCGCGTCCGGCACGGCCCAGGTGGGCGCCGCCGGTGCAGAGGGCCGCGGCACGATCCGCTCCGGCTCGCTCGAGCAATCCAATGTCAACACCGTCGAGGAGCTGGTCAGCATGATCGAGACGCAGCGCGCCTATGAGATCGCTTCAAAGATGATCAAGGCGGCGGACGAGATGCTCCAGTACACGAACCAGCAGCTCTAAAGCCATGAAAACGTTCCTTTCCTTCTGCGCGCTCATCGCGCTGGCATCCGCTCCCGCTTCGGCCGGCCTTTTCGGCAAGAAAAAGGATCCGCTGGCCAATCCGGATTACCAGGTCACTTATCCCGAGACGCTGGAAACCGCCCGGCCCGTGGCGAACGGCTCCATCTTCCAGCCCGCCAATGGCTATGCGCCGCTGGTGAGCGGCGGCCGCGCCGCATCGGTGGGCGATGTTCTCACCATCCTTCTCGTCGAGCGCACCGATGCGTCCAAGAGCACGAGCGCGACGACCAGCCGCTCGGGCAGCGCGGGCATCACGCCGCCGGCCACCGGCCTTTTCAGCAATCTCTTCAAGCCGAGCGATGTCTCGGCGAGCGCCACGCAGGGGTTCAACGGCGGCGGCGACGCCTCGCAGTCCAATGCCCTGTCCGGCGAAGTCACCGTGACCGTGGCCAAGGTCTATCCCAACGGCACGCTGCTGGTGCGCGGGCAGAAGGCGTTGACGCTCAATCGCGGCGACGAGTTCGTGCAGATTTCGGGCCTCATCCGTGCGGCCGACATCAGCCCGGACAATCGCGTGCTCTCCACGCGCGTGGCCGATGCCCGCATCACTTATACCGGCCGTGGCGATGTCCAGCGGGCGAGCCGTCCCGGCTGGCTTTCGAGCTTCTTCTCAATCATCAGCCCCTTCTGACGGAGTGACCGTTCCGATGCTTCCCCTTCGCACCGTCGAGCGCCGCTCCGCTCTCCTGCCTCGGTTCCTCGCGGCATTCATGGCGCTGCTGGCCGCGTTCCAGCTTGCCGCATCGCCTGCGCAGGCCGAGCGGATCAAGGATCTGGGCGCCTTCGAGGGGCTGCGCGCCAACCAACTCACCGGCTATGGCGTGGTGGTGGGTCTCGCCGGCACGGGCGACGACAGCCTCGATTATGCCACGCAGGGCGTGAAAGGCGTCGTCTCGCGTTTCGGCCTCACGCTGCCGCCGGGCGTCAGTCCGGCGCTGAAGAACGCCGCCGCCGTGCTCATCACGACCGAACTGCCGCCTTTCTCCAAGCCTGGCCAGCGGCTCGACGTCACGGTTTCGGCGCTCGGCAAGGCCAAGTCGCTGCGCGGCGGCACGCTGGTGCTGACGCCCCTGCGCGGCGCCGATGGTGAGATCTACGCGATGGCGCAGGGCAATCTCGCCGTGGGCGGCCTCGGCGTCTCGGGCGCGGATGGCTCGCAGCTTTCGGTCAACGTGCCGTCGGCCGGCCGCATCCCCAGCGGCGCGACGGTCGAGCGCGCGGTTGCGACCGGCTTCGATACCAATCCGGGCCTCACCTTCAATCTCAACGACGCCGATCTCACCACGGCACTGCGCGTCGCCGATGCGATCAACATCGCCTTCAACGACAAGCGCGCCAAGGCGCTCGACGGTGTGTCGATCAGCATCGATGCGCCACAGGGTGCCGAGAGCCGCATCATGATGATGGGTCTCATCGAGAATATCCAGGTCAAGCCCGCCGATCCGCCGGCCAAGGTGATTGTCAATGCGCGCACCGGCACGGTCGTCATCAACGGCCAGGTGCAGATCACGCCCGCCGCGGTCAGCCACGGCAAGCTCACCGTCTCGGTGCGCGAAGCGCCGCGCATCGTGCAGCCCGCGCCCTTCTCGCGGGGGGAGACCGCGGTCGAGCCTTCAAGCGCGATCGAGGCCACGGAAGAGAAGAATCCGATGTTCCTGTTTAAAGGCGGGGCCTCTCTGGCCGATATAGTCAAGGCAGTGAACGCTGTGGGCGCCTCGTCCTCGGACCTGGTCGAGATCCTCGAGGCCCTGAAGCAGGCTGGCGCAATGAAGGCGGAACTCGAGGTCATATGACACAGGCAAGCTCCCTGGCTCTCAACGGCGCCGTTCCTGCGCCCGGCGCGTCGGCGGCAACGCCCCAGCGTGCCGAGCAGCGCGCCGCTCTGGAGAAGGCCGCCAAGGGTTTCGAGGCGGTGTTCATGCGCCAGCTCATGCAGAGCATGCGCAATGCGAGCCTGGGCGAAAGCATCGACGGCTCGAGCGCGGTCGACCAGTTCCGCGAGCTGTCCGATGCCCATATGGCGCAGGGCATGGCCGATCAGGGCGGCTTGGGCATTGCCCAGCTCATCCTCCAGCAGTTGGATAAGAACTGATGCCTTCGGTCGATCTCTTCCAGGTGGGTGCCTCGGGCACGCGGGCTTATCAGGCCGCGATGGGCGCCATTGCCGACAATATCGCGAATGCCAATGTGGATGGCTACAGCCGCCGCAATCTGGAGATTCGCGAGTCCCCCGCCTCGACCTCCTCGTCCATTTTCGACAAGGGCGGCGTCGCCTTCGCAGGCGTGGAGATCGGCCGCGTCTTCCGCGCCAATGACGCTTATCTGGATGCCGCCGTCCGCCGCACGGCCATGACGCTTGGCAGCGCCGATCAGCGCGCGCGTTGGATGACCGACATCCAGACCGCGCTCGATGATGGTCCGCTCGGGGTCGGCCAGCGCATGGGCGGCATGTTCTCGGCCATCGAACGTCTTGCCGCCAATCCGACGGATCGTACGCTGCGGACCGACGTCCTGTTCGCGATGGAGCAGGTCAACACGGCCTTCCAGCTTGCGCATGGCGATCTGACCACGCTGCAGGAAGGTCTGGCGACGACCGCGACCAATGAGGTCGCCGCGCTCAACGATGCGATCCGCCAGCTTGCGAGCGCGAACGAGGGTCTGCGCCGTTCCGTCGATGGCTCGCCCGCGCAGATTCAGCTTCTGGACTCGCGCGATCAGGCCCTGCTCGAAATCTCCAAGCGCCTGGACATCTCGATCAGCTTCGACGGCAAGGGCATCGCCGATGTCGATTTCCAGGGCGTGGCGGTGGTGGACAATGTGACGCCATCCGAGTTCACGGTCGCCATGCAGGCGGACGGCACGTCGGCGACGCAGGTGTGCCCGTCCCCGCCCGCCGATAGGTGCGGGCGGCCCTGGCGATGGCGAGCAGCACGCCGCCCACAATCCTGAGCACCAGGGCGTGGCGTGCGCGATCGGGCGAGTGCGGCCCGACGATGTACGGCTCGAGCGTGGAGA
>CBIMKI010000040.1:0-16263 GCA_966244395.1 uncultured Sphingobium sp. | reverse complement strand
GGCCCCGAGGTCGAGGCGATGATGCGCTCGGTCGCCAACCAGTTCGAGAATTACGCCAAGCTCAACAAGAAGCTGCCGGCCGAGACGCCGGTGCAGCTGCGCGAGATCGACGAGGCCGGCCGCCTCTCCGATTTCGTGGCCGCCAACCTCGCCATCAAGGACAGCGACAAGCAGGCGCTGCTGGTGGAGGACGATCCGTTGAAGCGCCTGGAGATGGTATTCGCCTTCATGGAGGGCGAGCTGGGCGTGCTGCAGGTCGAGAAGAAGATCCGCGGCCGCGTGAAGCGCCAGATGGAGAAGACCCAGCGCGAATATTATCTCAATGAGCAATTGAAGGCGATCCAGCGCGAGCTGGGCGGCGGCGAGGGCGAGGAGGGCGACGAGCTTTCCGAACTCACCGAGAAGATCAAGAAGCTCAAGCTCAGCAAGGAAGCACGCGCCAAGGCCGACACGGAACTCAAGAAGCTGCGCTCCATGCAGCCGATGAGTGCCGAGGCGACGGTGGTGCGCAATTATCTCGACGCGCTGCTCGGCCTGCCCTGGGGCAAGAAGAGCAAGCTCAAGAAGGATCTGGTGAAGGCGCAGGACATTCTGGATGCCGATCATTTCGCGCTCGACAAGGTCAAGGACCGCATCATCGAATATCTCGCGGTGCAGGCGCGCTCGGACAAGCTGAAGGGCCCGATCCTGTGCCTCGTCGGCCCGCCGGGCGTCGGCAAGACCTCGCTCGGCCGCAGCATCGCCAAGGCGACCGGCCGCGAGTTCGTGCGGCAGTCGCTGGGCGGCGTGCGCGACGAGGCGGAGATTCGCGGCCACCGCCGCACTTATATCGGCTCCATGCCGGGCAAGATCGCGGCCAATCTCAAGAAGGCCGGGACGATGAACCCGCTCGTGCTGCTCGACGAGATCGACAAGCTGGGCCAGGATTTCCGGGGCGATCCGGCCTCGGCGCTGCTGGAGGTGCTCGACCCCGAGCAGAACAGCAAGTTCCAGGACCATTATCTGGAGATCGACCTCGATCTTTCGGACATCATGTTCGTGACCACCGCGAACAGCCTCAACCTGCCGCGCGCCCTGCTGGACCGCATGGAGATCATCCGGCTGGAGGGCTATACCGAGGACGAGAAGGTCGAGATCGCCGAGCGGCATCTGGTCGAGAAGCAGATCGAGGCGCATGGCCTCAAGGAAGGCGAGTTCGCCATCGAGGAAGCCGCGCTGCGCGACCTCATCCGTTATTATACGCGCGAGGCGGGCGTGCGCACGCTGGAGCGCGAGATCGCGCGTCTTGCCCGCAAGGCGCTGCGCCGTATCCTAGAGGGCAAGGAGACTCAGGTCGTCATCACGCCCGCCAATCTTGGCGACTATGCCGGCGTGCGCAAGTTCCGCCACGGCATGTCCGAGGAGGAGCACCAGATCGGCGCGGTCACGGGCCTGGCCTGGACGGAAGTGGGCGGCGAGCTGCTCACCATCGAATCGGTGACGGTGCCCGGCAAGGGCCAGATCCGCACGACCGGCAAGCTCGGCGACGTGATGACCGAGTCGGTGCAGGCCGCCTTCTCCTACGTGAAGGCACGTGCGCCCGGCTATGGTATCAAGCCCAGCATCTTCAACCGGCGCGACATCCACATCCACTTGCCCGAGGGCGCCGTGCCCAAGGACGGTCCCTCTGCCGGCATCGGCATGGTCACGTCCATCGTCTCGACGCTCACGGGCATAGCCGTGAACAAGGATGTGGCGATGACGGGCGAGGTCACGCTGCGCGGCCGGGTGCTGCCGATCGGCGGTCTCAAGGAGAAGCTGCTGGCGGCCCTGCGCGGCGGGATCAAGACCGTGCTCATTCCGCAGGAGAATGAGAAGGACCTGGCCGAGATCCCCGCCAACATCAAGGAAGGGCTGGAGATCGTGCCGGTCAGCCATGTCGATGAAGTGCTGGCGCGCGCGCTCATCGCGCCGCTGACGCCCATCGAATGGTCCGAGCAGGACGATCTCGCCGCCCAGCCGCCGCTCACGGCATCCAGCGACGGCGAACCGACGCTGCGGCATTGAGCCGGCTTTGAAAGCGAACCGGGCGCGGGCGATTCTTCGCGCGCGCCCGTGGGCGCTTCGTTCCAGCCAAAAGACCGAGCCGCCGATGCGCCGGAGAATGGCCTTTTCCGGCCCGATCCGGGATGGGGCGATGGCTGTTTCGATGAATCGTCCGGAATCATTCGCATTTCGGCGCTTCGCCTGCAAAAATCTTTGACAGCCGCGTCCGGAAACGCCTTTATGCGGCACTTCGAGCACGATTCCCACCACAAGCAACGACATGAAGGGGGTTCCAAAGGCAATGAACAAGCAGGATCTGATCAGCGCAGTCGCCGACAGCAGCGGTCTCACCAAGGCGGAAGCCGGCAAGGCAGTTGAGGGCGTGTTCGACGCGATCACGGCCGCGCTGAAGAAGGGTGACGAGGTTCGTCTCGTCGGCTTCGGCACCTTCTCCGTCTCGCAGCGCAAGGCCTCGACCGGCCGCAACCCGCGCACCGGCGAAACGATGGCCATCAAGGCGTCGGCCCAGCCGAAGTTCAAGGCCGGCAAGGGCCTGAAGGATTCGGTCAACTAATCCGAAGAATTGCGTCCGCCTCGCGCTCCGCACGGGAGCGCGGGCGGCGTCTTTCGCTGGTTGTCCCCGCATGGCGGCGCCCTTTCACGGGGCTTCACTGGATCGACGGACCGGCCTTTTCGTGATGAGGGAAGCGCGCTCCGCTTCGCGCGGCGTTATGCTCATGCGCCTGAGCGCGGAGCACGCAGCCCTTTCCCGCGGTTTCATTCCAGCCTTGCTTTCATTGGCTTTCACGGCGCGCCCACCGGCGTCAGCGGCGTGATTTTCCCTTTTGGAGTCGGCCCGGTTCTGATTGAACCGGGCCGTCCTCGATATTCCTTGATGCGCCGTGATTTTCCGAGCCGCCGGGTGATTTCCGCCCTGCTCGAAAACGCTCCGGGCCTGTCTTTCCGCCAGCCGAGGCCTTCAAGCCCACCTCCATGCTTGACGCAGCGCCCGATCGCACATTATGGCGCGCCTCTCGATGCGTCCTTGTGGCGCTGCGGCGATCGTAGCTCAGTCGGTTAGAGCGCTGGTTTGTGGTACCAGAGGTCGCGGGTTCGGATCCCGTCGATCGCCCCATTTTCTCCCCATCTTTTCCTGTGCATGCCGGGCTCGACGGCTGTTGCGCCATGGGGGCAACGCCACTGTCCTTCTGGGAGGATGTTCCGTGGAGCCGGCACCTGCCGCTTGCGATGGCTCGCAAAGCCCGCGCGCGCACGATATAGGCCGGCCATGAGCAACGGCACCCATGACCACGACCGCGAGCAGGGCCTCGCCCTCGATCCCCGCTATGACCGCGATGGCCTCATCACGGCCGTCGCGACCGACATCGCCACGGGCGAGGTGCTGATGCTGGCGCATATGAATGCGCAGGCGCTGGAAGCGACGCTGCGCACCGGCCGCGCCACATTCTGGTCGCGCAGCCGCGGGCGGCTGTGGATGAAGGGCGAGGAATCCGGTAATGAGCTGATCGTCGAGGAGGTGCGCATCGACTGCGATCAGGACGCCGTCTGGCTGCGCGTGAGCCCCCGGGGGCCGGCCTGCCACACCGGCGAGCGCAGCTGCTTCTACCGGCGCGTGACGGCGCATGGGCTCGTGCGCATCGACGAGTGAAAAGTCCTGCTTTTCCCCCTTTTGGACGCATACTCCCTCTTTGACGGGAACGTCAGGATTGAATAGCATCACGGGCATGAAAAATCCTGTGACGATCGCCGGTGTCCAGACGCCGGAGAAGGATGACCGCGAAGACTTCTCGATTTCGGAGATGTGCGCCGAATTCGGCGTCACGGCCCGGGCGTTGAGATTCTACGAGGACGAAGGCCTCATTTCACCGCGTCGTCACGGCCTTTCCCGCATATACAGCCATCGCGACCGCGCGCGGCTCGCCTGGATACTGCGCGGCAAACGAGTCGGCTTCAGCCTTGCGGACATTCGCGAGATGATCGACCTCTACGATCTGGGCGACGGCCGCCAGGCCCAGCGCGAAGTGACCATCCAGAAATGCCGGGACCGGGTGGACTTCCTCAACGCGCAGAAGCGCGACATCGATGATGCCGTGGCCGAACTAACCGGCTTCGTGGCCATGCTTGAGGGGCGGAAGGACTAGGCATCGCCTTGACCCGGACCCGCAACGGACGGCAGGAGAGCCAGTCCAACAGGAGATTAACATGCCCAGCTATACCGCGCCTGTCGGCGACACCCGTTTCGTCCTCGACGAAATCGTGGGGCTCGACCGGCTGACAAACATTCCCGGCTTCGCGGCGGCTACGGGCGACATCGTCCAGGCTGTGCTGGAGGAGGGCGGCAAGTTCGCGGCGGAGGTCATGTATCCGCTGAATGCCGTGGGCGATCAGGTCGGCTGCAAGCGCAATGATGACGGCTCCATCACCGTGCCGCCGGGCTTCCAGGACGCCTTCAGCCAGTTCGTCGACGCCGGCTGGACCACGCTGCATGGGCCGGAGGAATTTGGCGGGCAGGCGCTGCCGATGGTCGTCACCACGGCGGTGAGCGAATATTTCGTCTCCGCCAATCAGGCGCTGGAGATGTATAACGGCCTCACCGGCGGCGCCGTCGAGGCGATCCTCGCGGTCGGATCGGACGCGCTCAAGCAGAAATATGTGCCCAATATGGTCTCGGGCCGCTGGTGCGGCACGATGAACCTGACCGAGCCGCATGCCGGCACGGACCTGGGCATGATAAAGACCCGCGCGGAGCCGCAGGGGGACGGCAGCTACAGGATCAGCGGCACCAAGATCTTCATCTCCGGCGGCGAGCACGACATGGCGGAGAACATCATCCACCTCGTCCTCGCCAAGACGCCGGGCGCGCCGGAAGGGAGCAAGGGCATCTCGCTCTTCCTCGTACCGCGCGTGATGGTGAATGAGGACGGATCATTGGGCGCGCGCAACAGCCTCTCCTGCGGCTCTATCGAGCACAAGATGGGCCTGCACGGCAATTGCACCTGCGTCATGAACTATGACGGCGCGATCGGCTGGATGGTCGGCGAGGAGCATAAGGGCCTGGCCGCGATGTTCATCATGATGAACCAGGCGCGCCTCGGCGTCGGCCTCCAGGGCCTGGGCCAGGCGGAAGTCGCCTATCAGAACGCCGTGCGCTATGCGATGGAGCGGCGGCAGGGCCGGGCGCTCACCGGCGCGGCGGAGCCTGACAAGCCGGCCGACACGCTCTTCGTCCACCCGGACGTGCGCCGCATGCTGATGGAAGGCAAGGCGATCACCGAGGGGCTGCGCGCACTGCTGCTCTTCGGCGCGCTCCAGGTCGATCTCGCCCATCATGCGCCGAGCGAGGCCGAGCGGCAGGATGCGGACGACCTGCTCTCGCTGCTCACTCCGGTCATCAAGGGCTATGGCACGGACAAGGGCTTCGACGTCACCGTGCTCTCGCAGCAGGTGTTCGGCGGCCATGGCTACATCACCGAGTCGGGCGTGGAGCAGCATGTGCGCGATGCGCGCATCGCCATGATCTACGAGGGCACCAACGGTGTGCAGGCCATGGATCTGGTCGGCCGCAAGCTGCCGCGCAACGGCGGCCGCGCCATCCAGGCCTTCTTCAAGCTGGTCGGCGAGGAAGTGGCGCTCGGCAAGTCGGCGGGGCCGGAGGTGGCGCCTGTGGCCGAAGCACTGGAGAAGGCCAATCAGCAGCTCCAGGCCGCGACCATGTGGCTCATGCAGAACGCCATGGCCAATCCCGACAATGCCGGCGCGGCGGCTTATGCCTATATGCATATCATGGGTATCGTCTCCACCGGCCTCATGTGGCTCAAAATGGCCCGCGCGGCGCAGGCGGGCCTCCAGTCGGGCACGGGCAATGCCGATTTCCTCAAGGCCAAGCTGGTGACGGCCCGCTATTTCGCCGAGCGCATCATGCCGGACGCCGGCGCGTTGCGCCGCAAGATCGAAGGCGGAGCGGAAGCGCTGATGACGCTGCCGCCGGAGGCGTTCCTGACGGCGGCGTAGGGAAGGTGGTCGGCGTGCGTCGGCGTCGGCAAACCAATGCTCTGCAACTCCCGTAAAAAGCCATTGACCCGAAAAAACCAGTGCTCCTGCGAAGGCAGGAGCCCAGGGCGGAACAAAGCCGAAGCGATCAGAACGACCGCGCCCTCCCCCGGAAGCAAAGCGCTCCCGCGCACGCCGGAGGATGGGGCGGTCGTACAGTGCCATCTCGCCCTGGGCTCCTGCCTTCGCAGGAGCACGGGTTTATGTAGGCGGACGCCATCCCCTGATCGCTTCGGCTCCATTCACCCATGGGCTGAGGCGATGCGCGTGCCTCACCTCAGTGCCCGCGCAGGAGCCCTGCTCTGCTGATTTGGAGGCTTTAGGCGGCTGGGACGTTTGTCAGTGCATTAGCCGTGGCCGCAAGCGGCTTCGCGTTCCCCATCGTCGTCGCCGGCGCCGCCTGCGGCAGGCCCAGATCCGCCGCCGGGCGCGCGCCGTCGGGAAGTTTCAGCTTCGAGCGCTCGGCGCGCTCATCCGCCAGCAGGCGCGTGGCGGGCGCGGCAGGCGCGGCTCGGCCGACCATGCACTGGATGCGCGGCGTCGCGGGGAATTCGGCGCAATTGTAGAGGATGCGCTCCACGCCGCTGTCCTTGTTGCGCAGATAGGAGAAGGACATGGAGGGCTGCGCGCTCTCCGCGACCGGGAAGCCCTGCGGCGCCGCGCCAGGATCGGTCCAGGCGAGCAGCCGGCACTGCGCGCGACCCGCGCACAGGCGCTGTGCCGCCTCGGCATAGCGCGCCGGGTCGCCACCCTTGTCGAGCGTCATCACGAAGCCGTTGCCGCCAGACTCGACCGCGACCAGTCTGCCGGGGCCGATGCGCTTGCCGATCCATTCCGGGCCGATGCCGCTCGGGGCGCGGCTGTCGTCGATCAGGCTTGCCGGCAGCTCGGCCTCGGCGAGCGCCGTGGCGTCGGCGCGGTGGGCCGGCGAGAGCAAGGCGAGCTTGCGGATGGTCGGCTCGGCCGCGATAGCCACCTGCCGCGCGAAGGCGGGCGGCGTGCCCCACCAGCCCTGCCAGCGGAAGAAGAGATGCGTGTCCACCGCCGCCACCTTGTCCAGCGAGGCGCTCCAATAAGGGCGCACCCAGTCGGTGTGATAATGCGTGCTCATGCCGACGGGCTTGTAGACCGCGCCGGCCAGCATCGCGCCGGCAAGCTGGCGGGCGCGCTCCCAGGCGGCGCTGTTGGGGCTGCGGGCCATGGCGCCGTCGCAGGTGAAGGTGAACTGGCAGCCCGTGGCGCGCTCCTGGCCCTGGAAGACGACGCCGCAGACGGTCTTGGGAAAGGCGGGATGGCGCAGCCGGTTGAGCACGACCTGGCCGACCGCGCGCTCGCCGGTGGCATCGTCGCCTGCCTCGTAGAGCATCGCGGCGGCGAGGCAGTCGACCGCGCGGTCCCGCGCCATGGCGTCGCCGCTGAAATGGAAGGGGCGGGCGGCGGGATTGGGCGCGGTGGAGAAAGGCACCGCCGCATTCAGCCGCCGCGCCTCGTCGGGATGGGAGGCATCGAATTCCAGCGGCTCGACGGTGGGGACGGGGATGTCCGGCCGCGTCGCTGGTGCGCTTCCGGCCACTGCGCTCACGCTTTTGGGCGCGGGCTGGCCGCCCAGGATGAGCGCGGCGAGGCCCGTCACCGCAAGCAGCACCAATGCCGCGACGATCAGGCGGCGGTTGGCCGAGACCGATCCCTCTGCAATCAGGAGCTGCGTCGCCATGCCTTCTCTTCCCACGTCAAGAGGCGCGCTATGTGTTCTTCGCAGGTGCGAAACGCAAGCGGCTTAAGGATAAGCCGGCCGCCGGCTGCGGCGGCGTCCCATTTCAAGCCGCTTGCGTCCCCAAAGATTAACCGCCGCTCAGCGGCGGGCCGTCATTCCGGCAGGAAGTCGGGCACCGAGAGATAGCGCTCGCCGGTATCGTAGTTGAAGCCCAATACGCGCGTGCCGGCCGGCAGTTCCGCGAGCTTCTGGTGGATGGCGGCGAGCGTCGCGCCCGAGGAGATGCCGACCAGCAGCCCTTCCTCGCGCGCGGAGCGGCGGGCGAATTCCTTGGCGTCGTTGGCATCCACCTGGATGGTGCCGTCGAGCAGGGCGGTGTGCAGATTTTCCGGGATGAAGCCCGCGCCGATGCCCTGGATCGGGTGCGGACCGGGCGCGCCGCCGCCAATGACCGGGGAAAGAGTGGGCTCGACGGCGAAGACCTTGAGGTTGGGCCAGGCCTTTTTGAGCACCTGCGCGCAGCCGGTGATGTGGCCGCCCGTGCCGACGCCGGTGATGAGCACGTCGATCGGCGCATCGGCGAAGTCGGCGAGGATCTCCTGCGCGGTGGTCTGCGCATGCACGTCGATATTGGCGGGATTCTCGAACTGCTGCGGCATCCAGGCGCCCGACGTCTGCGCCACGATCTCCAGGCCCCGTTCGATGGCGCCCTTCATGCCCTTCTCGCGCGGCGTGAGGTCGAAGGTCGCGCCATAGGCCAGCATCAGCCGGCGCCGCTCGATGGACATGCTCTCGGGCATGACGAGCACGAGCTTGTAGCCCTTGACCGCCGCGACCATGGCGAGGCCGATGCCGGTATTGCCCGAGGTGGGCTCCACGATGGTGCCGCCGGGCTTGAGATTGCCGTCCTTCTCCGCCGCCTCGATCATGGCGAGGGCAATGCGGTCCTTGATGGAGCCGCCGGGATTGGCACGCTCGGATTTGATCCAGACCTCCGCGTCGCCGAACAGGCGATTCACGCGGACATGCGGCGTCTTGCCGATCGTTTCGAGAATGGACGAGGCTTTCATGACATGTCTCCAGAAAATTTGATCTAAATTACAATCGAAACGGTAGACATTGCAAGCTTGCTGCCGTCAGGGCGACGTTTCTTTTGGGCGTCCCGCCCCGCCATGGGAAGATGGGAAATGCGCGTCGGGCACGTCGAAGGTGCGCGCCGCTCTCAATTCGGGGAAGATCCTGAGCCACGCCAATGTCACCACGATGGCGCCCGCACCGCCCAGGATGACGGCCGCGACCGGCCCGATCAATGCGGCGAGGAAGCCGCTCTCGGCCTCGCCCAGCTCATTGGAGGCCGAGATGGTCATCATCGAGACGGAGCTGACGCGCCCGCGCATCTCGTCGGGCGTGTGCAACTGGATGAGCGACTGGCGCACGAAGACCGAGAACATGTCCGCGCTGCCCCAGAGCGCCATGGCGCCGAGCGCGACGAAAATGGCGGTCTGCTGCGGCATGAAGGCCGTGAGGCCGAAGACGATGGTGGCAACGCCGAAGACGCCGACCGCGCCCATCATCTTGAGGCCGACATTGTGGCGCAGCGGGCGGAAGGAGAACCAGAGCGCCGTGATCGCCGCGCCCACGCCCGGCGCCGCGGCGAGATGTCCCAGGCCCGCCGAGCCGATGTGCAATATGTCGCGCGCATAGACCGGCAGCAGCGCCGTCGTGCCCGCCAGCAGCACGGCGAACAGATCGAGCGTGATGGCGCCGAAGACGAGGCGATTGGTGCGCACATAAGTGAGCCCGTCGATCACCTGGCGGATCGGGTGGCGGCCGGTCTGCCGCGGCGCCTGGTGCACATGGCCCACGAAGATCATGGCGACCACGGCGCAGGCGATGAGGCCTGCGCTGAACAGATAGGCATAATGCGGCCGCACGGCATAGGCATAGCCCGCGATCGCCGGGCCGATGATGCTGCCGGCCTGCCAGAACATGCTGGAGAAGGCGAGGGCGCGCGGCAACAGCGACTTGGGCACGATATTGGGCGCGAGCGAACTGAGCGCCGGCCCCTGGAAGGCGCGGCAGACGCCCAGCACGGCGGCGATGCCATAGATGAGCGGCAGGCTGATCCAGCCTTCATAGCTGGAGAGGGCGAGCATGAGCGCGCAGCCGCACAGCACCGAGAGCGTCGCCATGGCGATGCGCGTGCGCCGGAAATTGTCCGCCGCGAGGCCCGCGAAGGGCGTCATCACGAACAGCATGGAGAACTGGATGAGGCCGATGAGCCCCAGCCGCGCGGCGGCCGCAGGCGCCTCCATCGTCTCGCGCGCGATGTTGTAGGCCTGCCAGGCGACGATCAGCGACACGCCGGTCGCGGCGAGGATGGTGAAGAGCCGCACCACCAGCAGCGCGCGGAAGGCGCCGATCTGCAAGGGATGGGTGGGTTCACCGGCCGGCGGCGCGGCTGACTCGTCATTGGGGGCAATGGCCATGGCCTGTTCCTAGGCGCTGGGAGCCGGTCCGCGCAACGGGCCTTGAAGCAGGTGCGGCGATAGATTTGCTTGGCCGCGCGATGGCCGGAAGTCGCCTGTCGGGACGGACAAGGCATGGGACGCTTCGCGCAATGCGCTTGTCTCGGTGCAAGAGAGGCGCGCCATGATCCATCTTCATCGCTCGCGGAGGACCGTGCTCCCGGATCACCGGCTCATGCGGCCGGCCGGCACGGCCGCGTGGCGTGGCGTGGGCGCAGTTCCACGACCAGTTTCTCGGCCATGGTGTCCCCCCTGCCGGGGGTGCGCGCACAGATGGCGCCCGGCGCGTCCGGCCCGCTCTTCTGGTCGGCAGGGACGCAGGCCGGGAGAGCGCGATCCGGGCTCCGCGCCGCCGCGCGCGGTCAAGAAAAAAGCCCGGCGGTGCACCCACGCACCACCGGGCTAAGTATTTGAGCACTGGCTGGCCAGCGCCCTTCGGGTCGCAGGGCGTGACTACGCCTGAACTCTTAACAAGATGGAAATTTTCCGGCTTCGTTCGTTGTGCGGCGCAAAATAATGTCGCGTTTTTCCCATTTTCACCATGAATATGAAAGTCAGGAAGGTGTTTTCGGATATATGAAGCGATTGGTACTGCGCCTGCGAGCGCATATGCCTATCGATGTTGGTTTCGAATCGGGGCTTGCGATGTACTGTCCGGCGGGCGGGATGCTCAGGCAGGCGAAATGAAGCTGTCCAGAACGCGCTTGGGGCCTGCCTGCTCGAAGTCGATTTCCAGCTTGTTGCCCTCGATCGTGCGGATCGTGCCGTAACCGAACTTCTGGTGGAAGACGCGCATGCCGACCGCCACGTCGCTGCGCCCCTTGGTGCCCAGGCTCACGGCGCTCTGCCGGGCCTCGACGAGGCGCGTGGGCTCGCGCGAGAAGCCGCCCTGTGTCGCCGCGCGCTGCCAGCCCGGCCCGCGCCCGGTGCCCCGCCCGACATTGGCGAAAGGATCGTCCCGCTCCGACCAGTTGGCGCGCCACAGGCTCGCGCCGCCCGCCATGCTGCTTTCCTCCTCCACCGTCTCGGGCGGGATCTCGCCGATGAAGCGGCTGGGGATGGAGCTGGTCCACTGGCCGTAGACGCGGCGATTGGCGGCATGGAGAATGAAGCAGCGCCGCCGCGCGCGCGTGATGGCGACATAAGCGAGGCGCCGCTCCTCTTCCAATGAGGCGAGCCCGCCTTCGTCCAGCGCGCGCTGCGAGGGGAAGACGCCGTCTTCCCAGCCCGCCAGGAACACCGTGTCGAACTCCAGTCCCTTGGCGGCATGGATGGTCATGATCGTGACCTTGGCCTCTTCGGCCTGGCCCTCATTGTCCATGACGAGGCTGACATGCTCCAGGAAGGCGCCGAGCGTCTCATAATCCTCCATGGCGCGGACAAGCTCCTGGAGGTTCTCCAGCCGCCCGCTCGCCTCTGCGGTGCGCTCGGCCTGGAGCGCGGCGGTATAGCCGCTCTCGTCGAGGATCTGCCGCGCCAGCTCGGCATGGGGCAGGCTCTGCGCCATGTCGCGCCAGCGGGCGAGATCGCCGATGAAGCGGCCGAGCGACTTGCGTGCCGCGCCGGTCAGCTCGTCCGTCTCCACGATGCGCGCGGCCGCGAGCGTCAGCGGCACGCCGCCGGCCCGCGCGACGCGGTGGACCTTCTCCACGGCCTTGTCGCCCAGGCCGCGCTTGGGCACGTTGACGATCCGCTCGAAGGCGAGGTCGTCCGCCGGCTGGTTCACGAGCCGCAGATAAGCGAGCGCATCGCGGATTTCCGCGCGCTCGTAGAAGCGGAAGCCGCCCACGATGCGATAGGGCATGCCGATCTGGATGAAGCGGTCCTCGAACTCGCGGGTCTGGAACTGGGCGCGCACCAATATGGCGACCTGATCGGCGCGCACGCCCTGCCGCTCCAGCGCCTCGATCTCGTCGCCCACGCGCCGCGCTTCCTCCGGCCCGTCCCACACGCCGATGACGCGCAGCTTCTCGCCCTGCGCCTCCTGCGTCCAGAGCGTCTTGCCCAGCCGCCCGCCATTCTGGGCGATCACGCCGGATGCGGCGGCCAGTATATGGGGCGTCGAGCGGTAATTCTGCTCCAGCCGGATGATCCTGGCGCCCGGAAAATCCCGCTCGAAGCGCAGGATGTTCGCCACTTCCGCGCCGCGCCACGAATAGATGCTCTGGTCATCGTCGCCCACGCAGCAGATGTTCTTGCGCTTCTGCGCGAGCAGCCGCAGCCAGAGATACTGGCTCGAATTGGTGTCCTGATATTCGTCCACCATGATGTAGCGGAAGCGCTCCTGATAATGCTCCAATATCTCCCGGTCGGTCTTGAGCAATGTCAGCATGTGCAGCAGCAGGTCGCCGAAGTCGCAGGCGTTGAGCGCGCGCAGCCGCGCCTGATAGGCGGCATACATGGCCGCACCCCGGCCATTGGCGAAGGCCTCGCTCTCGCCCGCGTCGATTTCGCCGGGGGTGAGGCCCTTGTTCTTCCAGCGGTCGATCAGCGCGGCGAGCGCGCGCGCGGTCCAGCGCTTCTCGTCGATGTCCGCCGCCTGGATGAGCTGCTTGAGCAGCCGGAGCTGATCGTCGGTGTCGAGGATGGTGAAATTGCTTTGCAGGCCCACCAGCTCGGCATGGCGGCGCAGCATCTTGGCGCCGATCGCGTGGAAGGTGCCGAGCCAGGGCATGCCCTCCACCGCCGGCCCGATCATCCGCCCCACGCGCTCGCGCATCTCGCGCGCGGCCTTGTTGGTGAAGGTCACGGCGAGGATCTCGGACGGATAGGCCAGGCGCGTCGAGATGAGGTGGCCGAGCCGCGCGGTGAGAGCAGCCGTCTTGCCGGTCCCGGCGCCCGCGAGCACCAGCACGGGGCCTTCCGTCGTGAGCACGGCTTCGCGCTGGGGCGCGTTCAGTCCCTGGAGATAGGGCGGGTCAGAGGGCGAAATATCAGTCACAATTCAGAACAAATAAAGAACGATGCGAGTCCCGGCAAGCCCGACTCCCGATTCCCTCCGCCATTCCCAAATCGTCTCATGGCGTGTGGTAAACGCTTGGCCGCGCGCGAGAATTTTTTCGGATCGGGTCATGGAAAGGACGCCACGCCTTGTCGCGCGAGAGTGGGAGGGAGCGAATGAAGCAGGATAGAGGCTCCTGGCCCTTCCGGGGTGAGATATCAACAAAATGGGATCGTATCACATGAAAACCGCTCTTCTTTCCGCGCTTGCCGTCGTCGCACTGTCGCCTGTGGCGGTCTATGCCCAGCCGAGCGATGCGGAGCAGCCCCAGCCTGAAGCGACCAACTCCGCAGCGCCGGACGATGCCGAGAAGAAGGCTGACGCGCCTGCGCCGTCGGATACAGAGAATGAGGCCGCGCCCGCCAGCGATACGCCGGCCGAAGAGAAGTCTGAATAAGACAGCCAGGCTTCACTGGTCGCCCATGTGAAAATGGGCATCGGTCGGATGGGCCGGGCGGACGCGCGTTCGCCCGGCCTTTCTCGTTCGTAGAGCAGTGGCGGGGCAGGGCGTTTCTTCCGGATGCTTTACACCGGCGCATCGGGTTCGTATGGAACAAAAAAGGAACATGGAGAGTCGGATCATGCTGCGCGGTCAATGTCATTGCGGTGCCATCCGGTATGAGATGCGCGGTGAGCCGGCGCATCAGGCACTGTGTCATTGCAGCGACTGTCGCCGCCATGCCGGCGCGCCGCTGGTTGCCTGGGCCATGATCGCCGCGGACAATCTGACGATCCGGGGCGTGCCTCAGACCTATGCGTCGTCCGAACATGGCCGGCGCCATTTCTGCGGCGCGTGCGGCACTTCGCTCTTCTACACCAACGAGACGATGCTGCCGGACATGATCGACGTGCAGGTCGCCACGCTGGACGATCCCGACGCGCTGCCGCCCGGCGCGCATATCCAGGTGGCCGAGCGCATCGGCTGGATGACGAATGCGCATGCGCTGCCGCAGTTCGAGCGATATCCAGAACAGGTGTAGCGCGGGGCGGAGCATGTTCCGACAAGACGAGACGATGCCGCCTCGACTTGAAAATGCGCCAGCCCGCGCGGATGTGCACTTTGGAACAGTTGCGCGCGCCGGCCGTTCTGCATCGCAAGCGGGCAAGGGCTCGCTTCACAGGAGGACGTCCCGTGCAAAAGCTTCTGATCTCTGCCGTTTTTTCCGCCGCTCTTCCGATGAGCGGCCTTCTCGCCCAGCCTGCCGCGCAGCCGGGGAGCGTGCCTGCGCTCCCGCCGGAGGGGTCGGCGGTTTCGGGCGCCGCGCAGCCAGTGCCGGGGCCGGACGGCGTCATTCGCGTGTTCGGCCCGTCCCAGCCGGTGGTCGCCGCCGCGCCGGCGCCGCCGCAGAGCTATCCGCCCTGCACGAACGGGCGCAAGGATGCCTGCGTCAACCCGGATCCCAAGCGCGAACTGCCTTATTATCCGGTCGAGAAGGCGCTTCAGGACCCGCAGGCGCCTGAATGAGAGGGCACCTCAGGCCGTCACGCGCAGCAGATGCAGCTTGGCCTTGCCCACCACGCGTTCGGTTTCGATCTCATAGCCCTTGACGGAGAGGCTCTCGCCGCGCTCCGTCTCGATGCTGATCCAGCTTGCCGGCCCGGCCCAGCCGAGCCGGCCGAGCTTGTCGAGCGCTACGGCGCCTGCGCCGGTGCGATAGGGCGGGTCCATGAAGATGATGTCGAGCGGGGCGGGGGCCGGACCCAGCGCCAGCACATCGCTCTGGCGCACGTCCGGCCGGGCGAGGCCGAGCTTGGCCGCATTGGCGCGCAGGGCCGCAATCGCGTCCCGGTCGCGCTCGACGAAGAGGCAGCTCGCCGCGCCGCGTGAGAGCGCTTCCAGGCCCAAGGCGCCCGATCCCGCGAAGAAATCGCCCACGGCCATGCCCTCGAACGCGCCGACCCGGCTCACCAGCATGGAAAAGAGCGTCTCGCGCGTCCGGTCCGCGGTGGGCCGCGTGGCGTCGCCCTGCGGTGCCACCAGCGGGCGCCCGCGCCACTGCCCGGCGATGATCCTCATTTGCGGGGCTTGCCCAGCGTGCGGCGGAAGGCGACGAGATCGGCCTGCCGCACTTCCACCAGCGCGCCGGGCTCGGATTCGCCGAGCGTGAAGGGGCCGTAGCGCGTGCGGATGAGGCGATTGACGGTGAGGCCCAGATGTTCGAGCACGCGCCGCACTTCGCGGTTCTTGCCCTCGGTCAGCGTCATCTCCACCCACTGGTTGCGGCCGGTGCGCCGCTCCAGATTGGCGTCGATCCGCCCATAGCGCATGCCGTCGATCTCGACGCCGTCGATCAGCTCCTCCAGCATCGCCTGACTCACCTCGCCGAAGGCGCGGGCGCGATAGGTGCGCTCCACGCCCGTCGCGGGCAATTCGAGCTGGCGCTTGAGTTCGCCGTCCGTGGTCAGCAGCAGCAGGCCCTCGGTGGTCATGTCCAGCCGGCCCACCGGCATGAGGCGCGGCAGGTCGGCGGGCAGGCGGTCGTAGATGGTCGGGCGGCCTTGGGGGTCGCGCGCTGCGGTGAGATAGCCCGCCGGCTTGTGGAAGAGGAAGAGGCGCGCCGGCGCGGGCTCGCTCACCGGCTTGCCGTCCACGGTGACGCCGTGCAGCGACTTGAGCAAAGTCGCGGGGGTGGACAGCGTCTCGCCATGGAGGGCGATGCGTCCTTCGCCGATCATCCGCTCGATGTCGCGGCGCGAGGCGATGCCGGCGCGGGCCAGCAGCTTGGCGATGCGATCGCCCTCGCGCGGCGTGCCGTCGGCATTGGCCGCGCGGATGGCCGGCTTGGCGGGCGCGGACCCGGCGGGGCGCCTTTTGGCTTGCGGGCGCGCGGGCCTGTCGCCGCCCGGCGTCGGGCGCGTGCCGTCCCTGTCACCGCCCGGCGTGCGGCGCGTGCCGTCACGGCCGCCCGCGCGTGTTCCGGGGC
>CBIMKI010000039.1:0-16277 GCA_966244395.1 uncultured Sphingobium sp. | reverse complement strand
GTTTCAGCCAGTCGAGCACCGGATCGGCATCGAAGCCGAACTGGGTCATGATCAAATAGTCCATGCCCTGGCGCTTCAGCGACGCGACCTTGTCGTGCATGGCCTTGGCCAGCTTCTCGTTCGTGATGTCGGGATGGCCTTCCGGATAGCCGGAGATGCCGACATGCTCGATGCCATATTCCTTGAGCGTGCCACTGTCGATCACCGCCAGCGCGTCGTCATAGGGGCCGAGCGGCTCGCTCGGATCGCCGGCGATCACGAAGACATGCTTGAGGTCGATCTGCGCGGCCAGCATGTCGAGGAAGCGGTTGAGATCTTCCTTCTCCAGCAGGCGGCGCGCGGAGATGTGCGGCACCGGCTTGAAGCCGAGATCCTGGATGGCGCGGGCCGCGCGCACGCGGTCCTCGAATTCGGCGCCCGGCAGGAAGGTGCAGGAGATGAGCGTGCCCTGCGGGATCATGTGCGCGGCATTCTGCAGCGCCTCCACGTCCTTGGGCGTGATCTCCAGCGAATAGTTTTCGAAGAGCCGCGAGAGCGCGGGCTTGTCGAGAATAGCAACGGCCATGAGAATCCTCTCGCGATCAGGCAATCAGGAGATTTGGACCGGGCGGCCGCCCTGCACGGCAGCCGCCCGGCCCGATACGTCAGATCAGGCGTTGACCTTCTTGCGCCACTCGCCCTCGTAGCTGTCGCGAACCGCGACCGAGTAGGGGACGGGGCTGACGACGGCGCGGACCGCGAGCTGCTTGTGCGGCTCGACCGTGGTCTTGCGCGTGCCGCCATTTTCCTCACCCCAGATCACCTTCAGCTCGGTGCCGACGGGGATGTCGTGGTCGATGGTGGCGAGCGAAAGCGCGCGCTTCTCGTTGTAGGAATAGCCCGTGAACATCGAGATGCCGACGTTCGTGCCATCCGCGTCGACGACGGAGTCGGCGTTCGTGTTGGCATAGTTGGCCAGCGGCAGGTCGAAGAACTTGTAGTGGCTGTCGGCGTCGGCATCGAACAGCGAAGCGTAGATCTTCGCCATGTCCTCACCGTTCCACGCCAGCGTCACCTTCTTG
Source organism: uncultured Sphingobium sp. (assembly GCA_966244395.1). Lineage (GTDB taxonomy): Bacteria > Pseudomonadota > Alphaproteobacteria > Sphingomonadales > Sphingomonadaceae > Sphingobium. The sequence goes on along the minus strand of CBIMKI010000039.1, from coordinate 15,216 downwards.
CGCTGCGTCGGGACGTCCAGCTTCTCCAGGGCGTCACGGCCGATGAAGTCGTGATCGAACTTCACGAACGGACCGTAGCCGATCTCCCAGGGATTGACGTAATAGTCCTCGATGTTGTCGGACTTGAACGAGCCGCCGATGGCGCCGGTGGCCTCGTAGCTCTTGGCCGGCAGCCACTCGCGATAGGCCTTCAGCTCGTCGCCGGTGTAGATGGCCGGCAGCGGGCTCGGGATCCAGCCGGACTCGAGCGTGTTCGACGGATAGGCGCGCGAACCGACCTGGATGAGGCCGAGATCCTTGCCCGCCTCGATGATGGCGGCGCGAACCTCTTCCATCTCGGCATAGGGGCCCCAGATCTCGAGACCCGGCGCGCCAGCCATGCCGTGACGCAGCGTGCGGACCGAACGGCCGGCGATGTTCATCGTCGACATGTTGAAGAAGCGCAGCTGCTCCAGCTTGCCGCCATGCAGCTTCTCGATCACGGCCCAGGCGTTCGGACCCTGGATCTGGAAGCGCCAGTAGTTGCGCGTGACGGGCTTGCCCATCGGACGCGAGGGCGAACGGTCGTCATACTCGATGTCGACGTTATAACCGCCCTTCTCGGCGTGGTACTGCAGCCAGTTGGCGGCCGGGGCGCGACCCACGTAGCAGAACACTTCCTCTTCTTCCCAGAAGATGATGCCGTCGCCGATCACATGGCCATAGGGCGTGACGGGAACATACTGCTTGGCCTTGTTGACCTCCCAGCCCTTGGGCGAGTTGATCATGGTGTCGCTGAGGAGCTTCAGCGCGTCCTTGCCGCGAATGAACAGGTTGACCATGTGGTGCGACTGGTCGAACAGGACCGCGCCGTGGCGCCAGGCCCACTGCTCGGTGCGCCAGTTGGAGAATTCCGGCGCGACGACCGGATACACATAGGCACCGATCTGCGAATTGCGGAGCATCTCGACGGGATTGCCGGCGGCGGCCAGCACTTGTTCAAGATTGGTGGGCGTAGACATTCGAAGTCCTCTCCTGGTTCAAAACGAAGGCAAAGCGCACTCGTCGACAGATTCGTCGACTCGATGAACGGGGCCGAGCATAGGCATTTTTGTATGCTACACAAACGAAATCTTCGCACCCGAATGCGCTGCAACGCACAAGAAACCGCCGCCGCCAGAGGCCTCCGAAATGCGGCGATGCGGGCACACGGACGAGGCACGCACCAATGAAAACATGAAGGCTGACGGCACCGCCCGCTCCTGCATTCAACAAGAGACGATGTGCTTGGCCCCGCTAGATCGATGCCATGTTGCGGCCGAGCCGCAGCCGAACAAGGTCCGGCCATGGACGTTGAACGCCGCCCCACGCGCCATATCGCCCCGGGCTCCTGCCTGCGCAGGCGCACCGCGCTTTTTGTGGACCCGCTCGCCTCAGCCGAAGGGCCGGATCGGGTCCTTGCCATCCCAGTCGCGGGTCTGCTGCCAGAAGGACGTGAAGCCCGCGTCCATGCCCGCTGTCGCGGGGATCAGTTCAACGAAACCGGGTGCCCCTGCCCCGCCCTCGAAATAGGCGACCTGGCCGCCGGTGGGCACGGGCGCGCGGTGGGCCAGCACTTCGCCCTTCGCGACGCGGCGCTGCACTTCGGCCTCGATCTCGTCGCCATCGATGGCGATGCCGAAATGGTGGAAGCCGAAGCCGACCTTGTCGACCGTCTCCTTGTAGACGGAAGGCTCATCGTCGAGCGGCATCAGCAGCTCGATGTTCATCGAGCCGGCAAAACTCATTGCGATGGCGACATTCGCCGTATTGGGCCGGCCGCGATAGCTGTGGTCGGGGCCGCCGAAGCTGTCGAGCAGAAACCAGGGGCCCGTGCCGGATTTCTTGATCCACCAGTCAATCGCCGCGTGAATATCCTTCACGACATAGGCCATCTGGCAGATCTCGCCGACATGCCCGCCATAGCCCATTTTCCTGCTCATTCCTCAGATCCTCTCCGCCATGATGTGGAGCACGTCCGCCAGCTGGCAGGGCATGCTCAAAAAAGGTGAATGGCCGCTCTCCAGCGTCGCAACGCTCGCGCAAGGCAAGGCGGCCTGCATCGAGCGCTGCAACGCGAGGGGAATCGCACCATCGCGCGTGCACTCGATATAATGGCGCGGCACGGAACCGAAGCGCTCTTTCGTGAGCGCAAGGCGCGTGCCGAGCGGCGCCACCGGCTCGGGCACCAGCCGGGCCGCGAAAGCCTGCCGGTCCTTGGGCGTGCAATCGCTGTAGAAAGCCTCGATGGCGGCCTCCGCCGACAGCGTCACCGCGGCCCCCCGCGCGGCCGGCGCCAGACCGCTCTGGTAGAGCGAATCGCGCGGATTGGCGCTGCGCACATCGTTCATGCTCGCGCCATCAGGAAGCAGGAAAGCCGCGAGATAGACGAGCGCGGCGAAGGCGCCGGGATCGCGCTCGGCGGCCATGCTGGCGACGATGCCACCGCGACTATGCGGGCAGAGAATGACCGGCGCCGGCAAGGCGCGTGCCTGCTCCACGGCGAATGCCGCCCAATCGTCGAGCGTGACGGCGGCGAGCGCGCGGGGCGTGCCGCCGATGCCGGGCAATGTCGGCGCAACCATCACATGCCCGCGCGCCTCCAGCGGCGCGCGCAGCCGATCGAAGCACCAGCCGCCATGCCAGGCGCCGTGGATCATCAGGAAGCTGGCCATGACGGTACCCGCGCAGGTCAGCCGAGCGTGATGACCGCCTTGCCGAACAGGTCCGGCGAGCCGGCATAAGCATAAGCCGCCTTGGCATCCTCCATCGCGAAGGTCGCGCCGATGACGGGCTCCAGGCCATTGGCGTCGACCGCGTCGGCCAGCCGCTCGGCCATGCGACGGCTGCCCACGAAGATGCCGCGCAGGATGCTGCCCGTCATCATGAGCGCCGAGGGATTGGGACCTCCGACCGGCGAAAGCACACCGATGAGCGCGATCTCGGCATTGTGGCGCAGCGCCATCATGGACTGCTGCACCGTGCCGGCGCCGCCCACCTCGACCACCTTGTCCACGCCGCCGAAAGTCTGGGCGACATGGGCGCCCCAATTCTCATGCGTCTTGTAGTTGACGCCATGGTCGGCGCCGAGCGCACGCGCGCGCTCCAGCTTGGCGTCGTCTGAGGAGGTGACGATAACCTCGCAGCCAGCCGCCTTGGCAAGCAGCAGCGCAATGGTCGAGACGCCGCCCGTGCCGAGCAGCAGCACCCGCTCGCCGGCCTTCACCGGGCGCGGCCCCTCGAACAAGGCGTTCCATGCCGTGACGCCCGCGCAGGGTAAAGTTGCGGCCTGCGCATAAGAGAGGCTGCTGGCGATGCGGACCACGCCCGCCTCCGGCAGCACCACCACATCGGCCAGCATGCCCGGCGCCCCGGCCGCGCCCAGGGCGACGCCGGCATGGGGATTGGGCGGACCGTCGATCCAGCTCTGGAAGAAGGCGCCCGAGACGCGATCGCCCACGGCAAAGCGCGTGACGCCGGCGCCGAGCGCGATCACTTCGCCTGCGCCGTCCGATAGCGGCGTGATCGGCGCGGGAACGGGGCCGCCCATATAGAGGCCGCGCACGATCGCCTGGTCGCGATAGTTGAGCGAGCAGGCATGGACACGGATCGCGACCTCGCCCGGCCCCGGTTCGGGCGTCCGGGCTTCGATGAGCGTCAGATCGTCGAGCGATGTGGCGCCGGCGGCGAGTTGCCATGCACGCATGCAAATGTCCTTTCCTGAAAGGCGAAAATCCTTGCCGCTCCATGCCGCGCCGGAGGCCGGGCGGCAAGGCGGGGCGTTTTCATCGGTTGAAACGCTTAGCCCGCGACATATTCGGCGGCGAGTTCTGCGGACACGGCCTCCGCCGCGCGCTGCAGCGCCACCAGATGGCGAGCGACCACCGTTTCGGTGTCGGTGCGACGCAGCAGCCAGGTGATGTTGAGCGAGGCGACCGGCTTGCCCTGCAGCATCACCGCCACGGCCATGGAGCGCCGCCCGTCCTGCCGCACGGCCTGCCAGTCGCGATCCGGCCAGGGATGGAAGGGCTCGCGCAGCGCATAGCCCCGCGCACGCGTTTCCGCGAGGATATCGTCCAGAAGTGCCCGGCCCGGTCCCGGATTCTCCGACGGGCGCAGGCGGTCGATGATCGCCTCGCGCTCGCCCTCGTCGCAGGCGGCCAGATAAGCGCGGCCGGTGGCGGTGTGGATGTAGGAAAGGCGGCTGCCCACCGGCCCCAGCGTCACCGCGTCCAGCCGAAGGAGCGGGCTGTTGGTCTCCACAATGTCGACATGGTCGAGCCGCGGCACGGCAATGACGGACGGCCAGGCGATCTGCTCGGACAGGCGCACCAGATGGCGCGAGGCGACCTCCGCGATGCGCTGGTGGAGCGTGTCGGGCCGGTAGGGCGCGCGGAAATAGCTGGGCAGAAAGGCGCCATCCGCCAGCCGTTGCCAGATGTGGCCATGCTTGCCGAGCGTGACCACCATGCGCAACAGCGTGGCCTTGGGAAGGCCGAGTGCCAGATGCAACTCATGAAGATTGGCGCCCTGCCGCCGCTCGATCTCGGCCAACACTTGCAGCCCGCGCTCGAGCGCGCGGACCATCTTCACCTTGCGTTCGATCACGCAGCCTCTCCCTTTCACGGGATGAAATATCAAAAGGCAGCGCGGTGCAAGGGCTGAGTGAAAAGCTCCCTAATTATTGTCCTTTTCAATCAGTCGGGCTGCACATCAAGCCTTTTCGAGCATGTCGAGCAGGGCCTTGTTGAAGGCGGGGATGTCGTCCGGCTTGCGGCTGGTGATGAGATGATCGTCCACCACCACCTTCTCGTCCACCACCTGCGCGCCGGCATTGCGCAGATCCGTGCGGATCGAAGGCCAAGCGGTCATGCGGCGGCCGTCCACCACATCGGCCTCAGCGAGCAGCCAGGGTCCATGGCAGATGGCGGCAACGGGCTTATTCTGCGCGAAGAAATCCTGCACGATCCGCAGCGCGTCCGCCTCTGTGCGCATCGTGTCGGGATTGGCGACGCCGCCGGGGATGACGAGCGCATCATAATCGCCCGCGTCCACATCGTGGATCGAGACGTCAGGCCGGATCGTATCGCCCTTTTCCTGATGCTGCATGCCCTGGATGGGTTCGCTCTTATTGGATGCCAGCGTCACTTGGGCGCCCGCCTCCAGCAAGGCGCGGCGCGGTTCGAACAACTCCGACTGCTCGAAACCGTCCGTGGCGATGAACAGCACTTGTGCCTGCGAAAGATCGGTCATGGGCCTTCTCCTTGTCCTCATGATCGAGAACGAGCCGGCGCGCGCCCTGTTCCGCGCGCCGATCGCACGGCGCGCGCGGGTCGCCGCGCCGGAGGAGGCCCTGCCCCCTTGCCCTTCAGCGAACCAGCAGCGTGCCCGAAATGCCGCCATCGACCGCGAGGCACTGCGCGGTGATATGGGAGGCATCGTCGGAGAGCAGAAAGGCCGCCGCCTTCGCCATCTCCTCGGCGCTACCCAGGCGCCCCTGCGGCGTCATGCCGGCCATCACATTGTGCGCGTCCGGCGGAAGCTGGGCCAGCATCGGCGTCTCGATGAAGCCGGGCACGATGCAGTTGGCGCGCACGCCATGGGGCGCCACTTCCGCCGCGACGGAGCGCGACAGGCCGAGCACCGCATGTTTGGTCGCGACATAGGCCGAGTTCATCGCCATGCCATGCTCGCTCGCCAGGCTGCCGGTGACCAGGATGGCGCCCGACTTCGCCTCGATCATGCCGGGCAGCACCGCGCGAATCGCCCAGAAGGCACCCATGAGATTGACGGTGACGACATGCTCGAACGTATCGAGCGGATAGTCCGCGACCGGCGCGAAGCTGCCGCCGATGCCGGCATTGGCGAAAAGGCCGTAAGCCGGGCCGAACTTGCGGACCGCGCTGGCGATCGCGTCCTCCAGCTTGCGCCGATCGCCCACATCCGCCGCGAAGGCCGCGGCGTCCTTACCCATGGCGGCTGCTTCCTCGGCCAGCACCTCGGCGCGGCGGGCGAGCAACGAGACCTTCGCGCCGCGCTCGACCAGCAACCGGGCCGTCGCCAGGCCGATGCCGCTGGACGCGCCTGTCACGATGATGTGGCGCCCGGCAAAATCACTCATTCACTCTCTCCTCTCGCTTCTCCGGCGATCAATGCCGCCCAGGCGGCGGCGCCGGGATAATCCATCTCCGTCGGATCCCAGATCCGGGTCATGAGCGCACGCGCCTGCGGCTCGGCCATGCCGAGCACGTCGCGATGATAGCGGTAGAAAAGCGCGGAGACACGCCAGTTCATGATGCAATGGACATGAACGGGCGCGTCGTCGCTCTCGATAGCGGCGCGGAAGGCCGCATAATGGACCTCGCTCGGCGCATCGAAGGGAATGGGGAGATGCGTATAGCGCAGGCCCGCCTCCGCCATCCGCGCCGCCGCGTCCGGCAGCGCCTCGCGATGGCTGTCCAGCGCAAGATTGATGATATGGCATACGCCGATATCGGCGAGGCGCTGCGGGTCGCCGGGCTGGAGACGGCCGGACGTGGTGGTGCGCGCATCGATGCGCAGCCAGTTGCGAATGTCGTCCGGGTCGCTCATGGCCGTGCGATTATCGCAACCCCAGCACCCGCGCGGCATTGTCCTTGAGGATAAGGGGCAGCACCTCTTCCTTGAAGCCGACCTCCTGCGCCGCCGCGATCCACTTCTCCGGCGTGATGAGCGGGAAGTCGCTGCCGAACATCATCTTATGCTTGAGCTGCGTGTTGGCATAATGGATGATCTGCTTGGGGAAATATTTGGGACTCCAACCGCTTAGGTCAATGAACACATTATCCTTGTGAAGCGCCATGGAGAGGCTCTCGTCCGTCCAGGGCCAGCTCGGATGGGCGAGGATGATCTTCATGTCCGGAAAGTCCGCAGCGACATCGTCGACCAGCATGGGTTGGCCATATTTGAGGCGAATGCCCCCGCCCCCGCGCATGCCCGTGCCCATGCCGGAATGGCCGGTGTGAAAGATGGCGGGGAGCTTATATTCGGCGATCACCTCGTAGATTGGATAGCCGGTGCGGTCGGCGGGGTGGATGCCCTGGATGAGGTGATGGAACTTGAAGCCCTTGACGCCGTAATTCTCGACCAGATCGCGCGCCTCGCGGGCACCCAGCCGGCCCTTATGCGGATCGATAGAGGCAAAGGGGAGCACGATGTCGCTATGATCGGCGGCCAGCTCCGCAATCTCGTAATTGGAGACGCGCTTGGCCCCGACGGCGCTCTCGCAATCCACGGTAAACAGACAGAAGGCGATCTGCCGCTCGCGGTAGAAATCGATGATCTCGGGGATCTTGGGCCGCTCGCGCGGGGCCTTGAAATAGGCACTGGCCGCGTCGAAGAACTGGGCCATGACCGGGTCCTCCGGATCGTGGCACGAAACCTCTGCATGGACATGGACGTCGATGGCCTTGATGGCGGACAGGTCGATGGGCATGGCGCGCGGGTTATCCGATTCTGAAATGGCGTGGTCCTGCGAAGGCAGGCGCTAGGGCGATCAAGCGCAGTGCTATCCGGCCCTGGGTCCTGCCTTCGCAGGACCACGCGGAATTTCACATGGGCGAGGTGGCGCGTCAAACGCCGCCTCGCCCGAGTCATATGCTCAAAGCTGGATGATGACCGACTTAAGCTCCGTATAGGCCTCGACGCCCTGGCGGCCCTGCTCGCGTCCCAGGCCGCTTTCCTTGTAGCCGCCGAAGGGCAGCGCGGGGTCGATAACGCCGTGGCAATTGCCCCAGATGGTGCCCGCCTTGAGCTTCGCGGCGAGCTTGTGCATGGCCGAAAGGTCGCGGGTCCAGATGCCGGCGGCGAGGCCGAAGCTGGTGTCGTTGGCCTGGCGGGCGACCTCGTCCAGATCATCGAAGCGCTGGGCGACGACGACCGGGCCGAAGATCTCCTCGCGCACCACGCTCATCTCCGGCTTCACGTCGACGAGCACGGTGGGGTTCACATAATAGCCGCCCTCGCTCGCGGGCGTATCGCCGCCGACCGCCACGGAAGCGCCGGCCTTCTTACCCTGCTCGATATAGCCCATGACACGCTTCATCTGCTCGTCGCTCACCAGCGGCCCCATATGACCGGCGGGATCGAGGCTGGCGCGCGGCTGCCAGAAGCTGGACGCCTCGACGAAATTCTCCAGCACGCTGTCGAACACGCTCTTGTGCGCATAGAGGCGCGAGCCCGCGACGCAGACCTGGCCGCTATTGAAGAAGATCGCCTGCGCGGTGCCGGGGCCGGCGACGGCGGGGTCGACATCCGGCAGCACGATGACCGGGCTCTTGCCGCCCAGCTCCAGCGTCACGCGCTTCAGGCTGTCGGTCGCGGTCTTGTTGATGATCTTGCCAACCTCCGTGGAGCCGGTGAAGGCGACCTTGTCCACATCCGGATGGCGTACCAGCCGGTCGCCGGCCGTATGGCCATTGCCGGTGACGATGTTGACGACGCCCGGCGGCACACCGGCTTCGTTGAGGAAATCGCCGAGGCGCAGCGCCGTGAGCGAGGTCTGCTCGGCGGGCTTCAGGATCACGGTGCAGCCGGCCGCGAGCGCGGGCGCGATCTTGAGCACGGCCATGAGCAGCGGGAAGTTCCACGGCACGATCTGCGCGGCGACGCCGATGGGCTCGCGACGCACATAGCTGTGGAAGAGGCCGCGCGGGATGGCCATGGGCTCGATCATCTCGCCGCCGAGCTTGCTGGCCCAGCCGGCCATGTAATGCATCATGCCGATGGAGCCCGGCACGTCGATGGCGCCGGCCATGCCCTTGGGCTTGCCGTTATCGATGGCCTCCAGCTCGGCCAGCTCGTCGGCATGAGCGCCGAGCAGGTCGGCGAGCTTGTGCATGATGCCCTCGCGCACGATGGGCGGCAGGTCGGACCAGCGCCCATCGTCGAAAGCCTTGCGCGCGGCCGCGACGGCGCGGTCCACATCGTCATTGGTGGCATCGACGAAGCGGCTGACTTCCTTGCCCGAGCTGGGGTCGATCACCTCGATGGTCGCGCCGCCGGTCGAATCGATCCACTCGCCATTGATGAAGAGCTGCGGCTTGCGGGCCAGCGCCTTCTTGGCGGCGTCCGAATAAGGGAACTGCTCCAGCTTCACATTGCTCATCTGGTTCATCATCCAACTCCTTGACTCATATGTCCAAATCGCCGCACCGCGTCGGGCCGCGCGCATCACCTACTGGATGCGTTCCGGCAGCGGCTGCGCCCCGCTTCCTTGTGCCTTATACGCCTGTGCCTCGCTGATGAAATAGGCCCGGATCGCCTCGATCTGATCGGCCGTCATCACCGAGGACCAGCCGACCATGCCGCGCTTGGCGAGCGCGCCGTCATGGACGACCGCCTGCCAGGCCCGCGCATCGCGCAGCATCGCGGAGGTGCGCAGGTCCGGCCCCACCATGCCGGTCGCCATGTGGCAGAAGGCGCAATGCGCCATGAAGCGATAGCGTCCCTCCGCCACTTTCTCCGCCGGTTGCGGATCGGCGGGCGGATTGACCGCGGCGCGCTGGATAGGCGGCGCGGGCGGCAGCGTGGCTGTGCCCCCGCGCTTGAAGACGAGGAGACGGCTGATGTTCGGCACGGCATCGATGCCCGGCGCAAGCGGCTTGCTCGCCCCTGCCCCGGCCAACACCGCGACATATTGCTCGCCGCCCGCCGTGAAGGTGATAGGCGCCGCGAGCACGCCGGTCTGCGCCGGGAAGGACCAGAGCGTCTTGCCGCTCTCGCTGGCGATGGCCGAGAAGTTGCCCGTAGGACTGCCCTGGAAAAGCAGGCCGCCTGCCGTCGCGAGCAAGCCGCCGTTGAAGCCGCCCGGCTGGCGCACGCGCCAGCGCTCCTGCTGCGTCACCGGGTCCCACGCGATGAGCGCGCCGGGCGGACCGCCCAGCGCCGCCATCACCTCCGGGCCGGGCACGGGACCGCCGGGCGCGCCGAGCGCGGCGAGGTCGATGCCGGTGTTGAAGCCGATCGGCGCCATCTTCCAGTTCTTGTCCGGCACATAAGGAAAAGCGGAATATTGCGCGGGGATGAAGACGAGCCGGCTCTTCGCATCATAGGCCATGGGGTGCCAGTTATGTGCGCCCTGCGCGCTCGGCATCACGAACATGCCCTTGCCGGTCCGGTCGAAGCGCGCCTGCGGGTTCTCGATAGGGCGGCCGGTCCTGGGGTCGAGCCCCGTCGCCCAGTTCACCGGCACGAAATTCTGGCCAGAGATGAACTGGCCGGTGACGCGGTCGATCACATAGAAGAAGCCGTTTTTGGGCGCATGGAGCAGCACCTTGCGCGCCTTGCCGCCGATGGGCAGGTCCGCGAGGATGATGTGCTGGGTGGCGGTATAGTCCCAGGTCTCGCCCGGCGTTTCCTGGAAGTGCCAGACATATTCGCCCGTCTTCGCGCGGATCGCGACGATGGAGGAGATATAGAGATTGTCGCCGCCCTCGGGCGAGCGGTGCGACTGGTTCCAGAGCGACCCGTTGCCCACGCCGATATAGAGCAGGTCGAGCGCAGGATCATAGGCCATGCTGTCCCACACGGTGCCGCCGCCGCCGGTCTTCCAATAGTCACCGGACCAGGTGGCTTCCGCCTTCTTGAGATAGGCTTCCTTGTTCTTCCCCGGCGCGTCCGGCACGGTGTAGAAGCGCCAGGCCTGCTTGCCGGTCTGCGCGTCATAGGCGGTCACATAGCCGCGTACGCCCATGTCCGCTCCCGCATTGCCGATGATGACGAGGCCGTTCACCACGCGCGGGGCGCCGGTGATGTTGTAGTTCTGGCTCTGGTCGACGGTGACGACGCTCCACACTTCCTTGCCGGTCGCGCGGTCGAGCGCGATGAGGCGCCCGTCGAGCGTGGCGAGATAGAGCTTGTCGCCCCAGGCCGCCATGCCGCGGTTGAAGGCGTCCCAGCTCTTCACCAGCGTCTCGGGCGGCACCTTGGGGTCATAGGCCCAGATCTGCCTGCCGGTGAGGACGTCATAGGCCTTGGCCTTGGACCAGGCCGTGCTGATGTAGAGCTTGCCGTCGATGGCAAGCGGCGTGCCTTCCTGCGTCAGTTTGGTGTCGAGATCGGCATACCAGGCAAGACCAAGCGCGCCGACATTGCCCGTGTCGATCTGCGCGAGCGGACTGTAGCGCTGCTCGTCATAGGTGCGGCCGTGGGCGGCCCAGTCGGCCTGGCTGCCCTGCGCGATCGCCTTCGCGTCGATCATGCGGGCGTCCGGCGCGGCGCCGACCAGCGGAACGGCCGCGCCCGCCAGAAGCAGCAGCGCGGGCGCTGGCAAGATGCGTTTCACGTTCATTCCCCGATCATTCCTTTCGCGGCCCTTTTGCGGCCAGTGCCTTGTCCTCGTGGGCGCGGCTGATGACATAGGCGCGGACGGCATCGACGTCCTGCGCGTTCATGACGCTCTTCCAGGCGACCATGCCGTTGCCGGTGAGCGCGCCGTCATGGACGATGGCCTGCCATGTTCTGGCGTCGCGCAAGGTAGCCGAATGGCGCAAATCCGGCGTAACACCGCCGGCAACAGCCGCGTCACCGTGGCAGGCGCCGCAATAGCGCGCGTAAAGAGCAGCGCCGTGCGCAACGACAGGCTTCGACAGGGTTGCTGGCGGCGGATCGAGCGGTGGCTCGGTGAAGGGGGCGGGCTCGGGCAGGGACGCCTTGCCGCCGAGCTTGAAGACGAGCAGGCGGCTCACATTGCGCACGGGGCCGGATTTCATGGAGATAATGCCGGGCGAGAGCGCCCAGGAGCCGCCCCAGCCGGCCAGCACGGCGACATATTGCGCACCGCCGGCCGTGAAGGTGACGGGCGGCGCAATCACGCCGGTTTGTGCACCAAATGACCAGAGTTGACGCCCATTCTTCACCGAATAGGCATTGAAACGACCGCTTGCCGTACCCTGAAAGAGCAGTCCGCCCGCCGTCGCGAGCAGGCCGCCGTTCCACGGACCGGGATAATCCACCCGCCAGCGCTCCTTCTGCGCGACCGGGTCCCAGGCAATGAGCGCGCCGGTGGTCGCGGCGAGCGTCGCCGCGCGAACGGCGGGATCGGCGGGCATGGCCCCCGCGCCGAAATCCGCCCCGGTATTGAAGCCCATCGGCGAAGGCTTCCACTTCGGGTCGGGGATGAACGGGAAACCCGCATTCTGTGCCGGAATGAAAACGAGCTTCTGCGCCGGATCATAGGCCATGGGATGCCAGCTATGCGCGCCGCCCGGGCCGGGCGGTCCCATGAAGGGCTTGCCGCTCTTGTCCCAGCGCGCCTCCGGATTCTCGATGGGGCGGCCGGTTTTGGGATCGAGACCCCTGGCCCAGGCGACGGGCACGAAATTATTGCCGGAAATGAACTGGCCCGTCTCGCGGTCAAGCACGTAGAAAAAACCGTTCTTGGGCGCGTGCATCAGCACCTTGCGCGACTTGCCGCCGATCTCCAGCGCCGCGAGCATGATGTGCTGCGTGGCGGTATAGTCCCATGTCTCGCCCGGCACTTCCTGGAAATGCCAGACATATTCGCCGGTCTTCGCGCGGATCGCCACGATCGAGGAGAGATAGAGATTGTCGCCGCCGCCCGGCGAGCGATAGGCCTGGTTCCAGGGCGAACCGTTGCCGACGCCGATGTAAAGAAGGTCGAGCGCCGGATCATAGGCCATGCTGTCCCAGACCGTGCCGCCGCCGCCGAGCTTCCAATAGTCGCCCTTCCAGCTTGCCTCGGCTCTCTTGAGATAGTTCGCCTCATTCTTCCCCGGCGCATCGGGCACGGTGTAGAAACGCCAGAGCTGCTTGCCGCTCTGCGCGTCATAAGCGGTCACATAGCCGCGCACGCCATATTCGGCGCCGCCATTGCCGATGATGACCATCCCGTCGATAACGCGCGGCGCGCCGGTGATGGTGTAGCTCTGGCTCTGATCGACGGTGACGGTGCTCCACAGCGCCTTGCCGGTCGCGCGGTCGAGCGCGACCAGGCGCCCGTCGAGCGTACCGAGGAACAGACGGTCGCCCCATGCGGCAAGACCGCGATTGACGACATCGCAGCACGCCTTGACCGCCGTCTCGGGCGGCACCTGCGGATCATATTCCCACAGGAGCTTGCCACTCACGACATCATAGGCCTTGGCCTTGGACCAGGCGGTGCTGATGTAGAGCCGGCCGTCGATGGCGAGCGGCGTCCCCTCCTGTCCGCGCGCGGTATCGAGATCGGCATACCAGGCGAGACCAAGATCGCCGATATTGCCTTCGTGGATGGATTTCAGCGGACTGAAGCGCTGCTCGTCATAAGTGCGCCCATAGGAAAGCCAGTCCCCCTCCGTGCCGGCCGCGATGGCTGCGCCGTCAACCATGGTCGTCCTGCTGCCACCGCCGCCGCTACCGCCGCCGCCGCACCCCGCCAGCAGGACGAGCGGCGCCATGGCGGCCGCCCATATGCCCAAGCGCTTCATTCGTCACTCTCCCCCATCGCGGCTCTTCCGGCCACTCGCTTCGTCAGTCGTCAGTTCACCAAGCGCCCCTTTTCACCCCAATAGGGCGCACGCAGGGCTTTCTTGTCCATCTTGCCGGCGGCAGTGCGCGGAATGGCGTCCACGAATTCGACGGTCTTGGGCGCCTGCACGCTCCCCAGCCTTGCCTTGGCGTGCGCGATGATCGCGGTCTCGTCGATCCCGCCGCCGCGCACCACCACGGCATGGACCTGCTCGCCCCATTTATCGTGAGGGATGCCGATCACCGCACATTCGGCGACGGCATCAAGCTCCATGATCGCGCCCTCGACCTCGGCCGAATAGACATTGAAGCCGCCCGAGACGACCATGTCCTTCTTGCGGTCGACGATGTAATAATAGCCATGCTCATCGCGCCGGCCGACATCGCCGGTGTGGTGCCAGCCGTGCAGCGTCGCCTCGGCGGTTGCTTCCGGCATCTCGAAATAGCCGCCACCCACGATGCCGCCGCGCGCCACGATCTCGCCGACCTCGCCGGTGGGGAGAATATTGCCATCATCGTCCATCAGCTCGACACGCACGGAATAGCTCGCCTTGCCGCAGCTCGCCAGCCGCTCGGGATGCGCGCCGCGCGCGGCGGCGGCGACCTCGTGCGGCGGGAGCCAGGTGGCGATCATGTGGCACTCGGTCTGGCCATAGCTCTGGCACATGCAGGGACCGAAGATCTCGACCGCCTGCTTGAGCTTGTCCGGGGAGACCGGAGAGCCGGCAAGCAGGAAGTAGCGAAGGCTGGAATAATCATGGTCGCGCACCTTGGGGTGGGCGAGCATGGTGTAGAGCGCGGTCGGCGGCAGGAACATGTGGGTGACGCGGTCGCGCTCGATGGCCTGCATGACGCCTTCCGCGTCGAAGCCGGGCAGCACCGAGATGGTGGCGCCCATCGCCACGGCCGCCATGGCGACGGGGCCGGCGGCATGCGTGAGCGGCGCGGTGGCGAGGCAGACGGCATTTTCGGCCGGCATGAGATTGCCGATCGTCTCCATGAGCGTGCCCCAGCTGCGGTTCATGATGCGCACGCCCTTGGCCGGGCCGGTCGTGCCGCCGGTCGCGATGATCGCAGTCAGCTCATCTGGATTGCCGATGGGGTCGCCCAGGTCCGGCACCTCGGGCGCATCTTCGGGAAGCATATAGTCCGCGAGCGAGGGCGCGTCGCCGTCCCGTGCGTCGAGGCAGATCAGGCGGCGGATGCTGGGCACTTCGCGCTGCACGCGGCGGGCATCGTCGGCAAGGCTCGAATGGTAGAAGAGCCAGCCGGCGCGGACATAATTGAGATAGGCGATGTTGACGTCGAGCGCATTGCGCGTGTTGACGGGAATCCAGACCGCCCCCGCGCGCCACAGTCCCAGCATCGCGGCCAGCACCATGCCGTGATTGGGCGACATGACCGCCACGGGCTCCTGATGCGCAAGGCCGTCCGCACGCATGGCGCCGGCGAGCCGGTGCGTCAGGCGATGCATCTCGCCATAGCTGTAGCGCGCCTCGTCCGAGATCAGGATCGGGCGATCGGGCGCCAGCCCTACCTGCTTGTCGAAATAATCGATGGACCGCATGGCCGAACCGGCTGGCCAGCCGCGCTCAGGCCATGGCCCAGGCGACGAGGCCCGTGCGCCGGTCGAGCGCTTCCGACACGAGACGCAGCCCCCGCTCCTCCAGCCAGCCACGCGCCGCGACATAG
>CBIMKI010000038.1:0-16300 GCA_966244395.1 uncultured Sphingobium sp. | reverse complement strand
GGTGCTGTTGACGGTGTTGAGTCTGGGCGTGTTGTGGTGGCTGGCGATGCGCCGGCCGCAGGCAACGACCGTATCCCCGCCCAGCACATGCGCCTGGCCGTGCCGCGCGGCGACGGCCAGCGCCTTCTCCGCCGCCATGCGCGCGGCATAAGCGGCCGGCAGCTCGCCTTTGCCGGGCGTCTCGTCGATATGGGCGGGATCGATGGCGTCGGGCACCAGGCCGATCTGCGCCAGCAGATCGAGCCGGCGCGGAGAGGCGGACGCGAGGATGAGCGGCATGGGCGGCCGGATCAGGCCGGGCCGGGGCCGCCGCGTCCGGGCATATAGCGATAGGTGATGCGCCCCTTGGTGAGATCATAGGGGGTCAGCTCGACCAGCACTTCATCGCCCACGAGGACGCGAATGCGGTTCTTGCGCATCTTGCCGGCCGTGTGGCCCAGAATCTCGTGATCGTTTTCGAGGCGGACGCGGAACATGGCATTGGGGAGCAGCTCCACCACCTGTCCACGCATTTCGAGCAGTTCTTCCTTGGCCATAAACTTCCAATATTTCGCGAATGGCGCCCCATAGACCCATTCGCCGCAAATGAAAAGTGAAGGAACGGCGTGGGGGTCTCGCCGTTCAGGACGCCGCGTTGCCGATGGCGTCGAAGGCGCGTGCGATCGTGCCGGCGCCGGTGCAATAAGGGGGCATGAGATAGATGGTGTTGCCGAGCGGCCGGATCAACAGCCCCTCGGCAAGAAAGCGCGCGCGCAGGCCCGGCGCCACGTCAGAGAGATAGCCCGAATCCCGCACGACGAGATCGATGGCCGCGATGGCGCCGATGCGGCGCGGATTGGCGAAGGCGCCGTGGCCGGCGAGCCCGGCGAGGCCCGTGTCCAGCGCCGCGCCCAGCGCCGCGATGCGCGCCAGCACGTCCTCGTCGCGCCAGATGGCGAGATTGGCGTTGGCGGCCGCGCAGCTGACGGCATTGGCGGTGAAGCTGGAGGAGTGGAAGAACATGTCCGCCCGGTCCGCGCTGTAATGGGACGCGAAGACCGCCTCGCTCGCCAGCGTGGCGGCAAGCGGAACGGCGCCGCCCGTCAGCCCCTTGGCGAGGCAGAGGATGTCGGGCGCGATGTCGGCCTGCTCGCAGGCGAAGAGCGTGCCGGTGCGCCCCCAGCCGGTCATCACTTCGTCCGCGATGAAGATCACGTCATGCCGCGCGCAAATCTGCCGCATCGCGCGCAGGATGTGCGGAGCATAGACCAGCATGCCGCCCGCGCCGAGGATGAGCGGCTCGACGATGAAGGCGGCGGGCTTCTCCGGCGCGCGGCAATGCGCCTCCAGCGCGTCGAGCGCTGCCCGCTCCGCGCCCGGCGCCGGGAAGGGCACGGTCGCGACATCGAACAGCAAGGGCGCATAAGCCCGGTTGAACACGCCCCGCGCGCCCACCGACATCGCCCCGATGGTGTCGCCATGATAGCTGTGCGCCATGACGAGGATGCGGTGGCGCGGCGAACCGCGATTGTGCCAATGGCCGAGCGCCATCTTGAGCGCCACTTCCACGGCAGTCGATCCGCTGTCCGAGAAGAAGACATGATCGAGGCCCGGCGGCGTGACCTCGACGAGGCCCTGCGCCAGCGCCTCGGCCTGCGGATGGGTATAGCCCGCGAAGATGAGCTGATCGAGCGTGCCCGCCTGCGCGGCGATGGCGGCGGCGATGCGCGGCTCGCAATGGCCGTGCGTGATGACCCACCAGCTCGAGATCGCATCGAACAGCCGCGTGCCGTCCGCGCAATTCAGCCATTCGCCCTGCGCGGAGACGATCTGCGGGATCGCCTCCTTGAGCCCATGCTGCGTGAAGGGGTGCCAGACGGGCGAGGTCATGCGGCAAGGCCCATGGCCGCGCGGACGGCGCCCAGGTCGATGCCGCGCATCGCCACCGCCAGCGACGCCGCATCGAGCGGATCGAGATGCGGCAGGCGGCCGAGCGCCGGCACGCCGCCCAATGCCGGGATGACGCGCTGGTTCTCGCTGTCCGCCGCGCCCACGAAAAGGATGCCGGCCACGGCCATGCCCCGCGCACGCAGCGCCTCGATGCTGAGCAGGCTGTGATTGATGGTGCCGAGCGCCGTCCGCGCAACGAGCAGCACCGGCGCGTGCCATGCCGCGAACTGGTCGATCGTCAGCCAGGGCGGTTCGCTGCGCAGCGGCACCATGAGCCCGCCCGCGCCCTCGACGATGAGCGGCCGCTGGGGCGGCAGCGCGAGCCGCGCGGGATCGAGCGCGACCCCTTCCTCCCGCGCCGCCAGATGGGGCGAGGCCGGCAGGACCAGCCGATAGGCCTCGGGCAGAATATGGTGCGCGGGCACGCCGAGCCGCTCGGCCGCGCCGCTATCGGTGCCCTCTTCCGTTCCGGCCTGCACGGGCTTCCAGTAATGCGCTCCGAGCGCAGCGGCGAGGCCGGCCGCGACGACCGTCTTGCCGATGCCGGTATCGGTGCCCGAGACGATGAGGACGCCGCTCATGCCGCCGTCTCCGTCGCAAGGGCCTGCGCCAGGCAATCGCCCAGCGCGGCGATGACCGCCTCGTCCACATTCAGCGTGAGCGAGATGCGCAGCCGCGCCGTTCCGCGCGGCACGGTGGGCGGGCGGATGCCGCGCACGTCGAAGCCTGCCGCCTGTACCGCCGCCGCCACGCGCATGGTGCGGGCATCATCGCCGATTATGACCGGCAGGATCTGGCTGCCGGGCGGCGCCAGGCCGAGCGGCGCGCAGATCCGGCGCGCGACATGGTCCACAAGCTCGCCCAGCCGCGCGCGCCGATCGTCGCTTTCCGTCATCCGCCCGAGCGCGGCGCTCACCGCGACGGCGATGAGGGGCGAAGGCGCGGTGGAGAAAACGAAGCTGCGTCCCCGATTGACTAGCAGGTCGATGATCGGCCGCGCCGCCGTCACCAGCGCCCCTTCCACGCCCAGCCCCTTGCCGCAGGTGTGCAGCGCGATGACATTCTCGTGCCCCTCCAGATGCGCGCCAAGGCCACGGCCGCCGGGACCATGGACGGCCGTCGCATGGGCCTCATCGAGGATCAGCATCGCCCCATGGCGCGCGGCGACCTGCGCCAGCGCATCGACCGGCGCGCGGTCGCCATCCATCGAATAGAGCGTCTCGACCGCGATCCACGGCCGCCCGCGCCCGCCCTCGCGCCGCCAGGCGGCGATGGCGTCGGCAACGGCGTCGGCATCATTATGTGCCGCCAGCACGGACCGCGCGCGGCTCAGCTTCATGCCGTCATGCGCGCTCGCATGGATGAGCGCGTCCGCCACGATGAGGTCGTCCGGACCCGGCAGGGCAGAGAGCAAGGCGGTATTGGCGGCAAAGCCATTGGCCATGAACAAGGCCGCCTCGCTGCCGAAGAGCGCCGCCGCCTGCGCCTCCAGCGCCTCATGCTCGGGCGCGTTGCCGCGCAGCAGCCGCGATCCGCCCGAGCCCGCCGGCACCCCGCGCGCCGCCGCCTCGACAAGTGCCGACGCGATCGCCGGGTCGCCCGCCAGGCCAAGATAGTCGTTGGAGGCGAAGTCATGCCCCGCGCGTGGCGCCAGACGCCGCCGCCGCGCCCGCCGATCGAGCGCATCGAGCTGGGCGCGGAAGGAGTCGAGTGAAGCGGCCATGCGCGCGCCTATAGCCCGCGGGACCGGCCCTGCCTACTCGGCCTTGCGCGGCGCCGCCCGGATCATGGCGACATGATCGGTCCGCGCCGCGTCTGCATCATGCGCAACGGAAAAGGCCCGCCCGGACGCGCTGTCCGGACGGGCCTCCCTCCTCTCCCGTTTCCGGGATGTGCGCCGGGGCTCTTAGATGGCCCCGTGCGCCAGCGCGGCGAGCAGAAGCAGCGCCACGATGTTGGTGATCTTAATCATCGGATTGACCGCCGGGCCGGCCGTGTCCTTGTAGGGATCGCCGACCGTATCGCCGGTCACTGCGGCCTTGTGGGCATCCGAGCCCTTGCCGCCATGATTGCCGTCCTCGATATATTTCTTCGCATTGTCCCAGGCGCCGCCGCCCGAGGTCATGGAGATGGCCACGAAGAGCCCGGAGACGATCACGCCCAGCAGTAGCGCGCCCAGCGCCGCGAAGCCCTCCGCCTGGCCGGCGACGGCGGTGATGAGGAAATAGACGACGATCGGCGTCAGCACCGGCAGCAGCGAGGGGATTATCATCTCCTTGATCGCCGCCTTGGTCACGATGTCGACCGTGCGGGCATAATCGGGCCGCGAGGTGCCTTCCATGATGCCCGGATTGCTGCGGAACTGCTCGCGCACATCCTCCACCACCGATCCGGCGGCGCGGCCCACGGCGGTCATGCCGAAGGCGCCGAAGAGATAGGGCAGCAGCGCGCCCAGCAGCAGGCCCACGATGACATAGGGGTTGGAGAGTGAGAAATCGACGGTGACGCCCGGGAAATACTCCTTGAGGTCGGTCGTATAGGCGCCGAACAGCACCAGCGCGGCAAGCGCTGCCGAGCCGATGGCATAGCCCTTGGTCACGGCCTTGGTGGTGTTGCCGACCGCATCCAGGGCGTCGGTGCGCGTGCGCACATCGTCCGGCAGGCCGGCCATCTCTGCGATGCCGCCGGCATTGTCGGTGACCGGACCATATGCGTCGAGCGCCACGACCATGCCCGCCAGCGCCAGCAGCGAGGTTGCCGCGAAGGCGACGCCGATGACGCCCGCGATCTGATAGGCCGCGATCACGGCGATCACGATCACCAGCGTGGGCAGCGCCGTCGATTCAAGGCTGATGGCCAGGCCCTGGATGACATTGGTGCCATGGCCGGTGACAGACGCCTTGGCGATGGACTTGACCGGCCGGTAATTGGTGCCGGTGTAATATTCGGTGATCCAGACGAGCAGGCCCGTCACGGCAAGGCCGATCATCATGCACCAGAACAGGCTCATGCCGGTATAGCCGCCGGTCCCGTCGAGATTGGGGCCGATCACGGCGTTCATGTCGCCCAGCACCTGGGTCGTCACATAATAGATCCCGCCGATCGAAAGGATCGCGGTCGTCCAGAAGCCCTTGTAGAGCGCGCCCATGATGTTGTTGGAGCTGCCCAGGCGGACGAAATAGGTGCCGATGATCGAGGTGATGATGCACACGCCGCCCACGACCAGCGGCAGCGACATCAGGGCCCGCAGCTGCGCCGCGCTGGCGTCCACCAGCAGCGCGATGGAGACCATGGTGATGCCGATGGTGACGACATAGGTTTCGAACAGGTCGGCCGCCATGCCGGCGCAGTCGCCCACATTGTCGCCCACATTGTCCGCGATCACGGCCGGGTTGCGTGGGTCGTCCTCCGGAATGCCGGCCTCAACCTTGCCGACGAGGTCGGCGCCGACGTCGGCGGCCTTGGTGAAGATGCCGCCGCCCAGGCGCGCGAAGATGGAGATGAGCGAGGCGCCGAGCGCCTGCGCGGTGAGTGCCAGCACGATCTGGCGGTCATTGGGCGCGAGGCCAGCCGGGCCGGTCAGATACCAGAAGAGCACCGCGATCGCGAGCAGGCCCAGGCCCGCCACCAGCATGCCGGTGATGGCGCCGGAGCGGAAGGCGAGCGTCAGGCCGCCCTGGAGCGAGGTGCGCGCAGCCTCGGCAGTGCGGACATTGGCGCGCACGGAGATGTTCATGCCCACATAGCCCGCGACGCCCGAGAGCACCGCGCCGATGAGGAAAGAGACGGTGGGCAGCGTGCCCAGCGTGAAGGCGAGAATGACGGCAACGATGACGCCCACGATGGCGATGGTCATATATTGCCGGCCGAGATAGGCCTTGGCGCCTTCCTGAATGGCGCCCGCGATTTCCTGCATCCGGGCGTCGCCCGCCGATGCGCTCAACACCTGGCGCGCGGTCACAAGACCGTAGAGCACCGCCAGCAGGCCACAGCCTATGGCGATCAGAACTGCCGTCATTGAACATCTCCCCTGCCAAACTCATGCGGGCCGATTGTCCGGTCCCGTCTCTGGTTTGGCAGCGGAACCTATAGCGGGAGAGACGCGCGTCAAGCGGATAACGCCTGCGCCACGGGCGGCGGTGGATCGGCCCTGCTCAGGGCCGGCCGGGCAGGTCAGCCGTGGCGCGTGAAGCCAGGCCCCGGCGCTGCGCCGCCGCCCTCGGGGCCGGCGCCGCCTTCGCTCATCCGCAGGGCGAGCGAGGCCATGGTCTGATAATGGCCGAGCGCAGCCGTCAGCGTGGCGCGTTCGAGGTCCGACGGGCCGTGCGCGCGCGCCGCGCCCTCACTGCCGCGTCCCTTGCGCGGATCGGTATAAATGAGGGGTTCCCGGCTGCCCGGCCGCGCCGGTTCATAGACGACATCGGGTCCGCCGTCGCCCGCCCCGCCGGAGGCCGGCTGCACGATCGGCACCACGCGGGTCGCGTCAACCGCACTGGCGATCGGCGTGACCGGATAGACCGGCGGCGTCGCGATGCCGTCAAGCCCGATCGTCATTCAGTGCGCGCCACGTTCAGGCGAACTTCTCCACGTCCACCAGCGGCGCGCCCGCGATCATCGCGTCCGCGACCGCCGCATAGCTCGCCTGCGCGGAGGCCTCCGCCGGATTGGACCGGGCGCCCGCCTGGGGCGCTGCATTGGCGCCGGCGGGATCGACGCCGATAGGGCCGACCGGCGCCCAGACATTGTTGTGGATCTCGCGCACCTTGGCGGCGATCGGCGTTTCCACCGGCGCGGGCTCGGGAGTCCTGACCGCGCCGCCGGTCGCCGCCACCACGGCGCTGTCACCCTGTGTGGATGGCTGGGTCGGCGCGCCGCGCTCCGGATTGGAATAAGTGTAGCTCTCGCCCGCATCCGACGCGCCGGGCTCATAGACCACCGCCGCCGCGCCTGCCTCCGCGCCTGCCGTGGTGGCCGAGACGCTTTCCGCCACGGCGGCGTTCTGCGCATGGGGCGTGGGCGCGCCGGTGGGCACGTAGATCGGCTGAACGGCCCCGATTCTCTCGATTGAGAGGGACATGGATAGACTCCTGCTGCACGGTCCGACGCGGCTTTTCGGCCCACAGCCCTTGCGGGAGGAAGAACGAATGCGATTAGCGCAAAATTAGGGATAGGCGCGCTAAGGTGCACGCCCGAGGCGTTCAGGCCTGATGCTCGTAGCCGAGCCGCGCCGGCAGCGGAACCGCCGCTCCCTCCAGAACGACCGACAGCCCCGCGCCTTTAACGCAGCGACCGATTTCGATGACGCCCTCTGGCGGCGGCACATGCGGCGACAGCGCGGCGAGCAGCACATAATCGTCTCCCGCCGTCGCGGCGGCGACGCGGCTCTCGACCGACAAGCCGTGCAGCGCCGCATAGTCGGCCGACAGCGGCACGGCGTGGATTTCCACCGCGCAGTCGCTTGCCTGCGCCATGCGCCCCGCGTCGATGAGCAGCCCGTCCGACACATCCATCATCGCGCCGGCAAGCGGCGCCAGCGTCTGCCCGAGCGCGACATGCGGCTGCGGCATGCGATAGGCCGCGACCAGGGAGGCCGGCTCGTCGCGTTCTTGCACGAGCAGGTCCAGCCCCGCACCCGCATCGCCCACCGGCCCGGAAAGATAGAGGACGTCCCCCGGCCGCGCCCCGCCGCGATGTGGCACCGCCCGTCCTGCCGGTACTGCGCCAATCGCCGTCAGCCCCAGCACGCGCAGCGCCCCCGCCGGCAACGCCACCGTGTCGCCGCCGATCAGCGGCAGGCCGAAGGCATCGAGCGCGCGCGCCAGCCCCGCGAGAAAGGCCGCGTCCCAATCCGCATCCCCGGCGAGCGCATAAGAGAGCAGGCAGGCGTGCGGCACCGCGCCCTTGCCTGCCAGGTCCGAGAGATTGACCGCCGCCAGCTTCCAGCCGACCGTCTCGGGCGGATCGTCGGGCCGATAATGCACGCCCTCGACTACGGTATCGGCCGTGATGACGAGGCTCTCCCCGCCGGTCGGCAGCAAAGCGGCATCGTCCATCAGGCCCCGCGCGGCGGGATCGCGCACCAGCGCGCGCAGGCGGCGGAGGAAGTCCGCCTCGCCGCTCATCTCAGGCCCGGACGGCCTTGGCGATGGCGTCGAGCAGGCCGTTCACGAAACCCGCCTCGCGCCGGTCGTAGAAGGCATGGGCCACGTCGACATATTCGCTGATGATGCTGCCGGTCGGCACGTCGGCCCGCGCCAGCAACTCATAGGTGCCCGCCCGCAGGATCTGCCGCATGGGCTTGTCCAGCCGCTCCAGCGACCAGCCGCTTGCCAGCTTGGCCGAGACCAGCGCGTCGATCTCCTCGCGCCGCGCGGCCACGCCTTTCACCACATCGTCGAAAAAGGCCTGCTCGGCGGGATGATAGGTCACGTCCTCGATGGTCGCGCCCAGGCGATGCTGGTGGAACTCGTGGAGCAGGAGCGCCAGCGGCGTCCCCTCCATCTCCATCTGGTAGAGCGCCTGCACGGCGGCGAGCCGGGCGGCGGAGCGGGTCTTCGAGCGGTCGGTCATCGTCTTGTCCAAATCCTTAGCCGTTCGCCCTAGGCGAAGTCGAAGCCCTTTTTCGAGCGGAGCGAGAATGCTTCGCCTCCGCTCAGCATCACCCTTCGACTTCGCTCAGGGCGAACGGGGTCAAGTGGTGAGTCGCTTCGCCACGCTCGCGGCATGGGCGGGTAGGCCCTCCGCCTGCGCCAGCGCCACGGCACGCGGCCCGAGCAGCGCCATGGCGCCCGCGTCGAGCTGGATGATGCTGGTGCGCTTCATGAAGTCGAGCACGGACAGGCCCGAGGAGAAGCGCGCGCGCCGCCCGGTGGGGAGCACATGATTGGGTCCCGCCAGATAGTCGCCAATGGCTTCGGGCGTCATGCGCCCCATGAAGACCGATCCGGCATGGCGCACGGCGTCGAGCAGCGGCTCGGGATTGTCGACGGCCAGTTCGAGATGTTCGGGCGCGAGCCGATCGACCAGCGGCATGGCGTCGAACAGGGTCGGCACCAGAACGATCGCGCCATTGGCCTCCCAGCTCACGCGCGCCCGCGCGCCGGTGGAGAGTTCACCGAGCTGCCGCTCGATGGCCGCCGCCACTCTGTCCGCGAAATCCGCTTCGTCCGTGAAGAGGATGGACTGGCTGGTCTCGTCATGCTCGGCCTGGCTCAGCAGATCAGCGGCGATCCAGTCGGGATCGTTCCGCCCGTCCGCGACCACAACGATCTCGGATGGACCCGCGACCATGTCGATGCCGACCACACCATAGACCTGCCGCTTGGCCTCCGCGACCCAGGCATTGCCCGGCCCGGTGATGACATCCACGGACTTCACGCGCTCCGTGCCATAAGCCAGCGCCGCAATGGCCTGCGCGCCGCCGACCCGCCAGATCTCGGTGACGCCCGCGACATGCGCCGCCGCCAGCACGGCCGGATTGAGCGCGCCGCCCGGCGTGGGCGACATCATGACGATGCGCTCGACGCCCGCGACTTTGGCCGGAATGGCATTCATGAGCAGCGATGAAGGATAGGCCGCGAGGCCGCCGGGTACATAGATGCCCGCCGCCTCCACCGCGTTCCAGCGATAGCCCAGGCGCACGCCCTCATTGTCCGTCCAGCTATCATCGCGCGGGCGCTGCTTCACATGATAAGCCGCAATGCGCTGCGCCGCGACCTCTATCGCCTCGCGTAGCGCCGGATCGAGCGTCTCGAAGGCCTGCGCGCATTGCGCGGCCGAGACGGACCAGCCCTGCGCATCGAGATCGAAACCGTCGAAGCGCGCGGTCAGCTCGGCGAGCGCCGTGTCGCCCTCCGCACGGACGCGCCCGATGATCTCGCGCACGGCGGCCGAGACGTCCTTGTCCGCCTCGCGCCGCGCATTGACCAGCGCATCGAAGGCGACCGCGAAGCCGGGATCGCCGGCATCCAGCCTAAGCGGCATCGCACGCCCCCTTGCTTCTGGCGGCGACGGCGGCGCGGAAGCGCTCCACCATCGGCACCAGCTCGGCCGCGCGCATCTTCATGGCGGCGCGATTGACGATAAGCCGGGCGGAAATCTCCATGATCGTCGCGGTCTCCACTAGGCCATTGGCCTTGAGCGTGGCGCCCGACGAAACGAGATCGACGATGCGGCGCGAAAGGCCGAGCGAGGGCGCCAGCTCCATCGCGCCATTGAGCTTCACGCATTCGGCCTGAATGCCCTGCCGCTCGTAATAGGCCCGCGTCAGGTGCGGATATTTGGTCGCGACGCGGACATGGCTGGCGCGCGAAAGTTCCTCGGGCGGCGCGTCGGCCGGCTCGGCGACCGACAGGCGGCAGTGGCCGATGTCGAGATCGACCGGCGCATAAAGCTCCGAATAGCCGAACTCGGCGATCACGTCCGATCCGACGATGCCGATCTGCGCGGCGCCATGGGCGACGAAGGTCGCCACGTCGAAGGCGCGCACGCGGATGATGCTGAGGCCCGGCACATTGGTGGCGAATTTGAGCGCGCGGCTTTCCTTGGCATGGAACTCCGCCTCCGGCTCGATGCCTGCGCGCGTCAGCAGCGGCAGCGCCTCGTCGAGCACGCGCCCCTTGGGAATGGCAAAGATGATCGGCCGGGTCATGACCCGGGCGCACATAAGGGGAAGCGCGGAAAAGGGCAATGCGCGTGCGCTCGCCCCGGCAACTGTTCAGCAAGATGCATCGGCGCTAGAAGCGCGCCATGGAGCGCGCGGGCATATTCGGACATGCGGGAACGGCGGTGGCATTGCTGGGCGATTTGCGCCCTTACTTGCCCTTGCTGGCCGCTCTCCTCGTGGCGGCGCTGATGCTCGCTTATGGCCGCGTGAAGCACCGCCTCCCCTTCGCTCATGGCAAGGCGGTGGAAGGCAAGGTGGAGATCACGCCCACCCTCGGTCACTGGCTCTGGGCGGTGCTGGGGGTCTTGGCCGGCCTTGCGATGACGGCCGTGGGGGCCAGCGTTGCCATATTGATCCCGGCGGACCGCCCGATGTTCCTGCTGCTCCTGCTCTTCGGTGCCCTGACGCTGGCCCATGCCGGCCTTGGCGCACGCAACCTCATCGACCTTCGGGCGCGCCAGATCCGCTACGACATGGAGCAGATCTCTTATACGCTACGTGGCCGGCGCCGCCGTCGGCGCCGCGACCTGGCCGAGGTGCGCGCAGTGCGCGAACCCTGGCTTGGGCGCGATCAGCTGCGTTTCGACGACGACCGGCTCAGCATCCCCGCCGATGCGGGCGGCTACCGGCAAATGCGCCAGCGCATCCGCGAACAGGCCGGCCTTTGAGGTCACGCCGCGCCGGAACCACTGATCTCCCACGCGCGTTATCCCGCCACCTCGATCAGGAGATTATCATGGGCAGGGCTGCGCTTCTCTGGCTTGTCGGCGTTCCGTTACCACTCGTATTGCTGCTCTGGTTCTTCTTCTTCCGCTAACCCCCGAACAGTCTGATGGGCGCAATCCCATTTCCACATCGTCCGTGCCCATGGCGGCGCGTCCGCCGTGTTGGCGCGGACGATGACCAGACTGGCAATCCAGGTCCCTCTTCGTGCCGAATAGGGCCTGAGGAACGCCGCAGGCGCGTAGCGAAGAGCCGTATAGCAGCGCCCCATCGCCGACCTTCGATACGCCGCTTCGACAAGCTCAGCGGCTACTCAGGATGAACGGCGCGGGCCGAGGATGAACGGGTACAGCGTGGGACTTCCTCAATCCTCGAACGGATCGCGCACCAATATGGTGTCATCCCGCTCGGGCGAAGTGGACACGCTCGCCACCGGGCACTCGATCAGCTCCTCGATGCGGCGGATATATTTGATCGCCTGCGCCGGCAGGTCGGCCCAGCTGCGCGCGCCCACGGTCGTGCCTTCCCAGCCGTCCATTTCCTCATAGACCGGCTCGACCGCCGCCTGGTCCGCCGCATGGGCGGGCAGATAGTCGATAATCTCGCCGTTGAGCTTGTAGCCCGTGCAGATCTTGATCGTCTCGAAGCCGTCCAGCACATCGATCTTGGTGAGGGCGATGCCGGTCACGCCGCTGAGCGCGCAGGTCTGGCGCACCAGCACCGCGTCGAACCAGCCGCAGCGCCGCTTGCGCGCGGTCACCGTGCCGAACTCGTGGCCGCGCGTGCCGAGCCGCTCGCCGATCTCGTCGTCCAGCTCGCTGGGGAAGGGCCCGGAGCCCACGCGCGTGGTATAGGCCTTGACGATGCCGAGCACGAAGCCCGCCGCACTGGGGCCCATGCCCGATCCCGAGGCGACCGTGCCGCTCACCGTGTTGGAGCTGGTCACGAACGGATAGGTGCCATGGTCGATGTCGAGCAGCACGCCCTGCGCGCCCTCGAAGAGAATGCGCTTGCCGGCCTTGCGCACGTCGCGCAGCCGCTTCCACACCGGCTCGGCGAACTGGAGCACGAAGGGCGCGATCTCGCGCAGATCCTCGATCAGCCGCGCGCGGTCGATCGGGCCTTCGCCGAAGCCGGCGCGCAGCGCGTCATGATGGGCGCAGAGCCGATCGAGCTGGGGATCGAGATCGTCGAGATGGGCAAGGTCGCACACGCGGATCGCGCGGCGGCCGACCTTGTCCTCATAGGCCGGACCGATGCCGCGCCCGGTGGTGCCGATCTTGCCCTTGCCTGCGGCCGATTCGCGCAGCCCGTCGAGATCGCGGTGAAAGGGAAGGATGAGCGGGCAATTGTCCGCAACCGAAAAATTCTCGCGCGTCACCTTGACGCCCTGGCCTTCCAGCTTCTCGATCTCGGCCTTGAGCGCCCAGGGATCGAGCACCACGCCATTGCCGATGATGGAGAGCGTGCCGGTGACGATGCCGGAGGGAACAAGGCTGATCTTGTAGACCTGCTCGCCGACCACCAGCGTGTGTCCGGCATTGTGACCGCCCTGGAAGCGCACGACGCAGTCCGCCCGGCTCGCCAGCCAGTCGACGATCTTGCCTTTGCCTTCATCGCCCCACTGGGCGCCGATCACAGTTACATTTGCCATGGATACACGTCTCCGCCTGCCGGGCGGGTCCGGCGCGCCCTTCGACAGGACTCGGTGCGCGGACTGGATCACGCGGGCGTCCGCCGCCCGGGTCCGGCGGCGCCCTAGCCCTCCGCGCGCGCGCAAGTCAAGGCGCGATTGGCCGCGCGGCGATCGGCGGCGCTCCCCGGCAGCACCTTTTCCTCGCCGGATCATTTTCCATCGCGTAGGGTCGTCCCGCCCAGATGGGCCCAAGTCATTCTCGAGTCACAAGGAGACCTGCAAGATGCGCCTGTTGATGATCGGCATGACAGCCCTGTCCCTCGCCGCATGCAGCGGCCCGAGCGAGAATGCGGCCCAGGCTCCGGCCAATGACGCCGTCGCCGTGGATGCAGCGGCCAATGCGGGCAACGCCGTCGATACCGCCATCGCCAATCTGAGCGATCTGCAACGCCAGGGCGTCATGCTCGGCGCGATTCGCGACGCTAATATCCCGTGCCGCGACGTCACCGAGGTCGAGCAGGTGGAGCCCACCGATGGCAAGGCGACCTGGCGCGCCAAGTGCGAGGAAGGCGACTATCACCTGATCGTGGTCGCGCCGGACGGCAATGCGCAGGTGGTGAGCCGCACCGGCGGCTGAGCGGATCAGGACTTAACGCAGGCGTCGACCAGATCGGCCGGCTCGGTTTCCTCGATCCAGCCGCCGCCGAGCACCCGGTCGCCATCGTAGAGCACAGCGGCCTGGCCCGGTGCCACGCCATATTCATGCGCGTCGAACAGCAGCCGCTCGCTCTCCAGCCGCGCGGGCACAGGCCGGGCCATGGAGCGCACTTTGGCGCTCAGCGGTCCTGAGAAGTCGCCGCCCAGCCAGTTGATCTCGCCGAGACGCGCCGCGCGCACGGCAAGCGCGCGCTTGGGGCCGACGACCACGCGCTTCTCCGCTGCATCGAGTCGCACCACATAGAGCGGCTCGGCCAGACCGCCGATCTCCAGCCCCCGGCGCTGGCCGACCGTATAATGGATGAGGCCCTTGTGCGTGCCGAGCACGCGCCCGTCGACATGAACGATCTCACCCATATCGTCGGCATCGGGACGCACCTTGCGCACCACGCGCGCATAGTCGCCATCCGGCACGAAGCAGATGTCCTGACTGTCCGGCTTCATGGCGACGGCAAGGCCCAGCTCCGCCGCGATGGCGCGCACCGCCGGCTTCTCCATGCCGCCCAGCGGGAAACGCAGATAATCGAGCTGCGCCTGGGTGGTCGCGAACAGGAAATAGCTCTGGTCCCGCGCCGGATCGACCGCGCGGTGAAGCTGCGCGCCCTGCGGCCCCATCAGTCGGCGGACATAATGGCCGGTGGCGAGGCAGTCGGCGCCCAGGTCGCGGGCGAGCGCGAACAGGTCCGTGAACTTGACGCCCATATTGCAGCGCACGCAGGGAATGGGCGTGCGCCCGGCCATATATTCGTCGGCAAAGCGCTCGATCACCGATTCGCGAAAGCGGCTCTCATAATCGAACACATAATGGGCGATGCCGAGCCGGTCGGCGACGGCGCGGGCGTCGCGAATGTCCTGCCCCGCGCAGCAACTCCCGGTCCGGCCCACCGCAGCGCCATGATCGTAGAGCTGGAGCGTCACGCCGATGGTCTCCGCGCCGCTGCGCGCAGCCAGAGCGGCGACCACGCTCGAGTCGACACCGCCGGACATGGCGACGACGATGCGGCGGGCCTTGAGAGGCGCTTCGAGCTGGAAAAGATCATCCATTGCGCCGCGCATATAGGCGTCCGGGGCCGCGCCGACCAGTCCGGTTCCGGCAAGCTCTCCTGCCGCGGCGGTAACCAACCCTAACGAGCCGTGACCATGACGTTTACGGCAGCTTATCCACTCGCTGCTAGAACCGGCTCATGGACATGAGTGCTGCATCCAGGCTGCTGGCACGGCGGACCGCCTTTCGGGAGGGCCGCGGTGCGTCGGTTGCGGACACGCCCGTCATGCTCGCGGTGCTTTCCGTGCAGCAGGCGGCGGGGTTCACCGCGACGCGGATGCGCGAGGAGAAACTGCCGGACTATGCGGGCGACGAGCCTGCGCGGATGGCGGGAATCTTCGCGCCGCCGGCCGTTCGGCCCGGCCTGCCGCTGGGCACGGCCGGGGCGTTCAACGCGGCGGTCGCGGCACGTTTGTCGATGGGGACGGATGGTGAAAACGATGTTTACTCTGGCACTTAGCCAAGGGGCAAAGCTTTCCCGTCAAAGAGGGCCGTCACAATGTGAGCACTTGGTGCCGATCCCCGTCGGCGGTTGAGGAAATTATGATCGAAAACCAGAAGATTCGCCCCGATCAAGTCGTTGGTCCCCTTGGGGAGCCGCTGACGCTCGATAGCTTGCCTTCGCCCGATACGACTCGCTGGGTCGTGCGCCGCAAGGCGGAAGTCGTGGCGGCCGTGAACGGCGGCCTGCTCACGGTCGACGAGGCGTGCGAACGCTACAAGCTCACGCTCGAGGAATTCGCCGGCTGGCAGCGCGCCGTCGACCGCTCCGGCATGCCCGGCCTGCGCGTGACGCGCATCCAGCACTACAAATCCCTTTACGAGCGCCAGCAGCGCTATTGATCTTCCACCCCGGCGCGGCCGCTCCCACAGGCCGCGCCGGGGCATGGCTTCACGGCCTTCCGATCGGCCACCCTTCGCCGTCGCGACCACCCCTCTCAGACATCGTCATAGGCCCCGCCCAGCGCCAGCAGGTCAGCGCCTGCCCGAGCGTGTCTCATCGCGCCTTGCGGCCGGCTTCCTCCATCCATAGACTCCGCCCCCGAAAGAATCCTCATGGAGAGGCATGGAGTCCCGGCACATGACGCGGCCCGGCGCGACGCCCGACGATGAAAGCTGGACCTCGGCCGGTCTCAAGCAGGCCGAGGCGATCCGCCAGTGGCAGAGCTGGGCGGCGCAGACCATCGCGCCCATCGACGTCGCGGTCTACGATACCGATGCGTTCGCCGCGCGCTGGAGCAGTCATGGCGTGGGACAGTTGCGCCTGCTGCATCTCCATGCGCCCGCCCAGCGCGTCGTCCACTGCGGCACGGAGGGCAGTTCGGGCCGCGCGGCGCCCTCCATCCAGCTCGTCTACGCCCGCAGGGGCGCACTCAGGACGCGCATGGCCGGCAAGCGCTTCACGGTCGAGCCGGGCCAGTTCGTGCTGCTCGACAACACCCGTTTCTACCAGATGGAGATGGACGACGCGCACGAGGCCGTCGACCTCATGATGCCGCAGGCCTGGCTGGAGAAATATCTGCCCGATCCCGGCGCCCTGCTCGCCCGGCCGATCGCCGCCAGCAATGGCTGGGGCGCGCCGCTC
>CBIMKI010000037.1:0-16313 GCA_966244395.1 uncultured Sphingobium sp. | reverse complement strand
GTCATCGGCAGGTCGTTCAGTGGCAGTTGAGGCCAGGGAACCACGCCGGCGAGATAGAGCGGACCGGGCTCGGCGATCGCCGACCACATGGCCCAGCCACTCAGCGGCAGTCCGAAGAAGGCGATATAGAAGACATAATGCATCGCATAGGCGATCCTGGTCTGCCAGCCTTGCCGATCGGCGTCATTTTCAGGCCCGGGGATCATCAGCCGCCAGCCAAAGCGCCCAAGCGCCAGCAGCAGGATCGCCAGTCCCACAGCGCTGTGAACGTCGAAGGCGCGGAGCTTGCCGCCGCCCACGGGCAGCCAGCTCGCATAATAGCCCCATCCGAGCTGAAACAATATGAGGGCCGCCATGACCCAGTGAAAGGCGATCCCGACCGGCGAGTAGCGGCTGCGCTCCGTATGCGAGCGCGCCCAGGCACGGAGTGCACGGATCATGCGACCGTCGACGCCCGGCGTTCGCTTTCGAACCAGCGCGAGGCCGTGTGGAGCGCCGCTGCAAGATAGAGGGCGGCGCCGGGTGCCCACATGATGAGGCCCGCAAGCTGCTGATCGGCAAGCGGCGTCAGTCCCCAGGCAAGGGGGGCGAGGGCATGTGGCGCATAGAGCGCAGTATCGGCAAGCGTCAGCAGCGCGCCCAGCAGGCCCATCTGCACCATCGTCGCGAGCAGCGCCGCAATTGCGGCGGGGAGCGACGCGGCGCGCACGGCGCGCCAGAGCGCGAGTGCGGCGAGGAGGAGGCTCGCCTGCATCAGCCAGTAGGCCGCGTCGTTCGACAGCGCCGCTTCATAAGCCGGGGGCGCGTGCCACAGCCAGAAGGTCACCGCATGGACGGCCGCCCACAGGCCCACGCCGCCTCGCACAGGCCCGCTGGGCCACGCTGCGGCAAGGAGCGGTGCCGCCACGGCCGTCAGCGCAAGATGATGCACCGCGCGGGCGGAGAACAAAGCGGACGTGAGAGCGCAGAAGGGCGAGACGAACAGCAGCGAGATCAGCGCGATCCCCGCGAGGAAGCAGCGGCGCTCGCGGGCGGTGTCCGCAGCCAACAAGCGGTGTCGGGCAAGGATCGCCAACATGAGCGCGGCAATGAGCGGCGGGTCGAAATTCCAGCGCGTGATGAGTTCGCCGGGCAGGGGGGCGGCGCCGCAATAGGGAATCCAGCTGATGGCCTGACCCAAGACGATGCCCCTTTGATCGATCCTCCTCCCGGAACCGATCAGCCTGGGGTCAGTTCCTCGGAAAAGGAGTGACCATGTCGGATGATCTTGCCGCCCGGCCGCGCAGCCGTTCGCTTGCGACCGTCATCGTGGGCGCGCTGCTTTGCGCGATCGGCCTGGTGCTGGCGATCGGCGGCCTTTGGCTCGTCTGGCTCGGGGGCAGTCCCTTCTATCTTCTGGCCGGCATTCTGCTGTGCGCTTCCGGCGCGCTTCTGATCCGGGGGCGCGTGTCCGGCGCTTATCTCTATATGGGCACCTATCTTCTGTCGCTGGCCTGGGGCCTCGGCGAGGCAGGGCTCGATGGCTGGGCTCTCATCCCTTTCACCGTCGGGCCCACCGTGCTGCTCGTGCTGGTGCTCCTGACATTGCCGATCCTGCAACCGGCGCGCTGGCGCTGGCGTTCCGCGCTCGGCGGCGCGGCGGGCGTGGTGCTCGTGCTCGTCGTCTGCGGCTTCGTCATCTCCCGCATCAATCAGCCGCGCGTCGGGCCGATGCCGGCCCTGCTCGCTTCGACTGTCGCAGATCCCTCGCTCATGCGGCCCGGCACCGACTGGCCCGCTTATGGCGGCAGCTATGCGGCCCAGCGTTATTCGCCCCTCGATCAGATCACGCCCGACAATGTGAGAAAACTCGCGAGGATGTGGGTCTACAACACGGGCGACCTGCCGGAGGGCGATCCGAAGAAGAGCAAATATGGCGCGGAAACGACGCCGCTCAAGGTCGGCGATACGCTCTATCTCTGCTCGGCGACGAATGTGCTGATCGCGCTCGATGCGGCGACCGGCCGGCAGCGTTGGCGCTACGATCCCCAAGTCGCGGATGAATGGATACCGTATACGGCGGCCTGTCGGGGCGTCGCTTATCATGTCGATCCGGCGGCCGAGGCGGGCAGCGAATGCGCCGCCCGGATCATCGAAGGGACGCTGGACGCGCGCCTGGTGGCGGTCGATGCGCGCACGGGCCGTCCCTGTTCCGGTTTCGGCAGCAATGGCGCTGTGGACATCAAGCGGGGCATGGGCGCGGTCGCGCCCGGCATGGTGTCCATCACCTCGCCGCCGACCATCGTGCGCGGCGTGATCGTCACGGGTCATCAGGTGCTGGACGGGCAGCGGCGCAGCGCGCCGTCGGGCGTGATCCAGGGCTTCGACGTCGTGACCGGCGCGAAGCGCTGGGCCTGGGACATGGTCAATCCGCAATGGACCGCAGACCCGCCCGAAGGCCAGGAAAATGCGCGCGGCACGCCGAACATGTGGACGACCGCCACCGGCGACGAGGCGCTGGGTCTCGTCTATCTCCCGATGGGCAACTCTGCGGTCGATTATTGGAGCGGCAGCCGCACGCCGCAGGAGAATATCTATTCCACTTCGCTGGTGGCGCTCGACGTTGCCACGGGCAGGCCGCGCTGGCACTTCCAGACGGTGCATCGCGATGTCTGGGATTATGATCTCGGGGCTCAGGCCAGCCTGATCGATTTCCCCAGCGGGCGGGGCGCCGTGCCGGCCCTCGTGCTGCCGAGCAAGCAGGGCGACATCTACGTTCTGGATCGTCGCGACGGACGCCCCCTCTTCCCCGTGCAGGAGCGGGCAGTGCCCCGGTCCGGCGTCGAGCCGCAGTTGCGCAGTCCTACCCAGCCCTTCTCCACTTACCACAGCCTGGCTTTTCCGCAGCTTACCGAGGCCGATATGTGGGGCATGTCCCCCATCGACCAGATGATCTGTCGCATCCAGTTTCGGCGGGCGGACTATCGCGGCATGTACACGCCGCCCACGGCCGACCGGCGCTTCATCGAATATCCGGGCTATAATGGCGGCACCGATTGGGGCGGCATTGCCATCGATCCGGTGCGGGGCGTCATCATCGCCAACTACAACAACATGCCCAATTACAATCGCCTGATCCCGCGCGAAGAGGCCGAGCGGTCGGGCTTTCCCAGTCCACGCGGCGAAGCGCGGGGCGGCGACATGGGTGAAGGCGGCCATGGGTCGCGCGATCCCCAGGCCGGCACGCCCTATGCCATCTCCGTCAATCCGGGCTGGCGGCTTCCCCTCACGGGCCTGCTCTGCAAGCGGCCGCCCTATGGCGGCATCCGCGCCATCGACCTGCGCAATGGCCACATGATCTGGGATCGTCCGTTCGGCACGGCGCGACAGAACGGGCCATGGGGCATTCCATCGATGTTGCCGATCAACATCGGTACGCCCAACAATGGCGGGGCGGTCGTGACGGCCGGTGGACTTGTCTTCATCGCCGCCGCCACGGACAATCTCATTCGGGCGATCGACATCAGGACGGGCAAGACGCTCTGGCAGGACCTGCTGCCCGCGGGCGGGCAGGCGACGCCGAGCATCTATGAGTCCAACGGCAAGCAGTATGTCGTGATTATGGCGGGCGGCCATCATTTCATGGAGACGCCGATCGGGGACGCATTGATTGCCTATGCATTGCCCGATTGACCGGCGCGGCCGCGCTGGATCAGGGCAGGGCCGGCGGCGGCGGAAGCTTCCGTTTCCGGTTGCGGCGGAAATCGAACCGGTCGCGAATATGCCGCTGGAAATAGCGGCCCTTGGAAAAAGCGCCGGAAAGGCCGGACGCCACGGTCTCCGGCACATCGAAATAGCTATATGCCTCGCCGCTCACGAATTCGATCTCCAGCCGGCGCTGCGCGGAGTCGTAATTATAGCTGCGGATGACGCTCGACGGCATGTCCGTGAAACGCGGGAGAGGCGCGGCGGGTTTCCGCGCCTGCCCGTCTCGGCCGGCGTCTTGTTGCGCCGCTCTTATGCGGCATGCGTTGTTCCGCTTCCATCGTCGCTCTGCCCGGAGGTCCTGCGCCGCCGCCGGATTTCCCTTTGCGCAAGCCCGATCCACACCGGCGCATGGTCGCTGGTCTTCTCCCAGCCGCGCGGCGCGCGATCCACCTCGGCCGCGACGAGCCGCTTCGCCGCCGCGGGATTCAGCAGGATGTGATCGATGCGCAGGCCCGCGTTCCGCTCGAAGGCGCCGCGCCAATATTTCCAGAAGGTGTAGATCGTTTCGTGGGGGTGCAGCGTCCGGATGGCATCGGTCCAGCCCTGATCGAGCAGCCGGGCATAGGCCGCCTTCACCTCCGGCGCGAACAGGGCATCGTCGCGCCAGCGCTCCGGCGCGTAAACGTCCATATCGGTGGGCATCACGTTGAAGTCGCCGGCGATGACGACCGGCGCGTCGAGGCCGATGAGCGTGCCGAGATGCGCGTGCAGGCGATCGAACCAGCGCAGCTTGAAATCGAACCTGGGGCCGGGCCGTGGATTGCCGTTGGGAAGATACAGGCCGGCGACGAGGACGCCGTTCACCGCCGCGTCGATATAGCGGCTCTGGACATCGTCCGGGTCGCCCGGCAGGCCGCGCCGCGTCTCTTGGATGGTGCCGACGCGGCTGAGCAGCGCCACGCCGTTCCACCGGCTCTGCCCGTGCCAGATCGCCTCATAGCCGGCCTCGCGGATCGCGCGCTCGGGGAACTTCTCCTGCGGTGCCTTCAGTTCCTGCAGGCAGACGATGTCGGGTTCGGCCAGCGCGAGCCAGCGCAGGAGCACCGGAAGGCGGCCGTTGACGCCATTCACATTATAGGTGGCAATCTTCAGCGGATCGTCCGGCGCATTCATGCTCGGCCGGCCGCCGCTATTCGCTTGCCGAACCGGGCTCCGCCATGCCGCGATGCTGCTCGGCCAGCACGGAGACCGGCGTCACATGGGCGGCGGCCGCCTGTAGCTTGTTCTTCCAGCCCGAGACAATGCTGGCCTTGCCGGCCATGAGGGCATCATAGCCGTCTTTGGCGACGTCGGCCGGATCGCTCTTGCTGTCCGATGCGCCCACCTTGGTATCGCCAAGACCCGCCCGCTCGAAGAATTCGGTATCGACCGGCCCCGGCATCAGAGTGGTGAGCGTCACGCCGTCCGACTCCTTGATCTCGTTGCGCAGCGCGTCGGTGAAGTTGTCGACGAAGGCCTTGGTGCCGTTGTAGACCGCGCTGAACGATCCGGGGATGAGGCCCGCGATCGATCCGGTGACGAGGATCTTGCCGTCATTGCGCGCCACCATCGCCCTGAGCACCTTCTGTAGCAGATAGATCGTGCCGGTGATGTTGGTGTCGATCACATGGCGCCATGCGGCGGGGTCCTGGTCGAGGAACGCATGGCCCAGGCCATGGCCGGCATTGGCGCAAAGCAGGTCGATGCGCCGCCCGCCGGTCTGCTGGAGCAGGCGGTCGACGCCCTGGATGCCCGCCAGATCGACTTCCAATGTCTCGATGTTTACATTGAGTGCGCCCAGACCCGCCGATGGGTCGACGAAGGGCGTGTCGGCGACGAGCAGCAGGTCGTAGCCGTCCTTGGCGGCCAGTCGGGCCAGTTCCTGCCCGATGCCGCTCGATGCGCCGGTGATGATCGCGAACCGGTCTGCCATGTCGATGTCTCCTTCAGGCCGCGGCGGCGAAGTCGAGGCCGGGTTTCAGCACGATCTTCGTCACTTCATTCTGCTTGTCGTGGAACATGCGATAGCCCTCGGCGCCCTGCTCCAGCGGCATGCGGTGGCTGATGAGGAAGGTGGTATCGATCTTCCCTTCCATGATCGCGTTGAGCAGTCCGGGCATATAGTGCTGGACGTGCGTCTGGCCGGTCTTGAGCGTGAGCCCTTTCTCCATGAGGGCACCCAGCGGAAACTTGTCGACGAAGCCGCCATAGACCGCTGGCATGGAGACGCGGCCGCCCTTTCGGCAGGCATGGATCGCCTGGCGGATGGAATGGGTGCGGTCGGTGCCCAGGAAGGTCGAGGCCTTGATCTGGTCGATCACATTGTCGACGAAGAAGCCGTGCGCTTCCAGGCCGACCGCGTCGATGCACGCATCCGGCCCGATGCCGCCGGTCATCTCCATCAGGGCCTCATAGGTCTTCGTTTCCTCGAAATTGACGGTTTCGGCGCCGAAGCACCTGGCCAGTTCCAGCCGGCGCGGGAAATGGTCGATGGCGATGACCCGCTCGGCGCCCATGAGGAAAGCGGACTGGATGCAGAAGAGCCCGACCGGCCCGCACCCCCAGACCGCCACGGTGTCGCCCGGCTCGATCTGGGCGAATTCCGCCGCCTGCCAGCCGGTGGGCAGGATATCGGAGAGGAACAGCACCTTGTCGTCCTCGATGCCGTCGGGCACGACGATCGGGCCGACGTCGGAAAAGGGGACGCGGACATATTCCGCCTGGCCGCCCGCATAGCCGCCGGTCATGTGGCTGTAGCCGAACAGGCCGGACATGGGCTGGCCGTAGATCGCGCGGGCAATGTCCTGATTGTCGGCTGGATTGCCGTTGTCGCAGGCGGAATATTGGTGCTTGCCGCAATGGAAGCAGGAACCGCAGGCGATGGTGAAAGGCACCACCACGCGCTGGCCCTTGCGAAGTGTCGAGCCCGGCCCCGTTTCCACCACTTCGCCCATGAACTCGTGGCCCAATATGTCGCCCGCCATCATGGAGGGGATGTAACCGTCGTAGAGATGCAGGTCGGATCCGCAGATCGCCGTCGAGCTGACCTTGATGATCGCATCGCGCGGGTTGAGGATTTCGGGATCGTCGACGGTCTCGACGCGCACGTCATGCTTGCCGTGCCAGGTGAGCGCGCGCATCAGTTCTTCCCTTCATCCATGAGCCGGCGATTGCGGGCGCCGGTCGCGACCTCGCCGGTTTCCATGAGCTGCTTGAACCGCCGCAGGTCGCGCCGGGCCTGGATGGCCGGCTCGCGCTGGAACATCTTGGCGACGACCTTGCCGATGAAGCCGGCCGGAGGGTCGTAGAGGATGGTCGCGGTCACCCAGGTGCCGCGGCCGCCGGGCGCATCGCGAAAGTCTATGCGGCCACTGTTCGGAACATCGGCGCCCGCTTCGGACGCCCATGCGATGAAATCGCCCTCGCTTTCCTCGGTAATGGCCGAGATCCATTCCACCGTCTTGCCGGCGGGCGCCTTGACCACCCAGCGCGAACGCCGGGCGTCGAGCGGTTCTATGGCGATCACATTCTCCATGAAGCGGGGAAGATTGGCGAAATCCCGCCAGAATGTGAACAGTTCGGCGCGTGGCCGATTGATGGTCAGGGTCGTGCCGGAGAGGCTGTCGCCCTTCGGTTCGACCAGTTCCTCGCCGGCGATCCGCGCCCGGTCGCCATGTTTCGATGTGGTGAGGGGGGCCTCGTCGGGCCGATCCGAAATTCGGGTATCCGCGCTCATGCCGGGTCTCCTCAAGCAGGCTGGTCCCTAAATGCCTGCTTGCCCGCGATGTTCCCCGCACTGTGCGTCCGGCGCGCCGATTACGATGAACCGATAACCTGGGTTGTTCGGCTGCAAGGATTTCCGCCTGTGCTCACCCCCGCGGGGCGCCGCTTATTGTCCGTCTTCCATGTCCTTGAAGCGCGCACACATGAATTCCATGAGTGCCTCCACATGCGGGTCGGCCAGGCGGTAGAAGATCGTCTGGGCGTCGCGCCGGGTCTGCAATATGCCGCCCCCGCGCATCTTGGCGAGGTGCTGCGAGACGCTGGACTGGGAGAGGCCGCACAGCGTGACCAGTTCGCCCACCGATGCCTCGCCCTCGCGCAGGCGGCACAGCAGCACCAGGCGCTGCTGGTTCGCCACCAGCTTGAGCAGGTCCGCGACTTCCGCCGCGCGCGCGCACAGGAGGCCGAGTTGCATGTCTTCCATCTTCATGACGTGGCCGGCCTTCCATCATCCCTGCGCCCGAGGCGGATCGCTGGAATAACGAGGACGGCCGGCAGCGTCGAGACGGCAGGCCGCGCCACGCGCGATCGCCGTCCCCCTGCGGACCGCGGCTCAGTCCTGCACGATCGGCAACCCGGCCGATTTCCAGGCGCCGATGCCGCCGGCGAGATGCGTGTCGATGGAGGCGCGCGCCGCGTCGCATTTCTCCAGGGCCATGGCGGACCGCTTGCCGCCCGCGCATTGCAGCACGATCGTGCGGCCGGGGGCATCGGGCACGAGATCGGGCGAGAAACGCGAGAGGGGGAGGTTGATCGCGCCCGGAATGTGGCCGGCGGCGAACTCGTCGGGCTCGCGCACATCGACCAGCAGCGCTGATCCGTCGCGCAGCATGGCGTTGAGCGCCGCCACCGCGATTTCCCGATGGGTCCTGCCTTTTCCGAATCCGAACATGAGAGCCTCCAGCAATTCCGGCCCGCAATATATCGTAAAATTCTTATATTAGTCAATACCGATATAAAGGGCGTCTTTCCCCCGGTTCGTCCGCCGCATCATCGTTTGACCCTGTCGATCCCTGTCCATCGCCGCCTGTCGCTTTGCCCGCCCGCGCGATGGTCAATTGCCGTCGAGCAGGTTGCCGAGGCCCCCAAGCACGGAGCCTTCGCCCCGGTTCTGCCCGCCACGCGATCCCGCCGCGGCCATCATGCGGCCGGCGAGGCGCGCGAAGGGCAGGGACTGGATCCACACCGTGCCGGGGCCGCGCAACCGTGCGAAGAACAGCCCTTCGCCGCCGAAGATCGCACTGCGCACGCCGCCCACGCCGATGATGTCATAGTCGACGTCCGCCGTCATGGCCGCGAGGCAGCCGGTGTCGACATGCAGCTCCTGCCCCGGCGCGAGCTGGCGTTCCACCACCGTGCCGCCCATCTGCACGAAGGCCCAGCCGTCGCCCTCTAGCCTTTGCATGATGAAGCCTTCGCCGCCGAACAGGCCGGTCATGATCCGCTTCTGGAAGGCGATGCCGATGGAGACGCCGCGCGCGGCGGCGAGGAATGCGTCCTTCTGGCAGATGAGCGTGCCGCCGACCTGGTCGAGCTTGATCGGCAGGATCGCGCCCGGCACCGGCGCCGCGAAGGCGACGCGCGCCTTGCCATGGCCATTAGGGGTGAAGACGGTGGTGAACAGGCTTTCGCCGGTCACGAGCCTTTTGCCCGCGCCCAGCAGCTTGCCCATGAAGCCGCCGTCCGCGCCGCCGCTGCCGTCGCCGAACACCGTGGTCATGCCGACCATTTCGTCCTTCCATACCATTGCGCCCGCCTCGGCCACGGCGCTCTCGCCCGGATCGAGTTCGATCTCCAGGAACTGCAATTCCTGCCCCTTGATCTCGAAGTCGATATCGTCGGCGACCGCGGCATTGCGCATGTGGGACCAGGGGCTGTTGCTCATCGGAGCTATCCTTTCAGGCTGGGCGTGAGGTGAGAGTGAATGGAGCCATATCGTGCATGCTGGGCGCGGCGAAGGCGGGGCGCATATGTGCTGCGCCTGTCTTTCCACCACTGGCCAGGGCTGTCAGCCTTCGGCGCCCGCCGCGAGATCGCCCAGGCTGATGCCGATGCGCTGCATCTGTTCGGCGACCGGCGGCCAGACGGAGGCGAAGAAGCGTTCGCGCTCCATGCTGCGCAGCTTGCGCGAGGCGCCCGGCGCCACGAACATGCCGACGCCCCGGCGCACGGTGACGAGACCATCGTCCTGGAAGCTCTGATAGGCCTTGGCGACGGTCAGCGGATTGGCGCCCTGTTGCGCGGCGAAGGCGCGCACCGAGGGGAGCATGTCGCCATCGCCATATTGGCCATCCAGGATCGCCGCGGCAATGATGTCGCGCAGGCGCAGGTAGACGGGCCGGCTATCGTCGCTCATGGCGCATTAGTGGCATAATACAGCCACTCGGTCAATGGCCGCTCGGAAGGAAGGAGATGGCCCGGTCTGGATGCTGGCCTGCGAGCCAAAGCGGACACCTCATCCGTTCGGGCTGAGCCCTTCGACTGCCTGCTTGCAGCAGGCGCTCAGGATAAACTTCAGCTTTCAGCTGAAGTCGAAGCCCTCAGCCGAGCTTGTCGAGGCCAAGTGCTTCGCCTCCGCTCAGCAGAGCCCCCTTCGACCAAGCTCAGGACAGGCTTCGACTTCGCTCAGGGCGAACGGCGGTTATGGGTCAATGGCAGCAAACACCCCAAAGCCGACATTCGAACTGCCTCGCTACCCGAGAAATCCCGCGCCCTCAGCCCTCCCAGACTGAAAGCACGTCCTCGATCTCCGGCCGTGGCCGCTCCTCCAGCTCCCGCGAGGGCGTGCCGATGAAGATGAAGCCGGCGATGCGGTCGTTCGGGCCGCCGAAGGCGTCGCGGACCGTATCGTTGAAGGCCGGCCAGGTGGTGAGCCAGCCGCCCGCGAAGCCCAGGGCATGGGCGGCATGGAGCAGGTTCATGGCCGCCGCGCCGGCGGAGAGTTCCTGTTCCCAGAGCGGGATCTTGCTGTCCTTGCGCGGCGTGGAGAGCAGCACCACCAGCGCGGGCGCCTGTGTCGCGAACTGGACATGCGCCTCGATCTCCAGCCGCCCCGCCTCGGGCCGCTCGGCGCGATAGGCGTTGACGATGAGATCCGCGAGCGCCTGCCTTTTGTCGTCCGGCACGATGACGAAGCGCCAGGGGGCAAGCTTGCCATGGTCGGGCGTGCGCGCGGCGATGCGCACCATCTGCGTGAGCTGGTCCATGGAAGGACCGGGCGCGGCCAGGTCGCGCGGCTTGCCGGAGCGGCGCGAGGCGAGATAGGCGGCGACGGACGAGAGATCGTTGAACTGCATGGACCTGCGCTAGCCAAAAGCGCCGGCCGAGCCAAGCCCCGCCTCGCCAATGCCTCTCGGCGCCGCTCGAAAAAACGCGCTTCAAAGTTGCGGGATTATCTTTAGTCTCGCCCGATCAACTTCGCGTGGCCTGCCTCGGGCGAGGGGATGTGGCGCACGAAACGGGAGCATCTATGTCAACCAGTCCAGCCATCCGGGCGCAGGAGTTCCTCGGCCATCCCAGGGGCCTGTTCGTCCTGTTCTTCGCCGAAATGTGGGAGCGCTTCTCCTATTACGGCATGCGCGCCCTGCTGATCTTTTATCTGACGCAGCACTGGCTCTTTTCCGACGAGAAATCGGGCGTCATCTACGGCGCCTATACCGCTCTGGTCTACATCACCCCGGTGCTCGGCGGCTATCTGGCGGATCGCTATCTCGGCCAGCGCAAGGCGGTGCTGTTCGGGGCCGTGCTGCTGACCTTCGGCCATTTCCTCATGGGGTTCGAGGGCTCGGGCGGGCAGGACGCCGCGTCGCTCAGCATCTTCTGGCTGGCGCTGTCCTTCATCATCGTCGGCTCCGGTTTCCTCAAGGCCAACATCTCCGTGATCGTCGGCCAGCTCTATCCGCGCACCGACGTGCGCCGCGACGGCGCCTACACCATCTTCTACATGGGCATTAATCTCGGCGCCGCGCTCGGTTCGCTGCTGTGCGGCTATCTCGGCCAGACCTATGGCTGGAGCTACGGTTTCGGCGCGGCCGGCTTCGGCATGCTGCTCGGGCTGGTCGTGTTCATGCTCGGCAAGCCGCTCCTGCTCGGCAAGGGCGAGGCGCCGGACGCCGCGGCGCTGGCAAGGCCCGTCGCCGGCATCAAGTTCGAATGGCTCATTTATCTGGTCGGCATCGCCGCCGTCGTGGGCATCTGGCAGCTCATCCAGTATCAGGCCTTGATCGGCTGGCTGCTGATGGTCGCGGGCGTCATCCTCGTCGGCTATGTCCTGCTGACCGCCGTGACCAGGCTCGATCGTGAAGCGCGTGACCGCATCTTCGCGGCAATGTTCCTTATCCTGGGGTCTATCCTGTTCTGGGCGCTGTTCGAGCAGGCGGGCTCCTCGCTCAACCTGTTCACGGATCGCTCGGTGGACCGCAATCTGCTGGGCTGGGATGTCCCTGCCTCCATGTTCCAGTCGATCAACGCAATCTACATCGTGCTGCTCGCCCCGCTGTTCGCGGCGCTGTGGACATTTCTGGGGCGCCGTGGGCTGGAGCCCTCGACTCCGGCCAAGTTCGGCCTCGCCAT
Source organism: uncultured Sphingobium sp. (assembly GCA_966244395.1). Taxonomy (GTDB): domain Bacteria; phylum Pseudomonadota; class Alphaproteobacteria; order Sphingomonadales; family Sphingomonadaceae; genus Sphingobium. The sequence goes on along the minus strand of CBIMKI010000037.1, from coordinate 4,232 downwards.
GCTCCAGCTCGGCCTCGGCTTCCTCGTTCTCGTCTGGGGCTCGCAGGCCGCCGGGATGGAGAATCTCACGCCCGTGATCTTCATCTTCCTCATCTATCTCCTGCACACCACCGGGGAGCTTTGCCTGTCGCCTGTCGGGCTCAGCGCGATGAACCGGCTGGCGCCGGTCCATATGGCCAGCCTCATCATGGGCACCTGGTTCTTCGCGTCGGCGACCGGCAATTTTGCCGCCGGTCTGATCGCCGCCGCGACCGGCTCCGAAGCGGCCTCGGGCGAAGGCGCGGCCAAGGCGGTGGTGCTCGATGTCTATACCACGGTGGGTTGGGTCGCGATTGCCTTCGGTGTCGCCGTGGTGGCGATCTCGCCGCTCATCCGCAAGCTGATGCACCTCGATACGCTCCGGGACGACGAGGTCGTCGTCGACGATCGCGCCGAGGAGGGGCTGCGCGAGCAACCGAGCGGCGCGCACTGAAAATGAGCCGGGAAGGGTGCCGGATGCCAAAAGGCGCTGGCGCCCTCCGGCCAGCTTCCGCTAGGATTGCGCCATGAGCAGACGCTATTTCGGCACGGACGGCATCAGAGGCCGCACCAACCAGTCCCCCATGACCGCCGAGATGGCGATGCGCGTCGGCATGGCGGCCGGGCGCCATTTCCTGCGCGGCCATCATCGCCACCGCGTGGTGATCGGCAAGGACACGCGCCTCTCGGGCTATATGATCGAGAATGCGCTGGTCGCGGGTTTCACCAGCGTGGGCATGGACGTCGTCCAGTTCGGCCCCATCCCGACGCCGGCCGTCGCCATGCTCGCCGCCTCCATGCGCGCGGACCTGGGCGTCATGATCTCGGCCAGCCACAATCCTTATTTCGACAATGGCATCAAGCTGTTCGGCCCGGATGGTTACAAGCTCTCCGATGCCGATGAAGCCCGGATCGAGGCGCTGATCGAGGAAGGCGCGCCGCTCGCCGAGCCTGCGCAGATCGGCCGGGCGCGCCGTGTCGAGGACGGGCGCGGGCGCTACATCCATGCCGTCAAGTCGACCTTCCCCGAGCAGCTCCGGCTCGATGGGCTGAAGATCGTCGTCGATTGCGCCAACGGCGCCGCCTACCAGACCGCGCCCGCCGCCTTCTGGGAACTGGGCGCGCAGATCGTGCCCATCGGCGTCACGCCCAACGGCACCAACATCAATGACGGCTGCGGCTCGACCGCACCCGCCCTGCTCCAGGAGACGGTGGTCGCGTCCGGCGCCGACATCGGCATCGCGCTCGATGGCGACGCGGACCGGCTGATCGTGGTGGACGAGACCGGCACGATCATCGACGGCGACCAGATCATGGCGCTCATCGGCACGAGTTGGGCGCGGCAGGGTATGCTGCGCGGCGGCAGCGTGGTGGCGACGGTCATGTCCAATCTCGGCCTTGAGCGGTTGCTCAAGGGACAGGGCATTGATCTCCTGCGCACCAAGGTCGGCGACCGTTATGTGCTGGAGGAGATGAAGGCGCGCGGCTGCAATGTCGGCGGCGAGCAGTCCGGCCACATGATCCTCAGCGATTATGCCACGACCGGCGACGGCACCATTGCCGCGCTCCAGGTGCTCGCCGCGCTCGTCCAGAGCGGCAAGCGCGCGAGCGAGCTGATGCGCCAGTTCGATCCCGTGCCCCAGCTCCTCAAGAATGTGCGCTTCGCCGGCGGCAAGCCACTGGAGACCGAGAGCGTCCGGAAAGTGATCGCGCAGAGCGAGAAGGAGCTGAACGGCACCGGCCGTCTCGTCATCCGCCCCTCCGGTACCGAGCCCGTCATCCGCGTGATGGCCGAGGGCGACGATGCCGATCAGGTGCGCGACGTGGTGGAGCGCATCTGTGCGGCCGTCGCGGGCGCGGCATCCGCCCATGCTTGAGATGCGCCCCGATTGCGAGCGGTGCGGCGCCGATCTGCCGGCCGACGAGGGCGGGGCGTTCATCTGCTCGTTCGAATGCACCTTCTGCGCCGGATGCGCGGACGAACTGGACGAGAGCTGCCCCAATTGCGGTGGCGAACTGCTGGACCGGCCCGCGCGCGTCGGCAAGGCACTGGCGAGCAATCCGGCCTCGACCCAGCGGCGCTTTCGCGCGCACTGAGCATCGCCTGTCGCTTTGCGCTTGTCGAAGCGCGCGCGATCCGCAATCCTCCGCCCGCAACCTTGGGAGGGGATGCTCATGAGATCGACGATCCGGACATGTCTGGCGGGCGCCGCATTGGCGCTGCCGCTGGTTCTCGCTGCGCCCGGCGCGGCTGGCGCGAAGGAAGAGGCGAAGACGCCGGCTCCGTCACCAGCGGGCTGGAAGGCGCCCCGAACGCCCTGGGGCGATCCGGACCTGCGCGGCAACTGGCCGATCGACTATCTCGCCCAGACGCCTCGCCAGCGTCCCGCGCATTTCGGCACCCGCGCGCAGCTCACCGATCAGGAATATGAGGCGGCGCTCAAGAACGCCCAGGCTCAGCTCGATCTCTATGCGCGCGAGGAGAAGGCCGGCAAGATGGGCATGGGCCACTGGATCGAGCGCGGCAAGCCGCTGCGCCAGGCCTCGCTCATCACCGAGCCGGCGGACGGGCGCATGCCGCCCATGACTCCGGAAGGCGAGCGGCTGGCGGCACAGCAGAAGAGCAGCTGGACCGAGGAGAAATGGGAGTGGGTCGACGATTTCAACACGTTCGACCGCTGCATCACGCGCGGCATGCCGTCCTCCATGCTGCCGGGTAATTACAACAGCGGCATCGAGATCGTGCAGGCGCCTGGCTATGTCGCGATCCGGCTGGAGATGGTGCACGAGACGCGCATCATCCCGCTCGACGGGCGCAGCGCGCCGGCGAAGGCGATTCATGGCTGGCTCGGCTATTCCCGTGGCCATTGGGAAGGCGATGCGCTGGTGATCGAAACCACCAATTTCGTCCCCGGCGTGCCCATCGGCAATGTCGGCAACAGCGCGCGCCCCGTGCCCAACAGCGATCGGATGCGCATCGTCGAGAAGCTGACGCCGACCGGCCCGGACAGCATCCGCTATGAAGCCTGGATCGAGGACCCGGTCGTGCTGACCGCGCCGTTCAAGCTGGATTTCCCCTGGCAGCGCAACGACGATTACATGATCTACGAATATGCTTGCCACGAGGGCAATATCCAGCTGCGCGGCTTCATCGAAGGCACGAGCCCGAAGCTGGAAGCCAAGCGTGCCGCCAAGTGGAAGGCCCTGCAGGCGGCGCAGGCGCTGGAAGCGGCCGCGCAGAAATAAGAAATGAGGCGGCGAGGGCGGGCGTTCAGGCCCGCCGCATCAGCCGCCCCAGCGTCTTCAGGCTCGGGCGGCCATTGCCGCTCAGCAGGCTCGCGCGGAACACCCGGCCGAGCACCACGAACTCCAGTGCGATGAAGGCGAGGAGCAGCAGGCCCGATCCCACGATCTCGAGCGTGGCTATGCCGGCGCCGAGCCGTGAGAGCACCGCGAAGGGCGTGAACAGCGGGATCCAGGTCAGGACCTGCACCAGCACGCTCTCCGTCCCGCTGATGACCACCTGCATCAGCACCATGACCGGCATGATGAGGATGAGCATGGTCGGGACGAGGAAGCCTTGCGCATCCTGCATGGAATCGCTCATCGCCCCGATCGCCAGGAAGATGAGCGCCACCATCACATAGCCGGCGAGAAAGAAATAGAGGATCGCCGCGATGCTGCCCGCCGATTGCAGCGGCTCCAGCGCCGGGCGGATGAAGTCGGCGATGGTGCCCTGTGTGGCGAAGGCGGCGAACAGGCCGCAGGCGATCCAGGTCGCGATCATGACGAGGCCGATGGCGATGGTCCCGAGCAGCTTGCCGTGCATGAAGTCGCCGGGGCTCGCGCAGGCCAGCACGGCCTCTATGAGCTTGCTCGACCGCTCCTCTATGGTGCTCTGGAGCATCCACTGGCCGGACATGATGAGCGACATGAGCAGGATATAGGCCATGGCGATGGGCAGGATGGAGCGGATGAACATGCGCTCGCGTCCACTGCCTTCCTGCGGTCGCGTGAGCGCGATGGCGGGCTCCAGCCTGTTGGCGATGGCGGCGACCGGCGGCGCGACGCCCTGCGTCTCCAGATAGCCGCCGCGCAATGTGCGGGTCAGCTCGGCCTGGAGCACGGCCATGAAGGCCGGGTTGACGAGCTGGACGCGACCGGTCGCGGTCGGGAACACGACGAACAGCGAGGCCGCCTTCGCGCTCATGGAG
>CBIMKI010000036.1:0-16354 GCA_966244395.1 uncultured Sphingobium sp. | reverse complement strand
TCGACGGTTCAGCCTTCCAGGCCCATGCTGATCTCATGCAGATCGCCTTCAGCACCGAGCCGATCCGTACCGACAAGCCCCTCATGTATCAGGGCTTGTCCGACCGCTTTTACGGACCCACAGACCCGGTGCCTTTCCGCAGCGAAGCGGACGGTATCGATTTCGAGGGTGAGTTCGGTGTCATCGTCGATGCCGTGCCGATGGGAACGCGCGCGGAAGAAGCCATGGGCCACATCAAGCTCATCGTGCAGATCAACGACTGGTCGCTGCGGGCCCTGGCCGTGCCGGAGATGAAGACCGGCTTCGGCTGGATCCAGGCCAAGCCCGCCTGCTCGATGGCGCCCTTCGCCGTCACGCCCGATGCACTGGGCGACGCATGGCAGGAGGGTCGTGTCTGTCTCGACCTTGTCATCGCGTGGAATGGCGAGCCGTTCGGGCGTGCCAATGGCCGGGAAATGAGTTTCGGCTTTCACGAACTCATAGCCCATGCCGCCGCCACACGCGATCTGGTTGCGGGGACCATCATCGGATCCGGGACTGTGGCGAACGCCGATCACGCCGCAGCCGGCTCGAGCTGCATCTCGGAACGCCGCGCCATCGAGATCATAGCGGATGGCAAGGTCAGCACACTATTCATGGCCTTTGGCGACCAGTTGCACATGGAAGCCCGCAGAGCAGACGGACAAAGCCTGTTCGGACCCATTTCTCAACGTCCTTATCAATCAGGAGATTCATGATGCGCAGAACCATTGCTCTATTTGCGGCCGTCGCCTCGGTCAGCTTGTTGCCGGCCGCCGCCGTTGCTCAGAACGCGCCGGCCACGCACTATTCCGTCTCGACCACGCTGGTCGGCAAGCTGCTGGACGATCCCGCCGCCGCCGCGGTGCTGGAGAAAATGATTCCCACCGTCTACGCGAACGACATGTTCCAATCTGCTGGCCGCGACCTTACGCTGAAGGACGTTCAGCAATATGAGCCCGACGCGCTCAGCGACGAGAATCTGGCGAAAATCCAGGTCGAGCTGGATAAGATACCGGCCAAGAACTGACCCGCGGCGTCCCTGGGGTCCAGATCTGCAATTGCAGCCAGGCGGTGTTGATCCCTTGAGGGGTTCATGGATCTGTCCACACTGCCTGGCTGTGCTGTATCGGGTCTCACTGAGGCGGACGTTGCATTAACTCGATGCGGGCGTGGGAGCCCATCTGGCTAGCTTCGCAGATCGTTCGCCCCTGCGTTCCCTCTGGGGGCACCGCCCTCGGATCAGCTTTGACGCTTCACCGCTGGCACGGCGCGAGTGGCTCAAGGTGCCGAAAAAGCAGCCGAAACGCTCACGGCTCTGGCTCAATGACGGATCGTGCATCCGGCCGCGACCCGAGCATCCGGGTCACCTGTGGCCCTAGGACTTTGTCGGGGGTCCTATCCACGATGGTCGCAAGTTCCGTATCCCGTCGATCATCGACGAGACCAGCGGGGAATGCTTGGCCTGCCGGTCAGCGAATGCAGGCGCCGCGTTGGTTCAGATTGCCAGGATTGCTCGGATGCTCGACCAAGAGCTGGCTCCGTTCTTTCGCATTTCCACAGCAAGATCGCTCGGCATCCATTTCACGAAGGCGGGCGAAAACGTCGGACGTTGTTGAATATTCTCGAACCAGGCTTCGACGCGCGGGAGACGTCCGTTCGACCACATGCCATGCATGCCGAGCGCCGCCAATCGGTTGACGTACGGTGCCAGCGCGATGTCTGCCATCGAGAAGGTTTCCCCGGCAAGCCAGGTTTGCGCGCCCAAACTCGTCTCCATCTGATGCAGATATGCGTCGTAGAGTCTAATCTTGTCCGCAGCACCGGGGGCTTCGAGCCCTTGCTGTATCCACTGCCATTTGAGAGTTCGTGCAGCAGTCCCTTCCCGTGCGCCGGCGTTCAGGAAGGTTGCGAAATCCCCCGCGCCGTTGCGCAAGATCGTATGGCGATGAGAAACGACATAGGTGATGGCCGAGCAAGCGGGGTGAAGTTCCTCATCCACTGCCTTTGTCCAAAGACGAACACGCGCCCGCTCCTGCGGCGTATCGGGATAAATGGGATGCGCCGGAAAAGCCTCTTCGACATATTCGCAGATTACCGTGGATTCCGGAATTATCGCCCCATTATCGACGAGAACGGGCACGACGCCCTTCGGATTGATGGCCAGATACTCAGGCGTGAACTGTTCGCCCTTTAGAATGTCGATATAATGGCCGCTCCAGGCAAGTTGCTTCTCGCCGAGAGCAAATCTCACTTTCGCGGCGCATGCCGACGAGCCGTGATGATATAATTCAAGCATCCACACTCTCTACGGCCGCTTTTGGGCGGTGTCACCTGACTGCCGAATGGCCGAGATGTTGGCGGTTACCGTGGCCTACGGGTCTAAAGAGCGAGCTTCCGAACGACGACCTCTCGACCTTCGGCTTCGACACCGATCTCGAAATGGTCCGTCTGCAACACGTCGCGAATGTTGGTTGGACTATAGGCGACCACATTGTCGCCGCCCCGATGGCGAAGGCTGTCATATAGCAGGCCCGCGTGGCCGGCCTTGCGGATCGCTTCGCCGAACGGCTGGGACGCGGCATAGCTGTCCGATCGGTAGACATCAGCAAGGCGTGATCGATCGCCGCGAATATCGCGATAGTCGGCGCCCTCCAGTGTCGCGACATAGGCCCGATAGGTGCGCGTCATCGCCTTCACGCTTCGCGCCACGGCTTCCCGGCGCAGATGGTGGCCAACCTCTGCGGCCGCGGTCTGAAGCGATGCGGCCGCGTACCATGCGCCCAGATCGGGCGCATTGAACCTCAGGCCATTGGGCGCCGCATGGAGGAAGCTCGCCATGACGATGCTCGCATTGGGCCGGCCATAGACCCACTGGCTCTGCGGCAGTCGCTGGACCCGCTCGGCAACCAGCCGGTCGTTCGTCCAGCCGGCCAATTCCATCACGGCCTCAAGATCAGCCGCTGTGGACACGGTGTCGAAAAGCCCGATGGGCGGGAATTTCGATGGAATGAGGCGGTAGGTCGGTTGCGGGGCGGTCGTGAAGCGGGCGGTCACTGAAAGATGATCTCGCTGTCCTCATAGGGCGCGAAACCCGCGTCCGCAGCATTGGGCGCCATGTAGAGCCCGCCCCGCGCCGCATCGAGGAAACGGCGGACCAGCAGCAGGCCGTCCAGAGTGCCGCCGGTCACAAGATCGAGCGGCGGATGGCCTCCGAACAGCAATGCGTCATGCGGTGTCGCGAGCCAGGTCTTGGCCTCCTGTTCGTTGCCGAACAACACCCCCAGAGCCTGATGAATGCCCAGCACGGCGGAGAGGCGGGTCAGCACATCCACGTCCAGCGTGATCGCGCCATGCTCGCGCGCCGTGCGGCACCAGCTATGATAGGTGGACCGCGACGGATAGCCGAGCATGAGCCGACGCTGCTCTTCGGACAGGCGCCACAGGTCGGCAATCGCAAGGAAGGTCCGCAGTGCCGGCGCGCTCAGCCGGCGCCGGTTCTCGGGCGAGAACCGCGAACCATCGAGCAGCGACGGTGCCGGCGCTGGAACCGCTTCTGATGCGTCAGGTCTCATCAAGGGCGATCTCCAACTCTGTTCCGATACGGATATAGTCCAGATATGGACAAATAACAAGGCGGCTGAATGGCGGCCCCATGCCGAGATCGATGGCCCGTCATGCGTTGAAATAGAGCAAGGGCACAGCATTTGAAGGGTGATCCAGGACGCGGAAAAGGCCAATGCTGGCTGGATCAGCAAGCCAGAATATCTTCCACCATCCGACGATGGCAGCAGTCAGATCTCGGCGAGCCTCTGCCAGAAACCCGCCTTTCCGCAGGCTTTGCGCGCATCGACCGGCATCGACACATGTCGGAGGAGGCGTGTAGCCTTGGCATATCGGGACGGTCCCTCGCCTTCGGACTTGTGCCGCGCGCATCGGCTCGATGTTCCGGGAACGCCTCCGGTTCCTCGAGTTCTGTTCGACCATATGTCGTGCAGCGCATATCCAGGGCGCCCAAGCTCTTCCGCGACAAGCTCTTAGTCAGCCATTTCATAAGCTTGGGGAATTTTTGGCTGGGGCGGGAGGATTCGAACCTCCGCATGGCGGTACCAAAAACCGCTGCCTTACCGCTTGGCTACGCCCCAGCAGGCGCATGCGTTGCGCCGAGAGAGCGCGCTATATAGCGCCCTTCCGGCGAAAGCCAAGCCGTTCGAGAACTGCGCCGCTGCTTTACCCTTCCCTGCCGGCGCGGCCTTGGGCTAGGACGGTCGATAACGGCCTGCATGGCGGCTTGTGCTGCCTGCGCGCGGCAAGGCGCCCCTTGCAATGCCCCTGGTTTGACCCTCGATCCGCCCTGGGAGAGTGCATGATCCCGTCTTCGTCCAGCCCCGCCGCATCGCCGCTGTTCCTGCGCGAGGAGGAGATCCGGCGCGGCATCGAGCTGCTGCATTTCGGCCAGGCGGAGATCGCCCGCGCCATCGACGCGCAGCTCGACGCGCTTGGCCTCGGCCGCGCGGACCAGCGCGCGCTCTATTTCATTGCCCGTCGCCCCGAACTCAGCGTCTCGGACCTGCTGAAGCTGCTCGGCATCACCAAGCAGTCGCTGGGCCGCGTGCTCGATCCGCTGGTGGCGCGCGGACTGGTCGAGGTCCTGCCCGGCAAGCGCGATCGCCGCCAGCGCCTGCTGCGCCTCACCGCGGAGGGTGCGCATATCGAAGCGGCGCTTTTCGCCACCGTCCGCGAGCGCATGGCCGTGGCCTATTCGCAAGCCGGGCAGGGATCGGTCACCGGATTCTGGCGCGTGCTCGAAAGCCTCATCGCACCCGAGGATCGCGGCATGGTCGCCGCGCTCGGCATGCATGGTTGAGCCCGCGCACCGGGGATGAAGGGCACGGCGGCCTGCCCCACTGCCATGACATGTTCGCGGCGGAATGACGGTCGGCCGGCGTTCGAGAATGGCGCCCTGCCAATGCCGCCACGGCCCTTCGGGATGGGCCTTGCGCCTCAGCCCTTGCCCGCCAGCCGCGCCAGCGCCACGCCCCGGTCTCGCGCGGCGCGAAGGGTGCGGGCGAGGAGAGACTTGAGCGCATCGTCCGCGTCAAGCACATCGAGCCCTTCGCGGGTCATGCCGCCCTTGCTGGCGACGGCGTCGGCCATTTGCGCGGGCGGCTGGCCCGAGTGGGCGGCGCTCAGGCCCGCGCCCGCGACGGTGGCGAGCGCCATGCGCGCGGCCATGGCGGGATCGAGCCCCAGGTCCGCGCCCGCCGCCGCCAGGGCGTCGATGAAGCGATAGACGAAGGCGGGGCCGCAACCCGAGAGCGCCGTCGCGGCATCGAACAGGCTTTCATCCTCAAGCCATTCGACGAGACCGAGATGGCGGAAACTCCCGCTGATGTCGGCGCGGCGCGGCGCGTCGATGCCGCGGCCCGCATGCAGGAGCGACACGCCCTCGCCGGTGCGCACCGGCAGGTTGGGCATGCAGCGCAATATGGCCGTGGCGGCCGGAAAAGCCTGCTCCAGGCGCGCGACCGGCACGCCGGCGAGAATGGAGAGAATGCGCGGATGCTGGCCAAGCCAGGGGCCGATCTCCTGCTCCACCTGGGCGAGTTGCTGCGGCTTGAAGCCGAGCACCACCCATGTCCCCGCCGTCACCGGCTCGTCGAGCGCGGTCATCACCTCGACATCGGATGCGAACGGCTTGCCGCTCGGGCGGACGATGCGCACGCGATAGGGCGGCAGGCCGCGCTCCAGCCAGCGCGCGAGCATGGCGCCGGCCATGTTGCCGCAGCCGATGAACAGCAGCCGGTCCGGCCACTGATTATCGGGCTCAGGCTTCCCCATAGGTTTCGATGAGGCTGGCGGCCATGGCGTCCGCGGGCGACTTGCCGCCCCAGAGCACGAACTGGAAGACGGGATAGAAGCGCTCGCTCTCGTCGATCGCGCTTTCAAGCAGCAGCTGCGCCTGATCGTAGCTCAGCGAGCCGCTCGGCCCCAGCAGGGCGCCGTGGCGGAAGAGCAAGGCGCTGCTCGCCGACCAAAGCTCGAAATGGCCCAGCCAGAGCTGCTCGTTGATGAGTGCCAGGGCTTCGCAGATCGCGGCGCGCTTGTCGTCCGCCACGCGGATGTCGGGCAGGACGAGGAGCTGAAGCACCATATCCTCGTCGCGCCAGATCGCGCGGACCTCATATTCGGTCCAGCTCCCGCGATGCCGGGCGACGATCTCGTCCTCCGACACATGTTCGAACGACCACTCATGCGCCTCGAAATAAGCGGCGAGCATGTCGATCGGCTCGGCCTCCTGGTCGCCGGCCGCGAATCCGTCGCGGTCAATCATGACAATGCGCCATCATGCAAAGCTGCTGCCTCCGGACGGTCGAAAAATGCCCGAAAAGCGCCGTCTCTGCCGCTTCTCCTAGCATGGGTGCGTTGCAGCGCAAAGCGCGGCGGCGGACGCCGCGCGTCCGATTCCGTCCCATTGTGCATCAAACTGTGGATAAGCTGTGGAAAAGAAGCGGCTTTCAATCCGCCGCCTTCTTCCCGCGCGTGGTCGCCTTCTTTTCCGCGGGCACAGCCACGGCACCGCCGCTTGCGCCCTCCAGCGCAGCAAGGCGCGCCTCGAGCGCCACCACCTGCTCGCGGGCCTGCGCGGCCATGGCCTTCACGGCCTCGAACTCCTCGCGGCTCACGAAATCCAGGTCGCCGATCCACGCCTTGGCCCGCTCGCGCGCCTTGGCCTCCATCTCGCGGCTCATGCCCGCCATCGTGCCGGCGGCGCCGTTGATGATGCGGGAGAGATCGTCGAAGAAACGGTTTTCGCTCTGCATGTCGGTTGATTCCTGTCTCGCCCCGCCAATGGGGCCTTGCTCTATATCTGGCTATGCGCGGCCGGCGGCACAAGGCTTTCGCCATCGGGATTGAGCCGGTCGATCTGAAAGGCCAGCAGCGCGGCAAAGGCGAGCCAGGCCAGATAGGGCAGCATCAGCAGGCCCGCGACCCTGCGGATACGGGCAAAGAGAAGGGCGGTCACGGCCGCCAGCAGGAAGATCGCCAGGATGAGATAGAAGGCCAAGGTCACTTCATGCAGGCCGAAGAAGAGCGGCGACCAGAGCAGGTTGCAGACGAGCTGAACGACAAAGAAGGTGATGGCGAGGCCCCGCCCTGCCGCGCCACGGGCATTGAGCACATGCGCCAGCGCGATGCCCAGAAGCAGGTAAAGCAGCGGCCACACCACGCCGAAGATCCAGCCGGGCGGCGTGAAACCGGGTTTGGCGAGGACGGTGTACCAGGGGTTGCCGGACGCACCGCCACCGATGAGACCCGAGAGGAAGCCCAGGAACATGATGGTGGGCACGGCGACCATAGCCCAGCGAAGCAGCGACAGGCGCAACTGCCCCCTTGAGGCGATCTCGCTCACGAGCGCCTCCGCGCAAAAGCGATCATGTGCCGATTCCCACTCTCTGACCCAAAACGGAACCCGTTTGCTGAGAAACCGGCCCGTTCGCAAGCGGGAATTGGCGCCATCCGGCACGGATCGGCCAGCCGAATGGGCGCGAAGGGACAAGTCCCGCCCTCATCGAGCCTGGCGCCCCTCCCCCACAATGCCGTCCCGACGAGGGCTGGGACCCAATCTCCACGCTGCGATCGCCCTCACCTCATGCCGCCCCGCACTGCGCCGCGACGAGGAATTCCACATTGCCCTCCGGTCCGGTGATGGGGCTGGCCGTCAGCCCGAGCACGCGCCAGCCCGCCTGTCCTTCCAGCCAGGCGCATACATCCGCGCAGACCCGCTCATGCACAGCGGGGTCGCGCACGACCCCGCCCTTGCCCACATCGGCGCGCCCCGCCTCGAACTGCGGCTTGATGAGCGCGACCAGCAGCGCGCCGGACGCCGCGAAGCTCAGCGGCCGCTCCAATACCTTGGCAAGGCCGATGAAGCTCGCGTCGCACACGATGATGTCCACCGGCTCGGGGATGTGCTCCGCTGTCAGGATGCGCGCGCTGGTCTGCTCGTGGACGATGACGCGCGGGTCCTGCCGCAGCTTCCAGGCAAGCTGGTTGGTGCCGCTGTCCACCGCATAGACGCGCGCCGCGCCGCGCTGGAGCAGCACATCGGTGAAGCCCCCGGTCGAGCTGCCCACATCCATGGCGACGCGCCCGCTCACATCGAGGCCGAAATGGGCAAGGCCATGGTCGAGCTTGATGCCGCCGCGCGACACCCAGGGATGATCGCTGCCCTTGAGCGTGATCGCGGCATCCTGCGCCACCTGCTGCCCCGCCTTGTCGACCACGCGGTCGCCCAGCATCACCTTGCCGGCCATGATGAGCCCCTGCGCCCGCGCGCGGCTCTCGGCAAGGCCGCGCTCCACGAGGAGCTGGTCGAGACGGATCCTGGCCACTCTTCCGCCGCCCGTCATTCCCGCGAACGCGGGAATCCAGGTCCTGCGCTTGCGCCGGAACGCGGGCTCGCCAAGGGGCTCATGAGGCGGGAAGACACGCTCACCCCTTCGCCAGCGCCGTGAGCGTGCCGGGCGTCAGCACCTGCGGCAGGACCTGCGGCGCGCCCGCTCCCTTGGGATAATAGAGATAGAGCGGCACGCCCGAGCGGCCTTGCGCCTCCAGGAAGCGCGTGATCGCCGGATCGCTGCTGGTCCAGTCGCCGACCATGGTGACGATGCCGGCCGCCTCGAACGCCTGCTTCACCTCGGCGCGGTCGATGGCATTGGCCTCGTTTACCTTGCAGGTGAGGCACCAGTCGGCGGTGAAATAGAGGAAGACCGGCTTGCCCTGCGCCCGCGCCTCGGCCAGCGCGGCCTCGCTGAACGCAGTGCCGGCGAGGCCCGCGCCGGCGGTCACGCTGTCCGATCGGACCAGCGGCGGCGCGGCGATGGCGGCGGCGCCGACCGCGACCAAGGCGGCACTGCCGAAGGCCCAGTTGATCCGCCCGCCCGTCCGCTGCGCGCGCCCGACGAGCCAGAGCAGCCCTGTCGCGACGATGGTGAGCCCGATGCCCAGCGCCACCCCGCCCGCGCCGAGCTGGCGCCACAAGAGCCAGAGCAGGGCGAGCGCCGTCAGCGCCATCGGCACGGCCATGATGCGGCGGAATATGGTCATCCACGCGCCGGGACGCGGCATCATGCGGCGCAGCGTGGGAACATAGGCGATGGCGAGAAAGGGCGAGGCGAGGCCCAGCGCCAGCCCCGCGAAGATCGCGAGCGCGAGTGGCCAGGGCAGCAGCAGCGCGGCGCCCATGGCCGTCGCCATGAAGGGGCCCGAGCAAGGCGTCGCGACGAAGGCGGCGAGCGCGCCGGTCCAGAAGGCGCCGCCAATGCCGCCGCGCGCGGCCTTGCCCTGCCCCACGGCTATCGTGCCGACCTCGAACATACCCGCCAGATTGAGCGTGATAGCCACCATGAGCAGCAACAGCAGCGCAATGACGCGCGGTTCCTGAAGCTGGAAGGCCCAGCCGATCTGGGTGCCCCCCGCCTTGATCGCCAGCATGAGCGCGCCCAGCGCCAGGCAGGTCAGCAGAATGCCGCCCGTATAGGCCACCGCTTCGCGCCGCACCTGCCGCTCGTCACCGCCCGCTTTGGCGAGGCTGATCGCCTTGAGGCTGAGGATCGGGAAGACGCAAGGCATGATATTGAGGATGAGCCCGCCGAGCAACGCGCCGCCCAGCGTCAGCAGGAAGCCGGTAAGACCGAGCGCACCCCCGTTTGCCGCCCCCGCCGCGCCGACCGGCACCCCGCCCGCCGGCACATCGCCGGGCGCGGCGCTGATCGCCAGCGCGACATCGGGCGCGACGACCAGCACGCCGTCCACCGGCCCGCTCTGCGGCGCGCCGTCCGCCGCCGCAATGTCGACGATGAGCAGGTCCCCCAGCCGCCGCGCGCTTTGCGGCTGCGCATATTGCACGCGCCCCGGCGTCTCGGCGAAGAACCATGGCTGCCCGACCGGCGCATCGGCCGGATAGGGCACGGCGATGGCGAGCTTGCCGTCCTGCGCGGCATAGCGCGCCGGCTGGTCGAGCGGGCGCGGCAAGGCGGCGCGGAAGGCATCGAAACGGGCGCGGTCCTCTGGCGCGATGGTCCCGTCGCCGACCGTCAGCGAAATCGCGACCCTGCCCTGCTCGGGCACGCAGATGCTGTCCGTGCAGGCGAGCCAGCGCGCTTCTCCGCTCATCGGCAGCGCCTGTCCCGGCTTCGCGTCCGCGGGCACGGTGAACTCGAAGAGCAGCGCATAATCATGCTCGTAGACATGGTTCATCAGCCCCGCGATCACGAGCTTCTCGGGCACCGGGTAGCGGAAGGGCGAGGCAGTCGCGCCGCCCGGCAGCGTCCAGTCGATCCGCAGGCCCTGCCCCGCATCGCCCGGATTGTCCCAATAGCCGTGCCAGCCCGCCTCCGGCTGCATGACGAGCGCCATCGTCACCTTGCCGCCCGGCGCGGGGCGCATCGTCTCGGCGGCGAGCGAGGCCTTGATATGCGCGGTGCGACCGGGCGCGAAATCCTGCACCGGCTGCGCCTGTGCCGCCTGCGCGCAAAGCAGCGCCAGCAGCAGCAGAGCGACTGTCATCAAGTCGCCATGGAGCGTGCGCATGCGAAAGAAGATTGGACCGGCCACGGGCCGATCATGTAGGCCGTGCCTGCTCGGTTCCCAAGGAGATTTTCGTATATGCGGATCAAGCGCCTATCTTCACGCCTCGCCCTCGGCGCCATGCTGCTGGCCGCGCCGCTCGCCGCGCAGCCGACCGCCGCATCCTCTTCCGCCCCCGCCGCGCCCGCGACGCCGCCAAAATTGCTCGTCGTCATCTCCGTCGACCAGTTCTCGACCGACGTGTTCGAGGAATATCGCCGCCACTTCACCGGCGGCCTCAAGCGCCTGCAGGAGGGCGTGGTCTTCCCCAACGGCTATCAGGGCCATGCCGCGACCGAGACCTGCCCCGGCCATTCGACGATCCTCACCGGCAGCCGCCCAGCCCGCACCGGCGTCATTGCCAATAGCTGGATCGACCAGTCGGTCGCGCGCGCCGAGAAGACCGTCTATTGCTCGGAGGACCCCGACGCGCCCGGCGCGACCCCGCGCGATTATGTCGCCTCCAACCGCTATCTGCGCGTGCCCACGCTGGGCGGCCGCATGAAGGCAGCCAACGCCGCCGCCAAGGTCATCTCCGTCGCCGGCAAGGATCGCGCCGCGATCATGATGGGCGGCAAGACGCTCGACCAGATCTGGTGGTGGGGCAATGGCGGCTTCACCAGCTATCGCGGCACGACGCTCACCCCACTGGTGGAGCGCGTCAATGCCGGCGTGCGCACCCTGATCGACCAGGAGCGCCCCGCCCTCGACCTGCCGGAGACCTGCCGCGCCCGCGACTATCCGGTTCAGATCACGGAGGATTTCGTGGTCGGCACCGGCCGCTTCGCGCGCAAGGCCGGCGACGAGCGCGCCTTCCGCACCTCGCCCGAGTTCGACGCGGCCGTGCTGGTGCTCGCCACCAGCCTCATCGAGGACCAGAAGCTCGGCCGAGGCGCCGCCACCGATCTCATCTCCATCGGCCTCTCCGCCACCGATTATGTCGGCCATGGCTATGGCACGGAGGGCACGGAGATGTGCCTCCAGGCCTTCGCGCTCGACCGCGAGCTGGGCGCCTTCCTCGACCGGCTCGACGCGAGCGGGGTAGACTATATGGTCACGCTGACGGCCGACCATGGCGGCATGGACGCGCCCGAGCGCATGCGCATGAACGGCATTCCGGACGCACAGCGGCTCGACCGCGCATTCCGCACGCCCGAAATCGCGCGGCAGGTCGCGCAGGAGACCGGCCTTGCCGGCACGCTGCTGCTCGGCGATCTGGACATCTATCTGGGCGCATCGCTGTCGCCGGCCGACAAGGCGCGCGTGCTTGCCGCGGCGCTGCGCATCATCCGCGCCCATCCGCAGGTCGCCGCCGCCTTCACGCGCGCGGAGATCATGGCCGCGCCCGCCCCGTCCGGTCCGCCGGAAAGCTGGTCGCTCCTCACCAAGGCCAAGGCCAGCTTCGACCCCGAGCGATCGGGCGACATCAGCGTGCTCACCAGGCCGCGCGTCAACCAGGCGGCGGTGCCCCGGCCCGGCTATGCCTCCGGCCACGGCACGCCCTGGGACCATGACCGGCGCGTGCCCATGCTCTTCTGGCGCAAGGGCATGAGCCATTATGAGCAGCCCCATGGCGTCGAGACCGCAGACATCCTGCCCACGCTCGCCGCGCAGATCGGCCTCTCCATCGACATGAGCCAGATCGACGGCCGCTGCCTCGATCTCGTCGCGGGACCGGCAGACAGTTGCCCGGCGAAATAGGGACAGCTAAGCCTTGCACGTCACCCCGGACTTGATCCGGGGTCCAGTTGCGACGATCCCTCCAAAAGGCGACGGCGAAACTGGGTTTCCGCCTCTGCGGAAATGACGTCGCAGGATTTGATAAAGAGGAGAGAGCATGAACGGCACCGGCAAGATCGTCATCACGGGGGCCTCGGGCCAATATGGCCGCATGGCCACCGACATGCTGATCGAGAAGGGGCTGGCCGACCGGCTCATCCTCATCACCCGCACGCCCGCCAAGCTCGCCGACCGCACCGCGCAGGGCTGCGATGTGCGCTATGGCGACTATGACAAGCCCGAGACGCTGGCGCAGGCCGTGCAGGGCGCGGAGAAGATGCTGCTCATCTCCGGCACGCGCGTGGGCGCCCGCGTCGTCCAGCACAAGGCCGCCATCGACGCGGCCGCCGCCGGGGGCGTCCGCCACATCCTCTACACCAGCTTCATCGGCATCGACGATCCCGCCAATCCCGCCGAGGTGCGCCACGACCATATCGAGACGGAGAATGCCATGCGCGCCTCCGGCATGGCGTGGACGGCCCTGCGCGACGCCCATTATGCCGATGCGATGATCCTCATGGCCGGCCCCAATGTGATGGCGACGGGCAAGTGGTTCAGCAATTCGGGCGATGGCAGGGAAGCGATGGTCTGGCGCGACGATTGCGTCGCCTGTGCGGTCGCGGTGCTGACCACGCCGGGCCATGAGAACAAGGTCTACAACATCACCGGCCCGGATCTCCAGACCTTCGACGAGGTCGCCGCGCTGCTGACGCAGATCACCGGCGTCCCCGTCGAGCATGTGAAGCTCGACGACGAGGCCCAATATGCGATCTTCGACGCCATGGGCATTCCGCGCCGCCCGGTCGACGACCAATATGTGAGCGGCATTCCCTGGAACAGCGACGACATGGTCACCTTCGGCCGGGCGATCCGCGAGGGCTACCTCGCCCTGCGCACCGACGATGTCGAGACGCTCACCGGCCGCCCCGCCCGCTCGGTCCGCCGGATGATCGAGGAGAACAAGGCCATGCTGACCGCCGCCGCCAAGGGCGCACCAGCGCAGGCCTGACGCCCACCGTGCTCCCGCGAAAGCGGGAGTCCAGGGCGGCGACAGCGCTGCACATGCTCTGGCCCCGCCACCTGCACGCAGCAGCAGCTTGCGAACCCGATTGGAGCCAAACCATGAACCGCGCCGACTATGACCGCTATCTCGCAGCCTTCAATGCCAAGGATTATGACGCGGTCTGCGATTTCTACGCCGAGCCCATGAACATGAGCTTCTTCGGCGTTTCGCTCAAATCACGCGACGACATGAAGCGCTTCTACAGCTTCCTGCATGGCTTTGTGCTCGAGAGCGTGCGCGTGCTCAATTTCGCCGCGTCGGACACGCTCACCGCCGTGGACGCCATCGTCCGCGTGGAGGGCATTGCCGATCTTGACCGCGCGACGCTGGATGCCAATGGCGCCAGCGGCCTTTTCCCCATCCGCAAGGGCGATGTGCAGGAGATGCGGCAGTTCATCTTCTACACCATTCGCGACGGCAGGATCGCGAATGTGGAATGCGCGCTGATGCCGTCGGCCTGAGCGACGGGCACGCAACCCGCCGTCCGCCAAAAAGGGTGACACCCGGCGCTGTCTTGGGGGAGCGCCGGGTGTCGGGGGCTGGTTCATGGAGCGGCGAGGCCAGGCCCGCCGCAAAACTGTGTCAGGCGGCCTGCGCCATGGCCGGGACCTGCGCGGCTTCCGGCGTGGCGTCGGGCTGTGCAGCTTCGGCCGTCGGGACCGATGCGATATCGACCGCTGCGGCGCTTGCGCGACCCGGCAGCACCATGCGCGAGACGAACACCAGCGCGCCGGCCGCCGCATAAGCAAGCAGCGCCGCCTCGATGTTGACCACCACGACCGCGGCGAATCCCACGCGGAACCAGGTGGGGCTCACGCCGAAATCTTCGCCCAGCGCCTGGCAGACACCAAGCAGCGTGTCCGAGCGCGTGAAGATGGAATTGCGAATGAACTGCATTGTCTTGCTCCAAAGCTCTGGCCAGTCGTCCGGCCGCTGCACTGCGCGGGTCATTGCATATGACGTGCCAGATGCAGCGAAACCTTGGAAACTCGCCATTTCCCGTAGGGGTGCGCCAGCCCTCTCCGTCCGATCCGGCGCGCAAACACCCATTTGTTGGGATTTCCTCCCATAATCTGTGGACCTTTCTGCATTCTTTCATGATTGAAATGATCGCAGCGTTAGGGCCAATTTTTTTGCATTCGCACAGCGATGCGCCCGCAAGCCCCTCATTTGGGGCAAAGGTGGGATTTTGCAAGTGCGAAAGATGGCCAAAATCGACCTCCGGCCCGCCCGGCGGCGCTTTCGGCGCATCCGCGCCATTTGAGGACAATCATGAGATGCCGTCGATGGCCGATATTTGGGTTTCGCTGCCGACACAGGGTTTCCAGATCAGCTATTCGGGTCTGCAAGAGCTTCGGCTCAACCTGCTGCGGCTGAGCGAGGGCGGCGTGTCGCTCCGCCGCCGCATGGCGGCCGTCCGCTTCGCCTGACGCATTCCAGCTGCGTTGTACGCAAGTGCCCCGGCCGACGATGGCCGGGACATTTCGCTTTCCGGCGCCCGCCTTCGCATGAGGCAGGCCGGCCCGGCCACCTTCAGGTCAGCGCGTAATAGCGCACGAAATTGCCGTCCGGCTTGCGCTCGCCCACGCCGATGAAGACGTGGCGCGTCATCCAGTCATATTTGCCCTTGCTCGTCTCGAAAGTCGGCTGGGCGCGCAGATAATAATCCTCATGCGCCACCGGATCGCCGCCCTCGAAGGCCCAGGCGCGCAGGCGCTGCATCGAGTCCGGCTTGCGGCCCCAGAGATAGCCCTTGTTCTGCATGTAGATGATCTCGCCGTCATCGGTCTCGAGCAGGTAGCGCGCGTCGAAGACGGCGGTGTCGTCGTCGCGGAAATGCGCATAGTCGCCGCCCGAATTGGGCACGGCCCTGCCGCGCAGCCGCGGCCCCTCGAAATGGCCCTGGTCCACCAGCACCGCCGAGCGGAAGCCGCCATTGTGGACATTCGGGATACCGAAGACCCGGGTGAACATCAGGCGGCACTCGAAGGCGAATTCGAGCACGGGGTTGTCGAGCGTGGAGTAGGTCATGGATCGTTCCTCAGAATGTCCGGCACAATTCTATCACCGTTCGCCTTGAGCTTGTCGACAGGCAAGGCTGAGCGAAATCGAAGCCTCCTTCCCGCTTCGACTTCGCTCAGCCCGAACGGTGTCGGGGTCGGGCTCACGCTCAATAATTGCTCAGGATCGTCAATCCCGGCGTATCCAGCGGCAATCCGCGCTTCACCTTCTCCAGCTCCTCGGCACGGGTCTTGGCCTGGAGGTCGATGAGATAGGCGTGGATCTTGTCGGCATCCGCCACCGAGAGCCGGTCGTCCCAGCGCGGCATGCCGTTGGCGAGCAGCAGCCCCTCCAGCACGATCTGGCGGAAGGCGCCGTGCGTGCCCTCGCTCATACGGCGCAGGTCCGGCGTGATCGAGCGGTGCTGGTTGGAATGGCAGAGCGCACAATTGGCCATGAAGAGCTGCCCGCCCTCCGCGATCGTCGCGGGCGTGACGCCCGGCGCCTGCTTCGGCGCCTCGGGCGCGGGCTCCAGCGCCGGCAGTTCGTCCGGCAGGGGCACCTCGCCGCCACCCAGCTTGAAGACGAGGATGCGCCCCTCATTGCTGCGCTTGTAGGCTGCCGAATAAGGCGGAACATAGGGCATGCCGCCCCCGCCCCAGGCCGCGGCTGTACACGCCGAAGTGAATCTATCGGAGTGATCGTCCTTTACGCGCTGAGCGCCATCGGAGGAGGCGCCGCCGGCAGCGTCAGCGTCGGGGCGGTCAGCTCGTCGGTGACGACGGTGAACTTCGTCAGCCTGTGGCGGCCGAACGACGTGATGAGGGCCACGTCGGTGGCGTCGCGCCCGCGGCCCATCAG
>CBIMKI010000035.1:0-16558 GCA_966244395.1 uncultured Sphingobium sp. | reverse complement strand
CCGCCCGCCTCGACGGTGCGGGCCGGGTCCGCACGATCTGGTCGGTCACGCTGCCGCTCATCCGCGACAACGTGCAGACCGCGTGGATCTACCTCGGCATCGCGGCACTCGACGCGTTCGTCTGGATGCAGGCGCTGAACCCCTTCGGTGGCCCCAACAACAGCACGTTGGTCATGCCGCAGGAGCTGTTCAACACCGCCTTCGGCAATGCGAGCGTCCCGGAAGGGGGCAAGAAATCCCAAGAGCTGGCCGCCGAGCTGAACAAGGAGTTCGCCGCGATCACCAGCCTGCGGATCATCGCCTCGCCGCAGGGCGGCTTTCAGCGCGGCGGCGGGGGAGGCGGGGGCGGCGGCGGAGGCGGTGCGGCCTCGCTGCCGCCGCCGAAGTTCCACGCGACGCCCAGCAGGCCGCTATGCGCCTTGATGTTCACGCGCGTCGGCGTGCCGTCATTGGCGAGAATGTCGATATGGTCCTGACGGAAGTAGCGATATTTGAGCGTCGCATCGATGCTCTGCGTGATCGGGAAGCGGACGCCCGCCATGGCCTGCCAGGCGAAGCCGTCATCATGGTTCTTGGCGCCCGGATAGGAGACGCGCGCGTAGCTGTAACCCACGCCGCCGCCAATGAAGCCCTGGAGGCCGTCATCGGGGCCGAAATCGACATAGCCGTTCAGCATGCCGCTGTCGGTACGCACCATGCAGCAGGTGATGGCGGGCGATCCATCGGAGAAAGTCGTCTCCTTGTTGTTCGCCTTCTTGTGCGAATATTCGGCTTCGATCCGGAACGCGCCGAAATCATAGCCGAAGAAGGCGGCCGCATCGTAGCCCATCTCGCGGGAGATCGTCGCTTCCTTGGTGGCAGAGAGGCTGGCCTTTGAATCCTCGGGCAGCCAGACGCCGCCTTCGGCGCCGAGATACCATTCATTGTCACGGGCGAGTGCCGGCGTGGCCAGAACACTCGATCCCAGGGCAATAGCCAGGATCGTCTTTTTCATTGGAAACCCCTTCTAAGTAACACGCGGACGTGATCTTTGATGCACGACGAATGCGGTGAATACCGCCGCAGAAAAAGCGCTCGACGCGACACCAAAATCGGAGACTGCAACTCGTGCGTGGGCCATTTGGTTCCCGCCTGTGTTCACTTTCTAACGCGGCGATCGCCACACGGGAGATCCCCGGCCGAACCCCGGCGCGGCCGGAAACCAATGCCGCGCCGCGGACGTTCGAGAGAGCGAAAGGACACAGACATGGCCACGCAACCCGACATCACGCCCCCGCAGATCCCGCCCCAGATACAGCCCGGGCAATCGCCCGACGAACTGCCGCCACTCTCTCCGCCGGCCGAGACACCGGTGCGCGAAGCGCCCGAGATCGAGCCGCCCATGCCCGACCGTATCCAGCCCGACCCTGCCCTGCCGGAGACGCCGGCGCCGCCGGACTGAGCGGCCCCCCTTTAGAAACGAAAGCGAACGGAAAAACGAAACAGGGCGCCTCCATGGGGGGAGGCGCCCTGTCAGGGTCGGCGACCGGAGAGGGTCAGGCGCCGACGCGGACACTCCCCAGGGAGCCGATGATACCAAAGGCGCTCAGCAGCCACAGCACGACGACGATGACGACGACGCCGTTCAGGATGCTGCGGATCTTGGAATCCATGGGGATGTAGTTGTTCACCAACCACAAAAGGACGCCCACGACGATGAGAACGATGACGATATTGAGCAGCGGCATTTGAAGCCCTTTCCATTCTCGCGGCGCCTGGGGCGCGATGACCATCGCGGTCGATTGACGCGTGAAAATGTAACGCATCCTTCCTTCGATGGGTTCCCGGCGCGGCAGAAGGCGCGGAATTCGGAGAATAAATGGGCGAGAACAATTTGTGGAACCCTTTGGGCAGCGAGACGTTTCGCAACGATGTGAAACCGGGGGCGGGACCATTGGTGAACAAATGGTTGGGAGCATTGGGAGCCGGTTGCCTGATCGGCTGCCCGGGCATGTCCGGCGCCCAGACCATCGACGAGTTGCGGGCGATGTCGATCGGCGATCTGGCCGACATCGAGGTTTCATCGGTCAGCAAGACCGCGCAGCCACTGGCGCAAGCGCCCGCCGCCATCTTCCTCATCACCAGCGACATGATCGCTCGCTCGGGCGCGACGACCCTGCCAGAAATCCTGCGGCTCGCCCCCAATCTCCAGGTTTATCGCCAGAGCGCGGCCGAATATGCGATCACTGCGCGAGGCCAGAACGGCAACAGCGCGGCCCAGAGCTTCTCGAACAAGCTGCTCGTGCTGATTGACGGGCGCAGCGTCTACAGTCCGCTCTATTCCGGCGTTTACTGGGACATGCAGGACGTGCTGCCGCAGGATATCGACCGGATCGAAGTGATAAGCGGGCCAGGCGCGACATTGTGGGGCGCCAATGCCGTCAATGGCGTCATCAACATCATCACGCATGGCGCCGGCGAGACGCAGGGCTTGCTGGTCCATGCGCAAGGCGGAGCGCATCAGCGGTCCCTGGGCCTGCGCTATGGCGGCGACGCCGGCGAGGCGCTGGCCTGGCGGGTCTCGCTGAACGGCCTCGACATGGACGAGACGCACAATGCGGCCGGCGCGGGACAGGAAGACGACTGGCGGCGATTGCAGGGGTCGTTCCGGCTCGACTGGACCCCGGACAGCAACGACCGCGTGATGCTGCAAGGTGCGCTCTATGGCGGCGAACGCAAACGGCGGGCCGGCGAGGCGATCGAGGGACACTCGGTGATGGCGCGCTGGAACCACAGCGCGGACAATGGCAACGAACTCCAGGTCAAGGCCTATTACGACAGCGCCAGCCGCCGTTCCACGGCTAATGCGCTGCGCTTCTGGGTGCATACACTGGACCTCGACCTCCAGCACGCATGGGAACTGAGCGCGCGGCAGAAGCTCGTATGGGGCGGCAATGTGCGGGCGAGCCGTTATCATCTCGATGCGACCGGCCCACTCGACTTCGAGCCCTCGCGGCGCACCTTGTGGCTGGCGAGCGCTTTTGCCCAGACCACGCTCGACCTCACCGATCGCCTCAGCCTCACCGCGGGCCTGAAGGTGGAGTCCGATCCCTATGTGGGCGCCAGCCTGCTGCCGGACGTGCGGCTGAGCTGGCGCCCCTCCGAGACCGCGACCTTCTGGGGCGCGGTTTCGCGCGCGGTGCGCTCGCCGACGCCCTTCGACAGCGACGTGCTCGAATATCTGGACGGCCAGCTTTTCCTGACCGGCAATCCGGATTTCCGGACCGAGAAGCTGACCGCCTTCCAGTTCGGCGGACGCTTCCGGCCGGCAAGCTCGGTCTCCTTCTCCGTCACGGGCTATTACAATCTCTACGACGATCTGCGCAGCATCGAACTGGGCCCCAACATCCTGCCGCTGCTCTGGGGCAACGAGCTGACCGGCGAGAGCTATGGCGTCGAGCTTTGGGGGAGCTTCCGCCCGCTCGACTGGTGGACGCTCTCAGCCAGCCTCAATCTATACGAGGCGGGTTTCCACTTCCGGCCCGGCTCCAGCCAGCTGCTCGGCACGGCCCAGATCGGCAGCGACCCGCGCGAGCAGGCCTCGCTGCGTTCCTCCATGACCTTCGGCGCGGTGACGATCGACGCGGACCTGCGCCATATGGGAAGCCTGCCGGACCCCGTGCTGCCCGCCCACACGGAGGTCGACGCCCGCATCGGCTGGCAACTGGCCTCGGGACTGGAGGTCTCGCTGACCGGCGACAATCTCCTGCACCGCTGGCGCCAAGAATATCCCGGCGGCAGCCGCCTGCCGCGCGAGATCAGGATCGGTCTTCAGTGGGCCCTTTGAGACATAGTGTCCTCGCCATTCTGCTGGGATGGAGCGCGCTATTGCCTGCCGCCGAGGCCAATGCCGCGACGCGGGACGCGGCCAGCCAGCTCGAACTGGCGGTGAAGGCCAGCTATCTCACCAAGTTCGGCCCGTTCGTGGAATGGCCGGCAGCAGCCATGCCAGGCGAGAGCATGCCGATGCGCCTGTGTGTCGTGGGAAATGACCCCTTTGGTGCCCTACTGGACGATGCGGCGCGCGATCAGCGCGTCAACGGCAGGGCCATCTCGCTACATCGGCTGCGCACGATCGACCGCGAACGCGCCGCCGAGTGTCAGATCATCTTCATCGGCGGCAATACCGACCAGGCTGCGCCGGACGTCTTGCAGGTCATTGCCGGCCTGCCGATCCTGACGGTGAGCGATCCCGCCCGGGGCGCACGCGGCGGCATGATCCGGTTCCTGCTCCAGGGCGGGCGCGTGCGGTTCGAGGTGGACCAGGTACTGGCGGAGCAGGCCGGGCTCAAGATCAGCGCCAAGCTGCTCGCTCTGGCGGTGCGGGTGCGGCGCGGATGAAACAGCCCCCCAATCCGCTGCGCTTCGGCCTCTCCTTCGCTGCCCGATCCGGCGTGGCCGCGCTGCTCGCGATCCTGCTCCTGCTCGGCAGCCTCGCGCTCGCGCTGCACAATGAGCAACTCGCGCGCGATGAGTTCAGCCGCCAGCTGGAGGTGCGCGCCGAAATCCTCGCGGCGTCCGTAACGGCCGCACTGGCCTTCGATGACCGGGCGACGGCGCAGGATTATATGGACGCCCTGCGCGCCGATCCCTCGATCGACGCGGCGGGGGCTTATGATGTGGCGGGGCGGCTGGTCGCCGGCTTCGCCACGTCCGGCGCGAAGCTGCCCGGAGCGGGGCAGATTCCGCCCACGCACTGGGCGGACGGCCGGCTGATCGTGACGGTGCCGATCCTCCAGAACGGCACCCGGCTGGGCACGGTCTATCTGAGCGCGGCAACCGAGCCCTGGACGCGACGTGTCTCGCGCTATGTAGGTATCGGCATCATCCTGCTCATGTCGGCGCTGCTGGTCGCCGGCCTGGGCTCTTCCTATGCGGCAGCCACGGCGGCGAACCGGCGGCTGAAGGACGAGATGGAGGCGCGGCGCGAAGCCGAGGAAGCCCTGCGCCAATCGCAGAAGATGGAGGCGATGGGGCAGCTCACCGGGGGCGTCGCCCATGATTTCAACAATCTGCTGATGGTGGCTTCCAGCGGGCTTGAACTGCTCGAGCGTGTGCAGGATCCGGCGCGGCGCGAGCGCGTGAAGCAGGGCATCCGGCAGGCGATCGACAGCGGCTCCAAACTCACCCAGCAGTTGCTCACCTTCGCGCGGCGATCGCCGATGAATGCCGAGGTCATCGCCCTGGCCGCGCGGATTGGCGACCTGCGCGACATGCTCGACCGCTCGCTGCGGGAGGACATCACCGTCGAGATCGACCTGCCGGACGATCTCTGGCCGGTGGAGGTCGACCCTTCGCAGCTCGAGGTCGCGATCCTCAACATCGCGGTCAATGCGCGCGATGCCATGCCGGACGGAGGGCGCATCTGCATCTTCGCCCGCAATGCGCCGGGCGAGGCGGGCGGGCGAGACGAAGTGCATCTCTCCGTCCGCGATGAAGGCAAGGGTGTGCCGCCCGAGTTGATGGGCAAGCTGTTCGAGCCCTTCTTTACCACCAAGGGCGTGGGCCGGGGCACGGGACTGGGACTGAGCCAGGTCTACGGCTTTGCGCGCTCATCCGGCGGCACGGCCGTCATCGAGAGCGAGCAGGGGCGGGGCACGACCGTCACGTTGGTGTTGCCGCGCGCCTTCAAGCTGCCCGCCCGGCCAGTCGAGGCGCAGCGAGCGGCCGAGGAGATCGCGCCGGGAAATCATCTCATCCTGCTCGTCGAGGACGACCCGCATGTCTCCGAACTCGTCACGGACATGATCGAGGAACTTGGCTATAGCAGCGTCAGCCGGCCCAATGCGGCCGAGGCCCTGGCCGCCATGGAGGAGGGGCTCATGCCCGACCTGCTCCTTTCGGACATGGTGATGCCGGGCGCGATGAACGGTCTTGATCTCGCGCGCACGGTGCGTACGCGCTGGCCCGGCGTCGCAATACTGCTGATGACGGGCTATAGCGCCGCTGCGTCAGCCGTGGTGGAGGAGGAGATCGAACTCCTCACCAAGCCCTATCGGATGGAACAACTCAGCGCGAAGCTTTCGAGGTTGCTGGAACGGGCATGAGCTAGATTAACGCCGGGCTTGCGCGGTGCTGCGCTCGGGATGGCTCGACGCGTTTGCGTGACTGCTTGCGTCCACAAAGGCGAACAGCGCGACGCCCGCGAGCGCCATCAGCAGCAGGGCGATCAGCACGGGCAGGCCGCCCGGCGATTCTTGCGCGGATGTCTTTTCGTGATCGTCTGCCATGGCCACTGTCATTGCCTGCCATCTTGTTGTTGGCGCCGAGCTTTCGAAACGGGCCAGTGACAGGAAGGTTTCCGCCATTTCTACCATGCGCGCGGGAACTGTGCCCCAGGCTCGCCGGTTCCGGGAAAGGCAAGCGCGCTCGGCCGGGCACCACCCTCCGCGCGCGCCGGTTCAAGCAAAACAAAGGAGATGCGCGCATGTCTGGCAGCAAAGTGGTCGATGAGGCCAACGACCTGATTTCCTCGGCCCGCGTGGAAGGCACGACGGTCTATGATCGCGCGGGCGAGAAGCTCGGCACGGTGAGTTACTTCATGGTCGACAAGCGATCCGGCCAGGTGGCTTATGCCGTGCTCAAGTTCGGGGGCCTGTTCGGCCTGGGGAGCGACCATTATCCGCTGCCCTGGAACGTCCTCGATTATAATACGGACAAAGGCGGCTATGTGGTCGACATCGACCGTGCACGACTGGAGGAGGCACCCCGCCATGCAGGCGATGTGCCTTGGGACCCCGCTTATGGGGAACGGGTGCGCGGCTATTGGGACGTGCCCCATCCGGGCCCATTCATCTGACCCGACGCGAAGGGACAACAGAAGGAGGGCCGGCGGATCGCTCCGCCGGCCCTCCTTCATGAAAGCGTCCGATGCTCAGCGGCGAGCGGGGGCGCGGCCTCTGCTCTCGGCCTTTTCCAGATCCTCGCTTTCGCTGCCGTCCAGCGCCTCGCTGGCCTCGCTGGCGAGGCGAGAGACCTGGCGGCCCTTTTCGTCGAGAAAGCGCTCGGTGCGCTCGCGATACTCCTCCGCGCCCTCATAGCTGCCTTCGCCGATCTGTCCCTCGGGCGCATGTTCATGCTCATGCCGCCCAGCCGCCGAATTTCGCGCCAGCAGGCGGCGGCCGATGATGATGCCGACGCCGGCAAGCGCGGCGCCGCCGAGCAAGGTGACCAATGGGCGCCGCGCGGCGAAGCGCAGCACGCGTCGCCCCGGGCTGGCCGGCCTGACGAGCCGGGGGATATTGCCCTCAAGGAGATGGGCAGCCCTGTCGCCGGCCGCTGCGGAATAATCCGCCACGGTGCGCCCGGTGTCGCGGGCGACGCGGGCCAGTGCCGGCATGGTGCTGCTCAACAGGTCCGAAGTCTTGTCCTGAATACGCGCCCGCGCCGCGGTGAGCTGGGGC
Organism: uncultured Sphingobium sp.; assembly: GCA_966244395.1. Lineage (GTDB taxonomy): Bacteria > Pseudomonadota > Alphaproteobacteria > Sphingomonadales > Sphingomonadaceae > Sphingobium. Next base: position 9,116 of record CBIMKI010000035.1, on the reverse strand, counting down.
CGGGTGGCCGCTGTAAGATCCTTCAAGGGCATATACCGTCTCCATGCGCTGACTGGGATTGCCCAATGAACACGCGCATTGCCCGAGGGTTCCCGGACGCGCGGGCACAGCTTCGAGAACATGGGGATGTGGGGAAAGGTGGCCGGTCCCCGATTTGCGGGGGGTGGGGGGACGGGAACCGGCCATTTAAAGCGCTGACATGTCGAGAGCCGCATATGTCAACATGACCAACAACGCGCGCAATTGGACCGGGTTCCCGCCCGGCGAAAAAATATTCGACTTGTGAATGAGGGAAGGAAAAAACTAGGATCGCCGCCTGGCTGTGCTCCCAGGCGGATCATAGCGATTTCTTGACAATGCTGGAGTGTTCCATGGCGGTGTCTGACTTGGTCGCGAACCATATTCCCTACTTGCGGCGTTATGCGCGCATCCTCACCGGATCGCAGAAGCTGGGCGACGGCCTCGTCCGCGAACTGCTGACCTCGGCCCTGAGTGACGAGCAGACGCGCGCGGACATATCCAAATCCCGCGTGGCACTCTTTGCCGCCTTCTCCCGCATCTATCGATCGGTAGCGGAAGGACTCGCAGTGCGTGGCGAGGGCAATGCCGAGGAAGACACTGTGGCCGACCGGCTGGAGCGTGTGACGCCCGACGCCCGGCAGGCGCTCATCCTGAAGGCAGTGGAGGATTTCTCCGAGGCCGAGATCGCGCAGATACTGGGCCAGCCCGAGGGCGAAATTCCTGCCATGCTGGATGAGGCCATCCGCGAAGTGGAAGCGGGCGGGCGGACCGAGGTGCTCATCATCGAGGACGAGCCGCTGATCGCCTTCCAGCTCGAGCAGCTTGTGCTGGGCATGGGCAACCGCGTGGTCGGCATCGCCACGACCCATGAGGAGGCCGTGACGCTGTTCGAGAAGCACCGTCCCGGCATCGTGCTGGCCGACATCCAGCTCGCCGACGGCAGCTCGGGCATCGACGCGGTCAACGAGATCATGAGCGAGGCGATGGTGCCGGTGATCTTCATCACCGCCTTCCCCGAGCGGCTGCTGACGGGCGAGCGGCCTGAACCCACTTATCTCATCACCAAGCCGTTCAGCGACGATTTCGTGCGCGCGACAATCGGCCAGGTCATGTTCTTCGGGTCCACCGCGCATCTGGTCTGAGCGCGGCGGAACCTGGCCCGGTGGCGCGGCTGGAGCGTGCCGGAGTGGAAGCAATGCAGGGGCGGTGCGGATCGGCCCTGAATTGCCGTGCGACTTTGTCGCCCGCAATGACGATCCGGCTTTACCGGAGCGCAGTCTGAAGATCAGTTGCGCAGCTGGAAGGAGCGCGGCTGGCGAAGCTGGATGAAGAAGCGGCAGCGAAGCCCGCGAGGATCGAAGTCGATCTCGATGGGACGCCGCAGTTCATGCGCCAGAGCGCGCTGGACCAGATTGAGGCCAAAGCCGTTGGCCTCCGGCGGCGTGACCGGCGGACCGCCTTCCTCGATCCATTCCACCTGCACCCAATTATCGTCCGCGATCTGCCAGCGGACCGTGACCTGGCCCTCGTCGGTCGAGAGCGCGCCATAGCGCATGGCGTTGGTCGCCAGCTCATGAAAGGCGAGGCCCACCGTCAGCGCGTCGTTGGGTGAGACCATGACCTCGGGTCCTTCCATGACGATATGATGTTCCGCGCGGCCATGTGGCTCCAGTTGCGTCGCCACGATCGAGCGCAGGCTGGTCGGCGTCCATTGTCCGCCCGCGAGGAGCGAATGGCCCGCCGCAAGCGCGCGCACGCGCTGGAGCAGCGTCTCGGCGAAGGCGTTCACATCATCGGTGCTATGGCGCGTCAGCGAGATGATGGATGTGACGTTGGCGAGCGAATTCTTGACGCGGTGATTGAGTTCGCGGACGAAGGCGGCGCGCTCCTTCTCCTGCACCGTCTGCGTCTCCAGCAAGGCCTGGAGATCGTTGTTGCGACGCTGGACGAGCAGGAAATAAGCGACAAGCAGCAGCGAGAAGGCCGTGCCGCCGAACAGCACGATGACGCTCAGCGGATAGAAGGTCTCGTCCGCGACGGGGGCATAGCGCAATGTCCATTGCTGGTCGAAAACCTCGACATGCTCCTCGAGCGTGGAGCCGAACTTCTCCGCTTCCGCGGGACTTGCCCGGAAGATGACTTCCTCACCATCCGGCGTGCCGTCGACCAGCTCGATGCGGCCGCTCTCCAGCAGTTCGCTCCGGACGGCAGCGGTCACGAAATCGCCCGTGCGGACGGGCAGGTAGACGAGGCCGCGCAGCCGCTCGTCCGTGAGCGAGCGCACCGGCGCGAAGACAAGAAAGCCGGGCGAATGCGCGAGGGCATTGTCCTGAATGAGCTTGGTCGGATCCGTCGCCGCCACCGCGTCCGTCCGGCGCGCGCGCGCAATGGCGGCCGCACGGCGGGCCTCGCTGCGCATGTCGAAGCCGATCAGCTGCCCATTCTCGGCCGAGCGAGGCTCAAGCATGGTTACCACGAAAGCGGGCCATTCGGTGGGCCGGGCGAAGGGGCGCAAGCGGAAATCGGCATGGCCTCCGGCGACCATCTGCCGCCGCAGCGCCGGCAGATCGCGCTGTTCCACGATCTGAACCCAGCCCAGGCCGATGACGCCGCGCACACGCTCCAGCACATGCAGGCGCTGCACATAGTTGCGGAAGATCTGCGGCGAAGGCGAGCCGGCATTGGCGAAGACGGCGCCCATGGCCTCCAGATAGGCCTCATCCGCCGCCGCCTGCCGTTCGAGCGAGGAAGCGATCTCGTCGACCATGCTCTGCTGTCCGGCGAGACGGATGCGCTTTTCCGCAAGCTCGACGGACCAGGCCGCCGTCACCACCAGGGCGAGGGCGACCACGAACGCGGCTATCGGCGTGGCGCGCGGATAGTCCCGCAGCCACGGGTCGAAGCGCTCTTTGAATCGTCGCTTGAAAAACAGAGTCTTCAGTCCGGTAATTTCACCACCCCTCCCACCGATGGGGAACCAGTTCCGTCATAAAACGTTCCCAAGGCAAGTTCTTCAAATCTGGAGCATAGACATGGCGGGTACGGCGCTTCAATCGCGTCCCAAGGATTTCGAGCCCAAGATCGGTATCGAGCCGGGTAAGGGCGAAGCCATCGCGGAGGTGCTCGCCGATGCGCTGGCCGATAGTTTTTCGCTATATACCAAGACTTTGGGTGTCCACTGGAATGTGGTCGGCCCGAGCTTCTTCGGCCTGCACAAGCTGACCGAGGAGCAATATCGGGACCTGGGCGAAGCCATCGACGCCACGGCTGAGCGCATCCGGACGCTGGGCCATATCGCGCCGGCCGCATTCGGTGATTTCGCCGAGCGCAGCTGCATCGAGAACAAGGCGACGATCACCTCGGTCGAGAACATGATAAAGGCCCTCATCCAGGACAATGAGGCCATATCGCGCCGCCTGCGCAAGGCGGTTTCGGTCGCGGAGGAGGGCGATGATGTGTTCACCGCCGACTTCCTCACCGGGCGCCTGGGCCAGCACGAGAAGAATGTGTGGATGCTCAAGGCCGTGACCTCGTGAGCGCCGGGCGCCGCATGATCCTGCCCATGGAGACGAAAAATCCGTGATCAGCGACTCCGCTCTCGACAAAATAGGTGCGCAGAGGTCAAATACCCCCCTGTCCAGCAAGCCTGATATGAGGAAGGCTCAGCGCACCGAGCCGGATGCCGACCACAAACCTGTGTGGGCAGACGGCCTCAAGCGCATGTATGACGCCGTCGTCGAGGAACAGATCCCCGACGACCTCCTCGACCTTCTGCGAAAGCTGGACGATGCCGGCGGCCAATCGTAACGCGTCGGCCGCAGCCGGCTTCGACTTCCGCCGCGAGCTTATGAGCATCGTGCCGCATCTGCGCGCCTTCGCGCGGGGCCTGTGCGGACGGGCGGACTTTGCCGACGATCTGGTGCAGGAGACGCTCCTGCGGGCCTGGGCGGCGCGCGAGAAGTTCGAGCCCGGGACCAGCATGAAGAGCTGGACCTTCGTGATCCTGCGCAATGCCTATCTGAGCGAAGCGCGGCGCAACCGCTTCCGCGGCGATTATGATCCGGACGCGGCGGAGCGGCTGTTGAGCCGGCCCGCCGACCAGGAGGACGGCCTGCACATGGGCGACCTCAAGGCCGCGATGATGCAGCTCTCGCCCGAGCGGCGCGAGGCGCTGATGCTCGTAGGTGCCGGCGGCCTCAGCTATGAGGAGGCGGCGGATATCGCACAATGCGCCGTGGGCACGATGAAGAGCCGCGTATCGCGCGCGCGCAGGAGTGTCGAGGCGCTGATGGAGTCTCCCAATCGCCCGCGCTCGGGCGATGCGCCGGCCTATGTCTCCCACGAGGACATGCTCGAGGAAATGGACAAGGTGTTCAATCGATAGATGGTGACGGCCGGGCCGCGCCGCGCGGCCCGGTTACGCGCCCGCCTTTCCGAGCGCGCGCGGCGCGATCTCCTCGATGCGGCGCAGCAGTTCCGGCAATGCGACCGGCTTGCGCAGCAAGGGCGCGCCGGCGAACTCGGCGGGCAGCTCTTCGGCCATGAAACCGGTCATCACCAGGAAGGGAATCGACTGCTCGGACAGCGCGGCGGCGAGGGCCGCCGTCGTCTCGCGCTCGCCCAGACGAACGTCAATCAGCGCGCAGACCGGGCGGTGGCGGGCCAGAAGCTCCTCGGCGGCGGCAAGCGACGTGGCCGGACCCACGACCCAATAGCCGTGGCGGGTCAGGTCGTTCATCAGATCCAGCGCGACCAGCGCCTCGTCCTCGACCAGCAGGACCGGCCCGAAGCCCACTTCCTCGCTCCGGATGGAAGCGGCCTTCGGGGGCGAGCGCTCCAGCCGTCCGTGGAGGATGTTGTCTGCCGGCGCATCGAGGCGCCAATGGAGCCCCTCGGGCGCGAAATCCATCTCGATCTCCGCGGCGAGGCTGAGCCGGGGCATGCGGCGGATCACGGTCGTGCCGAACCCCTCACGAGCGGGCGGGCGGACCGGCGGCCCACCGTGCTCGCGCCAGTCGACCACGAGCCGGGGTGCATCGCTCTCCTCGTCCTCGACGTGCCAGCGGATCTCCAGCGTGCCCGTCTCGTTCGAGAGGGCGCCATATTTGGCAGCATTGGTGGTTAGCTCGTGAATGGCCAGACCGATGGTTTCGGCGGGTGCGGGGCGAATCATGAGCGAGGGGCCATCCAGACGGATACGGCTGCCGAACAGATCGTCGACCATGTAGAGCTGCGCGCGCACCAGATCGCGCAGGTCGACGAAGCGCCAGTGCCGCGTCATCAGCAGGTCCTGATTGGCGGCGAGAGCCTGCAGTCTCTTCTCGAACCTGTCGACGAAATCCTTGTTCTCACTGGGTGCGGTGCGCCGGGCGAGGGACTGGATCATGGCCAGCATGTTCTTGGAGCGATGATTGACCTCGCGCATCAGCAGGCGGATCTGCTCCTGCTGGGCGCGCTCCTCGGTGATGTCCGTGTTGGTGCCGAACCATCCGACCACGGCGCCGGCGGCATCGCGCACGGGCTTGGCGCGCGAGAGGAACCAGCGATAGCTCCCGTCGACGCCGCGCAGGGGAAACAGGTCCTCCCATTCCGATCCGCTCGCGAGGCTGGCATTCCAGCTCTCGACGACACGCAGGCGATGATCGGGATGCAGCGCCTCGGCCCAGCCCCAGCCCTTCATCTGCTGGAGCGAGGCGCCGGTATAATCATACCAGCGCTGATTATACCAATAGAGATAGCCATGGCCATCCGCCATCCAGGCGAGCTGGGGGATATTGTCCGCCAGAACCCGGAAGCGCAGGTCGCTGTCGCGTAGCTGCTGGGCAAGCTCGCTATTGTCGCTGAGATCGCGGGCGATCTTGGAGGCGCCGATGACCTTGCCGGCCTGATCGACGACCGGGGAGACGGTGACTGAAACGGGAATGCGGCTGCCGTCCGCGCGCTGGCGGATCGTACGGAAGGTCGCGACGGCATGGCCGCTGGCGATCCGTTCCAGGATCGTGTCCTCCTCGTCCTGATATTCGGGCGGTATGATCCGGCGGATCGACTGGCCGACCATCTGCGCGGACGTGAAGCCAAAAATGCGCTCGGCAGCGAGATTCCAGCTCGTCACCCGGCCAGTAAGGTCCTTGCTGACGATCGCGTCCGAGGAGGAATCGACGATCGCGGCCAGCAGGGCTGCGGATTGCGGGCGGTGACCGTCCGGAGTGTCGCTCATGGCCGTGGGGCGGGGATCAAGTGAGGTTCTGTCCTTGGCCGGGGCATTTCCGGCTCGTGCCTTTCGTGTCGATGGTATCGATCCTGACGGATAGGGCAAGAGTGGATGCGGATGCACTGGACTATTTGGCCGCATCGTGAGAACTAGCGTCCATGTCCCTTAAACCATGTGGTCCAAACAGCATGCCCGCGCGCGTGCTGCTCGTGGAAGACAATGCCATTGTCGCCATGAACGCCGAGGAATTGCTCTTCGAAATCGGGGTGAGCGAAGTCGTGATCGCATCTTCGGTCGCGGAAGCGAACATGCAATGCGACACGCAGCAATTCGACTTCGCGTTGCTCGACGTCAATCTGGGCGCGGAGACCAGCCTGCCCATTGCAAGCCGGCTGCATCGCGCGAAGATTCCCCTCGCCTTCACCAGTGGGCTGGGCGAGCAACTTGAACTACCGCCAGAGCTGCTCGGTTGCCCCATATTAGGGAAGCCCTATCTGCTCGAGGATCTCGAGCGGACGCTGCGCGGGGCGCGGCAGCCGAGCTGACGGATCAGCCGCGGACGGACCCATCGCGCTCAATAAGTGGCCGGCGGATCGCTCGCGGGGAAGGATTCGTCCGAGGCTTCGTCCACCTTCTCCCACTCACGCACCGGCTTGTCCTTCATCGCTTCCGGACCTGCCTCGCGCACGTGCGGCGGAGTGGGAACGCGCGCGGGATCGAGGCGCTTGCCCACATCCTGGGGCTTTTGGCTATCCGAAGGCTTTGCCGTCTCTGTCATGGGATCGATCTCCAGCTCTTGCAGCCCGATCAAACGCGGGGATGCGCAGTCGGTTGCGGCGTCCGGCCGCTCCCGTGCGAATTTTCGGACCGGCTGCGGGGGAACCAATTGGCGGCGCCAGACCTTCTCCCCGCAGAAAGGAGGGCATGCCCGTGGCTGCACGCGCCTATTGGCAGGGCCAGATCCGGCTCGCACTCGTCTCGATCCCGGTGGAGGTCTACAGTGCGACCAAATCGGGTACGGCCATCCGCTTCCACCAGATTCACGAACCTAGCGGCAAGCGCATCCGTTACGAAAAGGTGGCGCCCGGCGTAGGTCCGGTGGACACCGACGACATCGTCAAGGGCTATGAGATTTCGCGCGGCAACTATGTGCTGCTCGACGAGGACGAGATCGAGTCCGCCCGCATCGAAAGCCGCAAGACGCTGGAACTCGTCCAGTTCGTCGAGGCCCATGAGATCGACGTGCTTTATTATGAGAAGCCCTATTTCGTCGTGCCAGCGGACGACCTGGCCGAGGAGGCCTATATCGTGCTGCGCGACGCGCTGCGGCAGACGAAGAAAGTGGGACTGGGGCAGCTTTCGGTGCGCGGGCGCGAGCAACTCGTCTCCATCAAGCCCTGTGGGCGCGGCATGGTCATGGAAGTGCTGCGCTATGCCGACGAAGTACAGAAGGCACAGGGCTACTTCCGCGAGATCGGCGATGCCAAGCCCGATGCCGAGTTGCTCGACCTCGCCACTGCGCTGATCGACAAGAAAACGGGCGCCTTCGAACCCGCCGAGTTTCGCGACCGCTATATCGACGCGCTGCACCGGCTTATCGACAAGAAAGCCAAGGCCAAGGGCAGGCGTGTGCTGGAAGATGTCGAAGAGCCGGGACGACCGAGCGGCGGCAATGTGATCGACCTGATGGCGGCGCTGAAGAAATCCGTGGGCGAGGGCGGCAAGGCGGCGAGCAAGGCGCCTGCCGGGACGCCGCGCAAGAGCGCGGCCGGAAAGGCATCGACTGGCAAGGCTCCGGCCAAGACCTCGCCCAAGTCCACGGCCGCCCGCCGCAAGAGCGGCTGACATGCAGCTCAATGCCGACACGCCGCTCCACTGGATCGACGACACCGTGCTGCTGCGCCTGGGCGCCGCCGCGCTTCTCGGCCTGCTCCTCGGCCTCGACCGGGAACTGAAGGGGCATAGCGCCGGGCTGCGTACTCATGGTCTCATCTGCTTCAGCGCGGCGGTGATGACCGTCTGCGCCATTGCGCTCTTCTACCAGCTTGGCCCGGAGGGAAGCCGCATGGACCCGCTCCGCATTTTCGAGGGCGCAGGCGCCTTCGTGGGCATCATCGCGGCCGGTCTCATCGTCATCAGCAAAGGCGAAGTTCATAATCTCACCACGGCCGTCCACATCTGGCTCGCCACCGTGATCGGCATCGCCTGCGGAGCGGGGCAGTGGCCGCTGGTGATGATGGCCTCGCTCGTGGCGGTCATCATGCTGACGCTGCTGGCGGTGGTGGAGCGGCGCTGGCTCCATCCCCTCCGGACCGCGCCGCACGAGAGCGAATGATGGCGCGGGCCGATCCTCTCGCTCGCTACAATGCCAAGCGCGATTTCAAGCGCACGCCAGAGCCCGCCGGCAAGGCGCAGCGCAGCGCGGACGGCAATCTCTTCATCGTGCAAAAGCATGACGCGCGGCGGCTGCACTGGGATTTCCGGCTGGAAATGGACGGCGTGCTCAAGAGCTGGGCGGTGACCAAGGGGCCGAGCCTCGATCCCGACGACCGGCGCCTCGCGGTGCGCACGGAGGACCATCCGCTCTCCTATGCGCAGTTCGAGGGCACCATTCCGCAAGGCGAATATGGCGGCGGCACGGTGATGCTCTGGGATCGCGGCACATGGACGCCGGTGGCGGGGAAGAGCGCGGAGGACCTGGAGGCAGGCCATCTCCATTTCCGCCTCGAGGGCGAACGGATGAAGGGCGAATGGCTGCTCGTGCGGATGAAGGGGCGGCCGGGTGAGAAGCGCGAGAACTGGCTGTTGCGCAAGATAGACGACGAGGCGGCCAGCCGGGAGACGAAGCTGGTGGAGCAGGCGCTGACCAGCGTGCTGACCGGCC
>CBIMKI010000034.1:0-16872 GCA_966244395.1 uncultured Sphingobium sp. | reverse complement strand
AGACCGCCAAGGCCGGCATCGAGGGCCTGACGCGGAGCCTCGCTCGCGAACTGGGCCCGGACAATATTCGCGTGAACGCGATCATCCCCGGCAATGTCGAGACGCCCCGGCAGAGCAGATGGTACACGCCCGATGGCGAGGCGCAGATCGTCGCCTCGCAATGCCTCGGCGGCCGCATCCAGCCCGCCGACGTCGCCGCGCTGGCGGTGTTCCTCGCCTCGAACGATGCGCGCATGGGCACCGGACACGGATATTTTATCGACGCGGGGTGGTGCTGACCATGAGTGTGACATCTGTTCTGGCCGTTGGGGCCACGCTCGGCGAAGGCGCGATCTGGATCGGCAATGCCGTCTGGTTCGTCGACATCAAGAGCCATAAGGTGCACCGCTACGATCCGGTGAGCGCCACGCACAGGGAATGGACGCTGCCCGACCAGGTCGGCTGGGTCCTCCCCGCCGAGGGCGGCGGCATGATCGTGGGCCTCAAGACCGGCATCCATCGCTTCGATCCCGCAACGGGCGCGGTTTCGCTGCTCCACGATCCCGAGCCGGACAGGCCGGGCAATCGCCTCAACGATGCCGCGACCGACCGGCACGGCCGCCTCTGGTTCGGCTCCATGGACGATGGCGAGAAGGCGGTCACGGGCCATCTCTTCCGCTGCGCGGGCGGCCTGTGCGCCGATACCGGCGTGGCGGCGGTCGCGATCACCAATGGCCCCGCGCTCAATGCCGAGGGCACCATCCTCTACCATACCGACACGCTCGGCCGCACCATCTACCGCATCCCGGTCCATGACGACGGCTCGCTGGGCAAGGCTGAGCCCTTCGTGTGGATCGAGGATGGCGGCGGCTATCCGGACGGTCCGGTGGTCGATGCGGAAGGATGCCTGTGGACCGGCATCTATTTCGGCTGGGGCGTACGGCGCTACGATCCCAAGGGCAAGCTCATCAAGACCGAGCGCTTCCCCACCGCCAACGTCACCAAGATGTGCTTTGGCGGGCCGGACCTCAAGACCGCCTACGCCACCACCGCCCGCGCCGGCCTCGACGCCGCCGCGCTCGCCGCGCAGCCCGACGCGGGCAATCTCTTCGCGTTCGATCCGGGGGTCGCCGGCCTGCCGGTTACACCTGCGCGGCTCACAGGGCTGGGCACAAAAGCGGGATAGCCCCACCAGTGCTCCTGCGAAGGCAGGAGCCCAGGGCGATCAAGCACTGTGTTATCCCGCCCCGGACTCCTGCCTTCGCAGGAACACTGGTTGGATCAGACCAGCCACTATCCCAATCACCCCCGCCCGCTGGCCGGCCTGCGGCGCGGCGCCGCGTCCGACTGGCGGCGGACCATGCTGTAGTCGGCCATCACATGGGGCTGCTGCACGGACTTGCTCACTGCATTGCGCGAGCGGATCTCGCGCACCAGCAGGTCGACGGCCGTGCGCGACATGTCGAAGATCGGCTGTCGGATGGTCGTGAGTTCCGGCCAGATGGTCGTCGCCAGAGCCGTATCGTCGAAGCCGCAGACCGTGAGGTCTCCCGGCACGTCCAGCCCGCGCCGGTGCGCGATGGCGACGGTCGCCGCCGCCATGTCGTCATTGGACGAGAAGATCGCGGTGGGCGGCTCCTTGAGATCGAGCAGTTTCTCCGCAGCATCCAGGCCCGAGCGATAGGTGAAGAGGCCATGGGCGATCAGCTCGGGGCTTTCCGGGAGGTCCGAGTCGCGCAGCGCGTCCTTGTAGCCCTCCAGCCGTTCGTCGCTCGCCGTCTGGCGCGGATTGCCCTTGATGAAGCCGATCCGCCGATGCCCCAGCTGAGCCAGGTGCCGCGTCATCTCATAGGCGGCCTGATGGTCGTTGATGCTGACCGAGAGCGCCCAGTCCGGCGCCCGGCCCGTCGCCACCGCCACCACCGGGATGTTACGGGCATGGATCGCCTCCAGAACCGGCAGGGATTCGCTCAAGGGCGGCGAGAGCACGATCCCGTCCAGCCGCGCGCGCATGAGATGCTCGACCGCGCTTTCCTCTTCCGCCTCGTCGTCGCATTTCTCGACGATGAGCTGCACGTTCATGCGGCTCGCCTGATCGAGGCTGCCGACCAGGAATTCGCTCAGATAGTTGACGCTGGGGTTGGAGTGCAGCAGCCCGATGCGAATCTCCTCGCCGCCCGCCAGCGTGCGCGCGGCGCTGCTCGGCGAATAGTCGAGCGCCTTGATCGCCGTCTCCACGCGTTTGCGGGTTTCGGCGCGCACATTGGTCTCGCCGTTGATGACGCGGCTCACCGTCATCGGCGACACGCCTGCCTGCCTGGCCACGTCGCTGATCGTCGGCGCATTGCGCTGCCGGCGCGTCCCCTTGGTTTCGCTCATGCTGGACTGCCCTTCCCGGTCACGCGGTTATGGCAACTGGCCGCCGGACGCAAGATGCCGACCAAGGTCAGGGGTTGCCCGGCGCATAAGGGAAGCGCAGGGCCTTGTACCAATCGAGGTCATGCTCGGGCGGCGGCGATCCAGTCGGCAGGGACAAGCCATTGATCGACATCCAGTAAGCGAGGCTCGCATCGCGCCAGAGCTTCGCGTCCCGCTGCTCGATACCGAGCATCTCGTCGGCCCTGCGCCAGCGCTCGGCATCGACGAGCGACTCCAGCCCCGCCCAGGTCGCGCGCATGGCGTCCATCTGCGCCACGCCCCGGTCGTAATGGCCGACCAGCGCCGTCCAGAGCATGCGTCCATCTTTCATGCGATAGTCCCAGGGCAGATGATGGAACCAGAGCAGCTCGCTCTCCGGCGTCGTCGCGGGATCGGCCAGCCTTGCCGCCACCTCCGGCGCATATTGGCCAATCGCGTCGCTGCCGCTCTTCGTGCGGTCGAAGCCGATGCCGTCCTTGGTGGCGCGATGATAATAAACCGGGTTCCATTCCGGCCGTCCCAGCTCGGAAACCCAGGGCGCCGGCCCGTAATGATGGCCCGTGCCCATGAGGTGCGCGAGCCCCAGCGCGCCGGTATAGTCGACCACCGCCTCGCGCGAGGCCATCATCATGCCCACGACCGGCTCCACGATCCGCGCATCGGGCGCGAACGTCTGCGCCGCCCATTCGCGCGCCACTGCCTCGGCGCCGAGCGACGGGTCCCACGCCATCCGCCCGAACGCATACCAGTTGGCTTGGTTGAAGGTCGACCCCGCCCAGTCGCGGCTGCGGCCGAGATTGGCGACCCCGGCGATGCCCGAAAGCGCGTGCCCTTCCGCCGTCCCGTCGACGATGCTGGCGACGGTCATCGCCTTGCCGCCCGCGCGCGTGTCCGCGCCCAGCAGCTCGGCATAGAGCGGCCCCAGATAGGCAAGGCTCGTCCCCTGCCCCAGATATTCCTTGGTGATCTGCAACTCCAGCATCAGCGGCGTCTTCGGCATGCCTCCGAACATCGGGTGGAACGGCTCGCGCGGCTGGAAGTCGATGGGGCCGTTCTTCACCTGCACCAGCACATTGTCCGCGAACGTTCCGTCAAGCGGCCTGAACTCGCTATAGGCCTGCTTGGCGCGGTCCTCCGGGTCCGTGTCGGCATAGACGAACGCCCGCCACATCACGACACCGCCATGGGGCGCCACGGCCTGCGCCAACATGTTCGCCCCGTCCGCATGGGTGCGCCCATAATCGCGCGGGCCCGGCTGGCCTTCGCTGTTCGCCTTCACCAGGAAGCCGCCGAAATCGGGGATCGCCTTGTAGATCTCGTCCGCCTTGGCCTTCCACCAGGCGCGCACCTGCGGGTCAAGCGGATCGGCCGTCTTGAGCCCGCCCAGTTCCATCGGCGCGCTCGCCCGCGCGCTCAGATACACGCGGATGCTATAAGGCCGGAAGATGTCCGCCAGCGCGGCGGCCTTGGCGATATAGGGCGCAGTCAGGCTGTCCGCCTTGGCGTTCACATTGTTGAGCACCGTGCCGTTGATGCCGATGGACGCATTGGCCCGCGCATAGTCGGTATAGAGCGTCTCGCGGACGTCCGGCAGCGTCCACCAGTCCCAGAGCGACTGCCCCGCATAGCCGCGCTCCACGAAACCATCGAGATTGTCCCAGTGGTTGAGCACCCGCAGCTTCACGCGCGGTGCGGACTTGAGATCGATTCTTTCCGGCGATCCCCCGCTGTCCAGATGCCGCAGCAACGCGAATGCGCCGTAGAGCAGGGCCCGGTCGCTGTTGCCGGTGACGACCACCATGGGCTTGCCGGAAAAACGGATATTGCGGACAAGATAGCCCTCCCCACCCAGGTCGGAGGTCGACAGCCCGTTCGCCGCCAGCAGCGGATCGTCCTTCATCGACAGGCGAACGAGCGGCACGCGCCCCGCAAGGCCGCGCTGAAGCTCCCTGACGGCCGCCGATATGACTGGCGACTTGCCGTTGGTCTGCACGGCAAAGGTCGCCGCGCTCTTCTCCGGATAGCGCAGCCATAGCCGGTAGCCATCCTCCGCGCGCGCCGCCGCCGCGCCCATCATGAGCGCCGCGACCATCAACAGCCAGAGGCCGACCCGTCTCATCATGTCCTCTCCCAAATCGCGCCGGGCGGCATTGACAAGCCCGTGCGAACTCACGCATGTTACCGCTATCACAGCGACGGCGTCACGAGCAATGCCGCGTTTGCGACCATGATTTTCGGGGAGGATTTTTGGCCATGACCGCATTGCCGCCATGGGGAGAGCGCGCTTGATCGCCCGGCGCGATCTGCTCCGCCTGAGCGCGGGCGCCTCGCTCATGGCCTTCATGCCCGCCGCCGTCCGTGCGGCGGCCGCCGCGGCCAAACCTCTCTATCTCGATGCCCGCGCGCCCATCGACCTTCGCGTGCGCGATCTCATGGCTCGCATGACGCTGGACGAGAAGGTCGCCCAGCTCATCACTCTCTCGCGCACCAAGCGCGACGTGATGGACGATGCCCTGCATTTCGATCCCGCCAAGGCGGACAAGGCCTATCCCAACGGCATCGGCCAGATCGCGCGCCCATCCGACCGGGGCGGCGCGGCGACCGCCAACAATGCCGCCAATGATTCGACCGGCCGCTGGCGCGCGCCCGCCGACACCATCGCCTTCGTCAATGCCGCGCAGAAATGGGCGAAGGAGAAGACCCGGCTCGGCATCCCCATTCTCTTCCACGAGGAAGCGCTGCACGGCTTCATGGCGCCCGAGGCGACCAGCTTCCCGCAGGCCATTGCCATGGCGAGCGGCTTCGACGCCGATCTGGTCGAGCGCGTCTCCGCCGTCATCGGCCGCGAGGTGCGCGCCCACGGCACGACGCTCGCGCTCTCCCCCGTGGTCGACATTGCGCGCGATCCGCGCTGGGGCCGCATCGAGGAGACCTTCGGCGAGGACCCCTATGTCTGCGCCGAGCTGGGCGTCGCCGCCGTGCGCGGGCTCCAGGGCGAGAGCCGCGCGTTGCAGCCCGGCAAGGTCTTCGCGACGTTGAAGCACATGACCGGCCACGGCCAGCCGCTCGCCGGCAACAATGTCGCGCCCGCCATGCTCGGCGAGCGGGACCTGCGCGAATTCTTCTTCCCGCCCTTCCGCGCCGTCATTGAGCGCACCGGCATCGCCGCCGTCATGCCGAGCTACAATGAGATCGACGGCGTCCCCAGCCATGCCAACAAGTGGCTCCTCAAGGAGGTGCTGCGCGGAGAATGGGGCTTCGATGGTGCCATCGTCTCCGACTATGCCGCCATCGGTGAGCTGAATTATTTCCACCGCCTCGCCGCCAACATGGGCGAGGCCTCCCGCCTCGCGCTGGAGGCGGGCGTCGACTGCGACCTGCCGGACGGCGAGGCCTATCGCTCGATCCCCGACGAGGTCCGCGCCGGCCGCATTCCGATCGCGCTGGTCGACCAGGCCTGCATGCACATGCTGCGCCTCAAATTCCGTGCCGGCATGTTCGAGGCGAGTCCGGTCGATGCCGCTGCCGCCGCGAAGCTCACGGCCAATGACGAGGCGCGCGCCCTCGCGCTGGAGACGGCGCGCAAGGGCATGGTCCTCCTCAAGAATGACGGCACGCTGCCGCTCGCCGCCGGCGCCCACAAGCGCGTCGCCGTGATCGGCCCCAATGCCGCCGTCACGCGGCTGGGCGGCTACAGCTCGATCCCGAAGACACGCATCTCCCTGCTGGACGGCGTGCGCAAGCGCCTCGAAGGCAAGGCCGAAGTGCTCCACGCGCAGGGCGTGTTCATCACCCAGAGCGAGGATCGCTCGGTCAGCGACGTCAAGCTCGCCGACCCTGTGAAGAACCGCCAGCTCATCCAGGAAGCCGTCGAGGTCGCCAGGACCGCCGACGTCATCCTCCTCGCCATCGGCGACACCGAGCAGACCAGCCGCGAGGGCTATGCCCGTACGCATCTGGGCGACCGCACGGACATCGACATTGTCGGCGAGCAGAACGA
Organism: uncultured Sphingobium sp.; assembly: GCA_966244395.1. Taxonomy (GTDB): domain Bacteria; phylum Pseudomonadota; class Alphaproteobacteria; order Sphingomonadales; family Sphingomonadaceae; genus Sphingobium. The sequence continues at coordinate 10,475 of CBIMKI010000034.1, read as the reverse complement.
GCTGTTCCTGGCCATGAAGGCGACCGGCAAGCCCGTCGTGGTCGTGGCGCTGAATGGCCGCCCACCGAGCTGGCCCACGGTCGTCGAGGGCGCGAACGCACTGCTCGAATGCTGGTATATGGGCCAGGAAGGCGGCACGGCCATGGCCGAGGCGCTCTTCGGCGACATCAATCCCGGCGGCAAGATGCCGGTCACCACGGTGCGCGACGAGGGGCAGATCCCCTTCTTCTACAATCACAAGCCCTCGGCCCGGCGCGGCTATCTCTTCGCCGATCCCGCCCCGCTCTTCCCCTTCGGCTTCGGCCTCTCCTACACGAGCTTCACGCTCTCCGAGCCCCGCCTCTCCGCCCCGCGCATCGCGCGCGCCGGCACGGTCGAGGTCGCGGTGGACGTGACCAACACCGGCAGCCGCGCGGGCGACGAGGTGGTGCAGGTCTACGTCCACGATCAGGTCGCCTCGGTCACGCGGCCGGTGAAGGAACTCAAGGGCTTCAAGCGCATCACGCTCCAGCCCGGCGAGACGAAGACCGTCCGCTTCACGCTCGGTCCCGAGGCCTTCCGCATGTGGGACGTCAACATGAAGGAGGTGGTCGAGCCCGGCCTGTTCGACATCATGGCCGGCCCCAACAGCGTCGATCTCAAGAGCGTCACGCTCGAGATCGTCTGAAGGAGCGCGCCCCGCATGTCCCGCATCGCTTCCGCCAAGGTCATCGTCACCAGCCCCGGCCGCAATTTCGTGACGCTCAAGATCGAGACGGAGGACGGCGTCACCGGCCTGGGCGATGCCACCCTCAACGGCCGCGAGCTGGCCGTCGCCGCCTATCTCGCCGACCATGTCGTTCCCTGTCTTATCGGCCGCGACGCGCACCGCATCGAGGACATGTGGCAATATCTCTATCGCGGCGCTTACTGGCGGCGCGGCCCCGTCACCATGTCCGCCATCGCCGCGGTCGACATGGCGCTCTGGGACATCAAGGCCAAGGTCGCGGGCCTTCCCCTCTACCAGCTTCTGGGCGGCGCCTGCCGCGAGGGCTGCATGGTCTATGGCCATGCCAATGGCGCCACCATCGGCGAGACGATCGAGAATGCGCGGCATTATGCGAGCCTGGGCTACAAGGCCATCCGCCTCCAGTCCGGCGTCCCCGGCCTCGCCTCCACTTATGGCGTCTCCAAGGACCGCTATTTCTACGAGCCGGCCGATGCCGACCTCCCCACCGAAAATCTCTGGTCGAGCGAGAAATATCTGCGCTCCGTCCCGCCCTTGTTCGAGGCCGCCCGCGCGGCGCTGGGCTGGGAGGTGCACCTGCTCCACGACATCCACCATCGCCTCACGCCCATCGAGGCCGGGCGCCTGGGCAAGGATCTGGAGCCCTTCCGCCCCTTCTGGCTGGAGGATGCCGTCCCTGCCGAGAACCAGGCCAATTTCCGCCTGATCCGCCAGCATACGACCACGCCGCTCGCGGTGGGCGAGGTGTTCTCCTCCATCTGGGACTGCAAGCAGCTCATCGAGGAGCAGCTCATCGACTATATCCGCGCGACGGTCGTGCATGCCGGCGGCATCACGCATTTGCGCAAGATCGCTTCCTTTGCGGACATGCACAATGTCCGCACCGGCTGCCATGGCGCGACGGATCTCTCTCCCGTCACCATGGCAGCCGCCCTGCATTTCGGCCTGTCGATCCCGAACTTCGGCATCCAGGAATATATGCGGCACACGGCGCAGACCGACGCCGTCTTCCCCCATGCCTACAGCTTCGAGGACGGGCTGATGCACCCCGGCGAGGCGCCGGGCCTGGGCGTCGAGATCGACGAGGAACTGGCCGCCGCCCATCCCTACAAACGCGCCTATCTGCCGGTGAACCGGCTCGGGGACGGGACGCTCTACAACTGGTGAGAGGAAGACCGGGCATGGCGAGCGCCGCGCAAGTGAAGGATGTTCTGCAACCGGGCGGCCGCTACCGCTGGTCCGTCTGTGCCCTGCTCTTTTTCGCGATCACCATCAACTATGTGGACCGGCAGGTGATCGGCGTCCTTAAGCCGCTCATGGAAGATGAGTTGGGCTGGAGCGAGGTCGATTACGGCAATATCGTCACGGCCTTCCAGGCGAGCTATGCCATCGGCCTGCTCGTCGTGGGGCGCCTGCTCGACAAGGTGGGGACGCGCATTGGCCTGGGCATCACCATCGCGCTCTGGAGCGTCTTCGCCATGCTGCACGGCGCGGCGTCCAACGTCTTCCATTTCGTGCTGGCGCGGATCGGTCTGGGGCTGGCCGAGGCGGGCGCCTATCCCGGCGCGGTCAAGGCGGTGGCCGAGTGGTTCCCCCACCGCGAGCGCGCGCTGGGCGTCGGCATCCTCAATGCGGGCGCCAATGTCGGCGTGCTGGTCACGCCCATCGTCGGCCTCATCGTCGCGGCCATGCATGGCTGGCGCGCGGCCTTCGTGGTGACGGGCGCCCTCGGCATCCTGCTCTTCCTCGCCTGGCTGCGCTTCTATCGCACGCCCGCCGAGCACCCTCACCTCACCGATCAGGAGCGCGCCTGGATCGAGCAGGACGGCGAAGTCCATCATCCGAGCCGACTCGGCTGGCGCGACGCGCTGCGCCATCGCCAGTGTTGGGCCTTCATCGCCGGCAAGTTCTTCACCGATCCGGTCTGGTATCTCTTCCTTTTCTGGCTCCCCGATTTCCTCGCCAAGACGCAGGGGATGGAGCTGTTCCCCAAGGGCAATAGCGGCATCCTTGCCACCATCGGCCCGGCGCTGATCGGCGTCTATCTGCTGGCGGACGTGGGCTCGATCGCGGGCGGCTGGTTCTCGGGCCATCTCATCAAGCGCGGCTGGGCCGTGAACCCCGCCCGCAAGGTCACGCTGCTCATTGCCGCCTGCTGCGCGCTGCCGCTGCTCTTCGTGGTGGACGCCCCCAACCCCATGGTGGCCGTGCTCATCATCGGCCTCGCGACCGCGGGGCATCAGGCCTTCTCGTCCAACATCTTCACCATCATCTCGGACATGTATCCGCGCCGCGCCGTGGCGACAGTGGCCGGCATCGGCGGCGCGGCAGGTTCCATCGGCGGCATCCTCATGGCGCAGGCGACCGGCTGGACGCTGGAACTGACCGGCAGCTATGTCCCCATCGTCACTTATGCCGCCTTCGGCTATCTGATCGCGCTCTTCGTGATCCATTGGCTGGTGCCCCGGCTGGAGCGCGCGCACATGCCGGAAAATGAGGCCGCGCCAACCACATGACCCAGGCCCTGTCGCTCGATCCGGACCGTCTCTTCCCCGCCGAATCGCGCACGCGCACGATCGCCCGGTCGCTATATGCCGGCGTGGAGGCCCTGCCGATCATCAGTCCGCACGGCCATACCGATCCCGCTTGGTTCGCGCTGAACGAGCCTTTCCCCGATCCGGCGCAATTGCTCGTTACGCCCGACCATTATGTCTTCCGCATGCTCTACAGCCAGGGCGTCCGCCTGGAGGATCTCGGCATTCCGACTCGCGACGGCACGCCCGTCGAAACTGACCCGCGCACCATCTGGGCGGCGGTTCGCGGCGCATTATTTCCTCTTTCGCGGCACACCCTCGCGCCTCTGGCTCGACTGGGTGTTCGCGCAGGTCTTCGGCCTCGACGTGCGGCTCTCGGCGGAGACCGCCGACCTCTATTACGACACTATCGACGCCGCCTTGCGCACCGAGGCCTTCCGCCCGCGCGCGCTGTTCGAGCGCTTCGGCCTCGAAGTCATCGCCACCACCGAAGGTCCGCTCGACGACCTCGCGCATCACCGCGCAATCCGCGATAGCGCATGGCCGGGCCGTATCATCACCACTTACCGGCCCGATCCGGTCATGGACCCGCAGGCGGAAAATTTCGCGGAGAATGTCGCCCGCTTCGGCGAGCTGGCCGGCGAGGATGTCGGCAGCCTCACAGGATATCTGCGCGCCCACGAGAACCGCCGCGCCTTCTTCCGCGCGCATGGCGCCACCGCCACCGATCATGGCCATCTGAACGCCACCACTTGTGCGCTCTCGCGTGAGGAACTGGAGACACTCTACGCCAAGGCCTTGCTCGGCCGCTGCTCGGCGGCCGAGGCGGACATGTTCCGCGGCGCCATGCTGGTCGAGATGGCGCGCATGAGCCTGGACGACGGCATGGTGCTCCAACTCCATCCCGGCGTCCATCGCAGCCACAATCCCGCCCTGCTCGCCCGCTTCGGCCCCAACATGGGCGCCGACATCCCGATTCCCACCGATTATGTCCGGGCTTTGAAGCCCCTGCTCGACGCCTATGGCAACGACCCGCGCCTCACAGTCATTCTCTTCACGCTGGACGAGGACAGCTACACGCGCGAGCTTGCCCCGCTCGCCGGCCATTATCCTGCCCTGCGGCTCGGCCCGCCCTGGTGGTTCCACGACAGCCCTGAGGGTATGCGCCGCTTCCGCGAGCGCGTGACCGAGACGGCGGGCTTCTACAACACCGCCGGCTTCAACGACGATACGCGCGCCTTCCTCTCCATCCCCGCCCGCCACGATGTCGCACGCCGCATGGACTGCGCATGGCTCGCCCGGCTGGTCGCGGAAGGCCGGCTCGATGAGGACGAGGCGCACGAACTCGCCCGAGCGCTCGCTTATGATCTCGCCAAGGCGGCTTACCGGCTGTGACATGAGCCCGCGCCTCTCACCCGCACTGCTACCCACACTCGCCGGCCGGATCGAGACGCCTGCTTATGACCGCGCTGCCCTGGCCGAGGGCGTCGTTCATCTCGGCATCGGCGCCTTCCACCGCGCTCATCAGGCCGCCTATCTCGATCGGCTCGCCGTGCAGGGCGACTTGCGCTGGGGCATCGTCGGCGTATCGCTCCGCTCGCCCGCCGTGCGCGACCGCCTCGCTCCTCAAGACGGGCTCTACACGCTGCTAGAGCGCGACGGCAGCGGCGAGCAGGCCCGCATCATCGGCATGCTCAAGCGGCTGCTCGCCGCCCCCGAGGACCCGCAGGCCGTCATCGCCGCCATGGCGCAGCCCAGCGTCCATCTCGTGACGCTCACCGTCACCGAGAAAGGCTATGGCCTCGACCGCGCGCGCGGCGGGCTCGATGCCGCCAATGCGGACATCGCTGCCGATCTCGCCAGCCTCGCCGCGCCGCGCACCGCGCCCGGTTTCATCGTCGCCGCGCTGGACCGCCGCCGTCACACAGGCCTCCCGCCGTTCACCGCCGCAAGCTGCGACAATCTGCCGCACAACGGCGCCCTGCTGCGCGACGCGGTGCTCGCCATGGCGCAGGCGCACGACCCGGACCTTGCCGCCTGGATCGCAGCCCATGGCGCCTTCCCCGGCTCCATGGTTGACCGCATCGTCCCCGCCATCACGCCCGAGCGCATCGCACGTTTCGCTGCGGACCACGATATCACGGACGAAGGCCTGATCGAGGCCGAGCCCTTCTGCCAATGGGTGCTGGAGGCGGATTTCGCCGGCCCCATGCCCGATCTCGCGGCTGCCGGCGTCACGCTCACTCGCGCCGTCGCGCCCTGGGAGGACGCCAAGCTGCGTCTCTTGAACGGCGCCCACAGCATGATCGCCTATCTGGCCGGCCTGGCCAACATCGACCATGTCCACGAATTCGTCGCCGACCCCGCCCGCCGCGCCCTGATCGCGCGCCTCTGGGACGAGAGCGAAGCCACGCTCTCTCCGCCGCCGGAGCTGGACGTCGCGCGCTACCGCGCCGACCTGCTGCGTCGCTTCGCCAATCCCATGCTCCGGCATCGCACCCGTCAGATCGCCATGGACGGATCGCAGAAGCTTCCCCAGCGCCTCGTTGCACCCCTGCGCGAGCGGCTGGCGGCAGGTCTGCCCTCGCCTATGCTGGAACTCGCCGTCGCCGCCTGGATGGCCTGGCAGCGCGGCCGCGATGCCGCCGGCAACCGCTTCACCATCGACGATCCTCTGGCCAGCCGCACCGCACAGGCCTGGGCGGACGATGCGACGCCGCAAGCCGCCTGTGCGCGGCTGCTCGCGATGAGCGAGATTTTCGGCGATCTGGCGCGGTACGAACCAGCCCTCGAAGCGCGCTTGGGCGCCATGCTGCGCTGCCTCATCGAACAAGGCCCCGCCCCGCTCATGGCGGAAATGGCGGCCACCCCAGCGGGAGAGTGACCATGGACGATGCCTCTTTCCTCGATCGCCGCCAGTTCCTGACCGGCACCGCGCTCGCATTGGCCGCCGGCGCCATGCCCGCTCATGCCACCGACACGCCCCAAGCCAGCCTGGCTGCCGCCGCGCGCAAGGCCGGTTGCCGCTTCGGCGCCTGCTTCAATGCCGCCCCGGCCGCCATGCAGCGCGGTTCCTATCTCAACCCTGGCTATGCCGCCCTTCTGGAGCGCGACTGCGACCTCTTGGTGGCCGAGAACGAGATGAAGTGGCAAGCCCTGCGCCCGAGCGTCGATCGCTACGACTTCACGCGCTTTGACGCGATGATGGCCTATGCGGACAAGCACGGCATGGCCATGCGCGGCCATACTTTGCTCTGGCACAAGACCCGCTGGTATCCCAAATGGCTCAACGAGTTCGATTTCGGCCCGCGCCCGGCCAGCCGCGCCGCCGAGATCGTCACCGACCATATCCGCACCGTCACGCAGCGCTACAAGGGCCGCATCGTCAGCTATGACGTCGTCAACGAGGCCGTCGACCCCAAGACCGGCGCGCTTGAGGAAACCTCGCTCACCAAGGCTTTCGGCAATCGCATCGACGTGCTGGACCTCGCCTTCCGTACCGCACGGGAAAACGCCCCCGGCGTCGAGCTTGTCTACAATGATTATATGAGCTGGGAGCCCGGCAACGACAGGCACCGCACCGGCGTCCTCAAGCTGCTGGAGGGTTTCAAGGCACGCGATGTCCCCGTCGACGCGCTCGGCGTGCAGGCGCATATCGATATGTACAAGCTCGACGAGGCGGGCCTGGGCCAGCGCGACGAGAAGGCCTGGCGCAGCTTCCTCGATGAGGTAACCGGCATGGGCTACGGTCTCGTCATTACCGAGTTCGACATCAAGGACCATGCTCTCCCCGCCGACTTCGCAAAGCGCGACGCGGGCGTCGCCGCTTATGGCCGCGCCTATCTCGATCTCATGCTCTCCTATCCCCAGCTCAGGGACGTGCTCTGCTGGGGCCTCAACGATCGCTACAGCTGGCTGCAAGGCTTCAGCCCGCGCGAGGACAAGGCGCCGCTGCGCTGCTGCCCCTACGACCCCGAGGGCCGGCCCAAGCCGCTCCACGACGCCATCGCCGCCGCCTTCGCCGCCCGCGCATGAGCACGCAGGAAGATATGGCATGACCGGCCCGATGCGCGCCGCCCTCGCCGCCCTGCTGGCGCTGGCATGGGTCGCCCCGGCCCGCGCCGCCGATCCTGCCTGCCAGTGGCGGCCGGCCTGGGCTGCGGCGCAGATGATCCCGGAGAGCCAAAATGCCCTGCCGCCCGACCGTTACCAGGACCTGACGCTGCGCCAGATCGTCCGCACGACCATCGGCGGCGAGGCGGTGCGCGTGCGCCTCTCCAATGCCTTCGGGACGACGCCGCTCACGCTCACCGCCGCCGCGCTCGCGCCCTCGCCGGACAACCGCGCATCCGCCGTCGATGCCAACAAAACCCGCCCGCTCACCTTCGCTGGCGCCCGCACCGTCACCATTCCCGCCGGCGCGGACATGCTGTCCGATCCGGTCGCCCTGCCCGTCACGCCCTTCGCCGATCTCGCCGTCTCGATCCATTATACCGCCGCGCCCAGCGTGCAGACCGGCCATCCCGGCGCCCGCGCCACCGCCTGGCTCGCGCGCGGCAATCAGGTGGACGCGGCCACGCTGGAAGGCGCAACCCCGGCCGAGCGCTGGTTCCAGCTCGCCGCACTCGAAGTGGAGCGCTGCGCACCCACGCCCGTGGTCGCCGTGCTGGGCGACAGCATCACCGACGGGCGCGGCTCCACCACCAACGGCAATGACCGCTGGACCGACATTCTCGCCCGGCGCCTCGCCGGCCGCGCCGCCGTCCTCAATCAGGGCATCGGCGGCAATCGCCTGCTGCGCGACGGCCTCGGCCCCAATGCTCTCGCCCGGCTCGACCGCGACATATTCGCTCAACCCGGCGTCACACATCTCATCCTGCTCATCGGCATCAACGACATCGGCATGCTGACGCGCGACGCGCCCGCAAGCCCGGGCGAGCACCGCGCCTTCGTTGCCCACATGACCGGCGCCTATGCGCAGATCGCCGCGCGCGCCCGAACCCATGGCATCAAGGTGATCGGCGGCACGCTGCTGCCCTTCATGGGCTTCGACTATTACCATCCGGACGCCGCGAACGAAGCGGATCGCCAGGCCATCAATGCCTGGATTCGCACGCCGGGCCATTTCGACGCAGTGGTGGATTTCGATGCCGTCATGCGCGACACCGCCCGGCCCGAGCGGCTCCTCCCGGCCTATGACGTGGGCGACCATATCCATCCCGGCCCGGCGGGTTATCGCGCCATGGGAGAGGCCGTGCCCCTCGACCTCATCTTGCGCTGAAATCCACGCAGATTCCGTCCTGCCACGCCTTGCAGCCGCAATTTTGTCTGAGTATATTCGGCGCTCTATCCAGATGGAACGGAACGCATGTCGATAACGAAAAGCCCGTCGAAACTTCGCAGCCGCGCCTGGTTCGACAATCCCGACAATATCGACATGACGGCGCTCTATCTCGAGAAATATCTGAACTACGGCCTCAGCCTTGAGGAGCTGCGCTCGGGTCGCCCGATCATCGGCATTGCCCAGACCGGCAGCGACCTGACACCCTGCAACCGCAATCATCTCGTCCTCGCACAGCGCGTGCGCGAGGGCATTCGCGAGGCAGGCGGCATCGCGCTCGAGTTCCCCGTCCACCCTATTCAGGAAACCGGCAAGCGCCCCACCGCCGCGCTGGACCGCAATCTCGCCTATCTCGGCCTGGTCGAAGTGCTCTACGGCTATCCGCTCGATGGTGTCGTCCTCACCATCGGCTGCGACAAGACCACGCCCGCGCAGCTCATGGCCGCCGCCACGGTCAACATCCCCGCCATCGCCCTCTCGGTCGGCCCCATGCTCAACGGCTGGTACAAGAACGAGCGCACGGGCTCCGGCACCATCGTCTGGAAGGCGCGGCAGATGCTGGCGGCGGGCGAGATCAGCGACGACGAGTTCATTGCGCTGGTCGCCGCCTCCGCGCCGTCCACCGGCTATTGCAACACCATGGGAACCGCTTCGACCATGAACAGCCTCACCGAGGCGCTCGGCATGTCGCTTCCCGGCTCGGCCGCCATTCCCGCGCCGCATCGCGACCGGCAGGAATGTGCCTGGCGCACCGGCAAGCGCATCGTCGAAATGGTGCGGGAGGATCTGAAGCCCTCCGACATCCTGACCAGGGACGCCTTCCTCAATGCCATTGCCGTCAATAGCGCGATCGGCGGCTCGTCCAATGCGCCCGTGCACATCACCGCGATTGCCCGCCACATCGGCGTCGATCTGCCGCTCAAGACCTGGCAGAGCCATGGCCTCGACGTGCCTCTGCTCGTCAATCTCCAGCCCGCCGGCGATTATCTCGCCGAGGATTTCTACCGCGCCGGCGGCGTCCCTGCCGTGGTGAATCAGCTCATCGAGGCCGGCCTCATCCAGGAAGGTGCCATCACCGTCAACGGCAGCACCATCGGTGAAAACTGCGAAGGCGTCGTCATCGGGGACGAAACGGTCATCCGCCCCATCGACCGGCCGCTCAAACCCGCCGCCGGCTTCGTCGTCCTCTCGGGCAATCTTTTCGAGAGCGCCGTCATGAAGACCAGCGTCATCTCGCCGGAATTCCGCGAGCGCTATCTTTCCAATGCGGACGATCCCGATGCCTTCGAAGGCCCCGTGGTCGTGTTCGACGGGCCGGAGGATTATCACGCCCGCATCGACGATCCCGCGACCGGCATCACGCCCGAAACCCTGCTCATCATGCGCGGCACTGGGCCCATCGGCTATCCCGGCGCGGCGGAAGTGGTGAACATGCGTCCGCCGGCGCATCTCATCCTTGATGGCGTCCACGCCCTTCCCTGCCTTGGCGACGGACGCCAGTCCGGCACGAGCGGCAGTCCATCCATCCTCAACGCCAGTCCGGAGGCGGCGGTGAACGGCAATCTCGCGCTGCTGCGCACCGGCGACCGCGTCCGCATCGACCTGCGCAAGGGCACGGCAGACCTGCTGCTCAGCGACACGGAACTCGCCGCCCGCCGCGCCGCGCTCGACGCGCAGGGCGGCTATGCCTATCCCGCCTCGCAGACCCCCTGGCAGCAGATCCAGCGGAGCATGGTCGGCCAACTCGGCGACGGCGCGATCCTGGAAGGCACGGAAGCCTATCAGCGCATCGCCCAGACCCGCGGCCTCCCCCGCGACAATCACTGAGACGTCAGCTTCAAGCTAGAAGGCAAAGCTGCCGTTAAAGCCCAAA
>CBIMKI010000033.1:0-16886 GCA_966244395.1 uncultured Sphingobium sp. | reverse complement strand
AAATACGGCGCACCCAGTGAGGGGCACTGCACATGACGCGCCGCTTCATCCGTCATTTGCGACGGTTGCTTGGCGACCGCAGTGGTGTCGCCGCGATCGAATATGCGCTGACCGCGCCGATCATGCTGACGCTGTTTCTGAGCGGCGCCGAGATCGCCAACTATACGATCGCCAAACTCCGCGTGAGCCAGATCGCCCTGCATGTCGCCGACAACGGTTCACGGATCGGCTCCGATACGGTTCTTGCGGTCAAGCAGATCAGCGAAGCACAAATCAACGACCTGCTGATCGGCGCCAGTCTTCAGGCCGGCACGCTCGATCTGGAGAGCAGAGGCAAGGTCATCCTCTACAGCCTGGAGCGGATGGCGAGCCCCAATGCCGACAAATTCTACGTGCACTGGCGTCGATGCCTCGGCAACAGATCCTATGACGGCAGCCAGCCGCAGGGGAAAACCAACCTCACTGATATTGGCCCCGCAGGCAAGCAGGTCACTTTCGTGCCCGACGGAGGCGCGATCATGTATGTCGAGGTGGAGTATGAATATCAGCCGCTCATTTCCGCTCGCCTGGTGCCAAGCACCGTCCTGAAGGATACGGCAGCCATGGTCGTGCGCGACGACCGGGACCTGAACGGCGGCGTGAACGGCAGCGGCCTCTTCAACAATGAAGGCGCCACCGCCTCAACCTGCGCCTGATAAGCGGGCCGGCCTTTTACAGGCGGATCGACATCCAGCCATCTGGACTGGCCGGTCGCACTTTGCCGCACCTGGATATCGAGCCGCCCTGGAAAAATGGCTCTGGCCACCTGGATGCTCTCTGCATTCAGCCCTGACGGCCTGCAAATGGCGGTTTTCCGCGCTTCCGGTGCTCGCGTACCTTTAATACGCTCCGCTCCGGCTCACGGAAAACCAGCATTTTCGGCGCATCATCATCTGAATGTCGATTGGGCTTAGCCCTTGTAGCAGACCTTCTTCGCGGCCTTGACGACACGCGCGGCGTCGATAAGCGCGGCCTTCTCCAGGTTCGCGGCATAAGGCAGCGGCACGTCTTCGTTGGTGACGCGCAGCACCGGCGCGTCGAGATCGTCGAAGCCCTGCTCCATGCAGACCGCCATGATCTCGCTCGCGATGGAGCAGACCGGCCAGCCTTCCTCGACCACGACGAGGCGATTGGTCTTGGCAAGGCTCGCCAGCACCGTCTGCGTGTCGAGCGGGCGCAGCGTGCGCAGGTCGATGACCTCCGCATCGATGCCCTCGCCGGCAAGCGTCTCGGCCGCGTCCAGCGCGACGCCGACGCCGATGGAATAGCTGACCAGCGTCACGTCCTTGCCCGGACGGACGATCCGCGCCTTGCCGATGGGCAGGACATAGTCGTCCACCGCCGGCACGTCGAAGCTGCGGCCGTAGACCAGCTCGTTCTCGAGGAACACGACCGGATCCTCGCTGCGGATCGCGGCCTTGAGCAGGCCCTTGGCGTCCGCGGAATCATAAGGCGCGATGACGACGAGGCCGGGCACGGCGGCATACCAGGGGCCGTAATTCTGGCTGTGCTGGGCGGCCACGCGGCTCGCCGCGCCGTTGGGGCCGCGGAACACGATGGGGCAGCGCATCTGGCCGCCGGACATGTAGTTGGTCTTGGCGGCCGAGTTGATGATCTGGTCGATCGCCTGCATGGCGAAGTTGAAGGTCATGAACTCGATGACCGGCCTCAACCCGCCCATGGCGGCGCCAGCGCCCAGGCCCGCGAATGCATGTTCGGTGATCGGCGTGTCGATGACGCGCTTGGACCCGAACTCGTCGAGCAGGCCCTGGGTGACCTTGTAGGCGCCCTGATATTCGGCGACTTCCTCGCCCATCACGAAGACGCGCGGATCCTTGCGCATTTCCTCGGCCATGGCGTCGCGCAGCGCCTCGCGCACAGTGGTCTTCACCATCTGCGTGCCCTCGGGGAGCGACGGATCGGCGGCGGGCACGGCCTTGACCGCGAGATTGGCGGTGCCGCTCTCGGCCTTCCGGGGCGCGGACGCCTCGGATTCAGCGGCTTTCTGCGCCGCCTCGGGTGCCTCGGCCCTGGGCGCGGCAGGCGCCGGGGCGGCGGCCTCCCCTTCGCCGGAAAGCAGGGCGATCACGGTGCCGACCTTCACATTGTCAGTGCCTTCCGCGATCAGGATCTTCTCGATCCTGCCCTCGTCCACGGCCTCGAACTCCATCGTGGCCTTGTCGGTCTCGATCTCGGCCATGATGTCGCCGGCCTTCACTTCGTCGCCTTCCTTCACCAGCCATTTAGCCAGCGTGCCTTCCTCCATGGTCGGAGAAAGGGCAGGCATCTTGATCTCGAGACCCATCAGTAACGCTCCACCAGCACGTCGGTATACAGCTCGGCCATCTCCGGCTCGGGCGAGCTTTCGGCAAAGTCCGCGGCCTCGGCCACGATCTTGCGGATCTGATTGTCGATGGCCTTCAGCTCATCCTCGCTCACGCCGGCATCGACCAGCACTTTCTTCACGCCCTCAATGGGGTCGCTCTTCTCGCGCACGGCCTGCACTTCGTCGCGCGAACGATATTTCGCGGGATCGGACATGGAATGACCGCGATAGCGATAGGTCTTCATCTCGAGGATGATCGGCCCCTTGCCCGCGCGAATCCACTTGAGCGCTTCCTCGGTCGCGCCGCGCACGGCCTGAACATCCATGCCGTCGACCTGGAGGCCCGGAATGCGGAAGCTCTCGCCGCGGCGATAGAGCTGCCCCTCGGCCGAGGAGCGGCTGACGGACGTGCCCATGGCATATTGGTTGTTCTCGATCACATAGATGATCGGCAGCTTCCACAGCTCGGCCATGTTGAAGCTCTCGTAGACCTGGCCCTGGTTCGCCGCGCCGTCGCCGAAATAGGCGACGCACACGCCGCCATCCTCATTATATTTGTGGCTGAACGCCAGGCCCGTGCCCAGGCTGACCTGCGCGCCCACAATACCATGACCGCCGAAGAACTTATGCTCCACGCTGAACATGTGCATCGAGCCGCCCTTGCCGCGCGAAATGCCGGCCTCGCGGCCCGTCAGTTCGGCCATGATAAGCTTGGGATCGATGCCATAAGCGAGCATGTGGCCATGGTCTCGATAGCCGGTGATGACGCTGTCCTTGCCGGGCGTCAGCGCCGACTGGATGCCGACGGCCACGGCCTCCTGGCCGATATAGAGATGGCAGAAGCCGCCGATGAGCCCCAGGCCGTAAAGCTGGCCGGCGCGCTCCTCAAAGCGGCGGATGAGCACCATCTGGCGATAGAATTCCAGCAGCTCGTCCCGGCTCGCCTGGTAGGGCACGGGCTCGGCGGGGCGCTCGCGATTATGGTCCGCGGGCGCCGGGGCTCCGGCGGATTTGGTGGCGCGTGCGGGGCGACTGGAGGCTGGCTTAGCCAATTGAGGACGTCCTTCTCATGCGGGAATCTGGCCATTGCTATAGTCTCGCCCGAAGCGCAAGCGCAACGTCGGATACTGCCTTTTCGGGCGAAAACGGGACTTTGACCGTCCTTGAGCCGGGACTGACGCATGCGGGCCACGCCCACATCACTGCCCACATCACTGCTGTTGCAGCACGACCTCATCAGGATGCGTGACGCCCAGCTCCTTGCGCACCAGCTCGTCGGCCATATCCGGGTCGACCTTCTGGGGATCGAGCAGCTTCACGCGGTTCGCGAGCGCGGCCTCCTCCTTCTTGAGCTGGGACAGCTCGGCCTGCCGCTGGTGGAGCTGGCGCGAATAATTGCCCCAGGCGAGAATGCCGTTCGGCCCGAAAATGGCATAGGCAAGAAAGACCATCAGCAGCAGGATTGCCGCCGCGGGCCAGAGGGCCGAGCCGAAGAGTCGCCGGAGTTTCACGAGTTGCGCCATGTCTTCCCAAGAATCACGCCGATTCGCTCTTGGCAAGCGGATAATGGTTATGCTGCGATAAACCGCGTCAGGCCCGCGGAGAAATGTGCCCGCGCTCAATCGTAAAAGGCGAAGAAACGCGCCTCCAGGCTGGCACGGGGCCGAGCGCCCGCGCCGCCCGGCAGATCGAAACCGGTGTGGAAAGGCTGGACGCCGTCGGGCTCTGCCGAATCATGGCCGAGGAACAGCAGGACGTCCCGCGCGCCCATGTCCGGGCAATACCACCAGCGATGATCGGGGTGGTAGCGGCAACTGCGCGCCTCGATGCTCTCCAGCGCAGTGCCCGCCTCGCCGATGATGGCGTCATAATAAGCGACGTCCGCCGGGCGCACCGAGCGCCGGTCGCACAGCGCGAGCAGATTATCCTGCGGCGGATCGGAAACGCAGCGCCACGTCTGGTAGAGCACCACGCGGCGCCAGGGCGCGATCTCGCGGCCCGCAGCGGCCAGGCTGAAGTCCAGGAAGCGCTGCACCGACTTCTGCGTCACGTCCAGATGGATGAAGCCCGCCGCCCCGGCCCAGCTCTGCCGCCGCGACCGCGCGCTGAAGCGGACCGTCAGGCCCGTCGCCTGCGGAATGACATCGCGCGCGCCGCTGATCTCATGGATGAGCGGCAGCAGTTCCTCATAATAAGCCCGGTTGACCGGCGGCAGCCCGTCCTGCGCGACGAGATTGGTATCCAGCATCTCGGGCAGGTGCGCGACCGCGCTTTCATGGCGCGCCAGCACGAAGCCCTCGCGGTCGATCGACAGATCTGGCGCGGCGCGCATGTCGCTGATCGCGACCTCATGCGCCTCAAACGCCATGAGATTGCGCGCGGGCTCAACCACGTCGAAGCGGCCGCGCGGCAGATCGCGGTCGAAATAATTGAGGCTCGCGCACACGGTCGGGACGGCATCCATAACGCTTCCCTACCCGCGACAGGCCGCAGCGACTTGCCGGAATGCGCATGACCGCCCTTCAGCAGTGCTTCTGCCTTCGCAGGAGCACTTGTTGGCTCAGCGGAAGATCGCCGCGCCCGCATAATGTGCGCGGTCGCCCAGCTCTTCCTCGATGCGGATGAGCTGGTTGTACTTGGCGAGGCGATCCGAGCGGGCCAGCGAGCCGGTCTTGATCTGCCCGCAATTGGTCGCGACGGCGAGGTCGGCGATGGTCGCGTCCTCCGTCTCGCCCGAGCGGTGCGACATGACGCAGGTATAGCGGGCGCGATGCGCGAGATCGACGGCGGCCAGCGTCTCGGTGAGCGAGCCGATCTGGTTGACCTTCACCAGCAGCGAATTGGCCAGACCCTTCTCGATGCCCATGGCGAGGCGCGCGGGATTGGTGACGAAGAGATCGTCGCCGACGAGCTGCACCTTGTCGCCGATCTTGTCGGTCAGTGCCTTCCAGCCCTCGAAATCGTCCTCGCTCATGCCGTCCTCGATCGAGCGGATCGGATAATCGTCGCAGAGCGCGGCGAGATAGTCGGCCATTTCAGTGGGGCTGAGCGAGAGGCCCTCGCCGGAAATCTCATATTTGCCGTTCTTGAAGAACTCGGTCGCGGCGCAGTCCAGCGCCAGCACGACATTCTCGCCCGGCCGGTAGCCCGCCTTCTCGATGCTCTGCATGACGAAGTCGAGCGCGTCGCGCGTGGAGGCGATGTTGGGCGCGAAACCGCCCTCGTCGCCCACGCCGGTGGCCAGCCCCTTGTCGTGCAGGCCCTTCTTGAGCGTGTGGAAGATTTCCGCGCCCATGCGCACGGCATGGGCGATGCTCTCCGCGCCCACCGGCATAATCATGAATTCCTGGAAATCGATGGGGTTGTCGGCATGTTCGCCGCCGTTGATGATGTTCATCATCGGCACGGGCAACACATGGGCCGAGACACCGCCGACATAGCGATAGAGCGGCAGGCCGCGCGCGTCGGCCGCCGCCTTGGCGACCGCGAGGGAGACGCCCAGGATCGCATTGGCGCCCAGGCGCGCCTTGTTCTCCGTGCCGTCGAGCGCGATCATCGCGGCGTCGACATCGCCCTGGTCCTCGGCGTCCATGCCCCGGATGGCGTCGGCGATCTCGCCGTTCACGGCCTCGACCGCCTGCAGCACGCCCTTGCCGAGATAGACCGACTTGTCGCCGTCGCGCTTCTCGACTGCCTCATAAGCGCCCGTCGATGCGCCCGAGGGAACGGCGGCGCGGCCGAAGCTGCCATCCTCGAGCAGCACGTCGACCTCCACGGTGGGATTGCCTCGGCTATCCAGAATCTGGCGGGCGTGGATGTCGAGAATCTCGGTCATGGCTGGCGGTCTCCCCTGCACTGCAGCAATTCCCTGCGCGCTTAGCCGGGCGGCCGGGACAAGGCAATTGCATTGGGAGCCTTTGCCGCGTCCTGACGTTGTGGAAACGACCCGCGGTGGCGAAATTCGCGCGCACGGCTCTGTCAAAGAGCGCATGCGCTGTTATATTCGCAGATAGAGGGGCGTCACTTGGCAAGGAAAGGAACAGCCATGGCCAGAAAGAAGAGCGCGGACGAGGCGGCACAGGCCGCGGACACGCAGGAGCGTGACCTCACCGTGACCGACGCGCCGGAAGCTGCGGAATCCAACTGGCGCGAGCAGGCGGACGATTTCGCCGCACAGGCGAAGGACGCTGCGCGCAGCGCCGCCAGCAGCGCCAAGAACACCACCGGCGAAGCGCTCCACGGCCTCTCCAAGCTGATCGCGGAAACGGCCGAGACGGTCGATTCCAAGCTCGGCCCGCAATATGGCGACTATGCCCGCAAGGCCGCGGAGGCCGTATCCGGCGCCGCCAAGTCCCTGGACGAGAAGGATATCGACCAGCTTGCGGACGATGCGCGCAATTTCGTGCGCAAGAGCCCGGCCGTGGCCATCGGCGCAGCCGCCGTCGTCGGCTTCGTGCTCATGCGCATGATGCGCGGGTCCAAGGACGAGGCGTGAGGCATAGCCGACGCCCGGAGAGAGGATCGAGCAAGCGGACGGCCGATTGATGGATGACGATCAGGCGGGCGCGACGCACGCGCATGAGGGACCGCCGCCGAGGTCCGACGATTCGATCCGCGCGAGCATCGAGCGGCTGATCGCGTCGGGCAAGGATCTGGCGGACGCCGAGTTGAGTTGGGCGAAGCTCAAAGGCCATGGCCTTCTTGCGATCCTGCGCCGTGGCCTCTTCTTCGGCATTATTGCAGTGTGCGGAATGATGGTCGGCTTCTCGCTGCTGCTGGTGGCCGGTATCGTCGCGCTCGCGCCCAAAGTGGGCCTGCTGCCGGCGACGCTCATCATCATCGCGCTCGCCTTCGCCATTGCCATCGGCTTTGGCCTTTTGGCGCGCAATGCCTTCCGCTCGCTCTTCAGCGGAGACGCGCCGTGACGCAGGACGAGCAGCGCCGCGCGCTTGCCCGCGCCCGCGAACGCGCCGATCTGGCGCGCATGCGCTTCGGCAACGCGGTGAACGCCGCGCTCGACCGGATTTCGCCCGATCGGCTCAAGCAGGACGCGATCGAGATCGCCACGGACCAGATCGAGGATACGTGGCACGCCTTCATCAAGCGCTTCCCTTATTGGCCACTGGCGGCCGCCACGCTCGGCGCGGGCATCGCGGCCATTTTCATCTGGCGGCCCGCCCGCATCGCCGTGCGCCATGCCGCGCGCGGCGTCGAGCTTGCCTGGGCCGTCCGGCAACTATGGAGTCAATCGAATGAGCGAGGAAAAGGGCGGGGCTGAAACAGCCGGGCCAAAGGCAGTGCTGCGCGATGCCGGCGCCAAGGCGCGGGAAGCGGTCGCCAAGGCGCGCGAGGCCGGCGCGGATGCGCGCGAAGGAATCGGGCAAGGGATCGAGCAAGCGCGGCGCAAGAGCCGCGACGTCATCGTGGCGACGCGCGAGAAGAGCGAGGCCGTGATCGACGACACGCGCGAGAAGACGCTGCGCGCAGCAGCCGAGACCAATCGGCTGTTCCAGGAGCACCCTATCGCGGCCGTCGCAGCGGCGGCCGCAGCCGGCGCCATCGTGGGCATCTTCCTGCCGCGCTTCAACATCACCAGCCGCGTCGGCAAACTGGCCGGCAGCACCGTCAAGGCCGCCGTCGCCAGCGGCGCGGCGCAGCGCCTCCTCCCCGGCACGCGCGCCGCCAGCAAGCCGGCGAGGCCCGACACCGACGAAGAGGGCTGAGCCCTCCCCTCACGGCTTGGCAAGCGCGCGCGCGGCTGATACCGCGCCGCGCAAGAACCGGCGTGACTCGCCGCCGTCACGCCCTCAAACAGGAGCGCCAGCCTTGAGCCAATTGCTGCATCTCGTCATGGGTGGACGAGTGAAGGACCCGACCTCGCTCGAATTCGTCGACCTTTCCAAGATCGATCTCGTCGGCGTGTTCCCCGATTATGCGAGTGCGGAGGCCGCCTGGCGCGGCGCGGCGCAGCGGACGGTGGACGATGCCGAAATGCGCTATGTGGTGGTGCACCTGCACAAGCTGCTGGACCCGGAGACGGGCCAGAGCACCGGCGAGTGAGGCCGCCGGACGCGCCGCTCTTCAGGGGCGGCGCGTTCTGCGGAAGCGTGAACTCAGCAGCGGCCGCGCCAGCAGCAGCCCGGCCACGAAGCCGCCGACATGCGCCCAGATGGCGATCGCCCCCGATGCGCCGTCCGTGAAGCCGGCAAAGCCGATGAGAAGCTGGAGGAAGGTCCAGCCGGCCGCGAGCCAGGCCATGCGCACGACATTGGCCGAGAAGGGGCCGATCGCCGAAGCCTCGCTGCGGCTGTAGACCAGCGCATAGGTCCCCAGGACCGCGGAAATGGCGCCGCTCGCGCCGACCATGGGCACCACGCTTTCCGGCGCGGAGAGCCAGTGGGCCGCCGCCGCCGCATATGCGCCCACGACATAGAGAATGAGCAGCCGCGCCGGCCCCAGCAGATGCTCGACCTGGCGGCCGCAGAAGATCAGCAGCATGAGATTGAGCGCGACGTGCAGCCAGCCTCCATGGACGAGCGTGGCGGTGAGCGGCGTCAGCCAGACCGGTAGCCAGGGAATGTCGACCGACACGCCCTGCGCCGCCAGCGCATGGACACGCGCGGGAATGAAACCCGCGACCACGGCCAGCCGATCCGACATATGCGTGACCGCCGCCAGGAAGAAGGCCGCGAACGTGACCGCCGCGACGATATCCGTGGTGCGTCCGCGAGGGAGCCTCAGAGCCATGGCGTCGTTCCGCGCCTCACATCGATATGACGGCGCGGGCGCGCGATCAGATGAACTCGATCTTCTCGACGAGATAGAACTTGTCGCCGGAGGGCACGGTCACTTCGACCTCTTCCCCGACCTGCCGGCCGATGAGGGCACGGCCAAGCGGCGAATTATAACTAATCATCCCGGCCTTCGCGTCCGCCTCGGCCTGGCCGACGATCTGGTATTTCACCGGATTGTCGTCCTCATCGAGCAAGGTGACGGTGGCGCCGAAAATGATCTTGTCGCCGGACAAGGTGATGGGATCGATGATCTGCGCGCGCGAGAGCTTGTCCTCCAGATCGGCGATGCTCGCCTCAATCTGGCCCTGACGCTCCTTGGCGGCATGATATTCGGCATTTTCAGACAGATCGCCATGCGCGCGCGCTTCCTCGATCGCATCCACGACGAGGGGGCGCTCGGCCTTGAGCGTGCGAAGCTGTTCCGTCAGCTTCTCATAGCCCATTGCCAGCATCGGCATCTTCTCAACGGTCGCCATTTCGACTCCCCAATATATGGCACTCGCCCATAAAGGCGCACGGCCCATTTCGATCCCGGCCATAGGAAACTCTGGCCGGTCAGGCACCCGGAGCATCGCCCCGAGCACGCACTCCCTTGCCGGCGATCGACATCCGCCGGCTCGCCACTGATTTCTTGTCTCTTGGAAGATCAGTCGTGCGACGCCCGATAATAGGATTGCAGCGACCTGACTTCAAGGGGACGCGCGCGCAGCGCCTCGATGGCGTCCACCGCGGCGAGGCTCGCGGCGGCCGTCGTGAAGCTCGGCACCTTGAGCCGCAGCGCGCTGGTGCGGATCGCCTGGCTGTCCTTCAGAGACTGCCAGCCCTCCGTGGTATTGAAGATGAGATCGACATCGCCGTCCATGATCCGATCGACGATGTGCGGGCGCCCCTGCGCGACCTTGTTGACGGTCTCCACGGCAATCCCCTCTTCCTCCAGGAAGCGCGCCGTGCCGCCGGTCGCCAGGATCTTGAAGCCCAGCGCGCTGATCTTGCGCACAGCCGGCAGGATGACGGCCTTGTCGCTGTCCTTGATCGAGACGAACAGCGTGCCGCCGTCCGGCAGCACCGTGCCGGCGCCAATCTGCGACTTGGCGAAGGCAGTCGGGAAATCGGCATCGATGCCCATCACCTCGCCGGTCGACTTCATCTCGGGGCTGAGCACCGGATCGACGCCGGGGAAGCGATTGAACGGAAAGACCGCCTCCTTGACCGCGATGTGGTTGATCGCATTGCGGTCGATCCTCGGCAGGTCGCGGATCTTCTCGCCGGCCATGACGCGCGCGGCGATCTTGGCGATGGGCGTGCCGATCGCCTTGGCGACGAAGGGCACCGTGCGGCTCGCGCGCGGATTGACCTCGATGAGATAGACCTTGCCGTCCTTCACCGCGAACTGGATGTTCATGAGGCCACGCACCTTGAGCGCATGCGCCAGCTTCTCGGTCTGGGCCTCGATCTCGGCAATGATCGCATCGGGCAGGCTGTAGGGCGGCAGCGAGCAGGCACTGTCGCCCGAATGAACGCCCGCTTCCTCGATATGCTGGAGCACGCCGGCCACGACGACATCCTCGCCGTCGCACAGCGCATCCACGTCCACCTCGACCGCATCGCGCAGATACTGGTCGATCAGCACCGGGGAATCGCCCGAAACCTGCACCGCGGTGGCGATATATTCCTCAAGCTGCGCCTGGCCGTCCACGATCTCCATGGCGCGGCCGCCCAAGACATAGCTCGGGCGCATCAGCACCGGATAGCCGATGCGGTTGGCCACTGCGATGGCCTCCTCGCGGCTGCGCGCAATGCCGTTGGCGGGCTGGAGGAGCTTGAGCCTGGTCACCAGCGCGGCGAAGCGCTCGCGATCCTCGGCCAGGTCGATGGCGTCCGGCGAGGTGCCCAGGATGGGGATGCCGGCGGTTTCGAGCGCCTGCGCGAGCTTGAGCGGGGTCTGCCCGCCAAACTGCACGATGACGCCCGCGAGCGTGCCGCGGCTCTGCTCGACATGCAGGATCTCCAGCACGTCCTCGGCCGTCAGCGGCTCGAAATAGAGACGGTCGGACGTGTCATAGTCCGTGCTCACCGTCTCGGGATTGCAGTTGACCATGATCGTCTCATAGCCAGCCTCTTCGAGCGCGAAACAGGCATGGCAGCAGCAATAATCGAACTCGATGCCCTGGCCGATGCGGTTGGGCCCGCCGCCCAGGATCACGACCTTCCTGCGATCCGACGGGAAGGCCTCATTTTCCGGCTCGCCGAAGGTGGGCGCCTCATAGGTCGAATACATGTACGGCGTCTTCGCCTCGAACTCGGCGGCGCAGGTGTCGATGCGCTTGAAGACCGGGCGCACGCCGAGCTTGTGGCGCGCCGCGCGCACCTCATCCTCGGTGATGCCGCCGGTCATGGCCCTCACGGCCTCACGCACCAGACCAGAGCCGCGCCGGATCGCGCTCTCCATGCCCGCGGGCACATTGGCGCCCTGCAGCGCCAGCCAGGCGAGCCGCTTGTCGGAGAAACCCATGGCCTTGAGGCGGCGCATGCCGTCCGCATCGCGCGGCAGGCCGTTCTCCATGACCTCGTGCTCGGCCGCCACGATCTCCTCCAGCCGCTGGAGGAACCAGGGATCGAACTTGGCGACCGCATGGATCTCCTCCACGCTCAGCCCCTCGCGCAGCGCCTGCGCGGCAATGAGCAGGCGATCGGGCGTCGGCATGCCGAGCGCGGCGATGATCTCGTCCTTGCTGGCGCCGACAAGCCGGTCGACCTGATTGAAGCCGGACAGCCCCGTCTCCAGCCCGCGCAGGGCCTTCTGCATGGATTCGTGGATGTTGCGGCCGATGGCCATCACCTCGCCCACGGACTTCATCGCCGTGCCGAGCAGCGGCTCGGCGCCCTTGAACTTCTCGAAGGCGAAGCGCGGGATCTTGGTCACCACATAGTCGATGGTGGGCTCGAAGCTCGCGGGGGTGACGCCGGTGATGTCGTTCTGGATCTCGTCGAGCGTGTAGCCCACGGCGAGCTTGGCCGCGACCTTGGCGATGGGGAAGCCCGTCGCCTTGGAAGCCAGCGCGGAGGAGCGCGACACGCGCGGGTTCATCTCGATGACGATGAGGCGCCCGTCCTTGGGATTGACTGCAAACTGGACGTTCGAACCGCCTGTTTCCACGCCGATCTCGCGCAGCACCGCGATGCTGGCGTTGCGCATGATCTGATATTCCTTGTCGGTCAGCGTCAGCGCCGGCGCGACGGTGATGGAATCGCCGGTGTGGACGCCCATCGGATCGACATTCTCGATGGAGCAGATGATGATGGCATTGTCCGCGCGGTCGCGGACGACTTCCATCTCATATTCCTTCCAGCCGAGCAGCGATTCCTCGATCAGCACCTCGGTGGTGGGAGACGCATCGAGACCCGAGCGCACGATGGCCTCGAACTCCTCGCGATTATAGGCAACGCCGCCGCCGGTGCCGCCCATGGTGAAGCTGGGACGGATGATCGCGGGAAGCCCGGTGAAGGCCAGCGCCTCCATCGCCTCGTCCATCGAATGGGCGATGCGCGAGCGCGCGCTCTCCAGCCCGATCTTGTCCATGGCGTTGCGGAACTTCAGGCGATCCTCGGCCTTGTCGATCGCCTCCGCGTCCGCGCCGATCATCTTGACGCCGAACTTCTCCAGCGTACCGTCATTGAAGAGCGCCAGCGCCGTGTTGAGCGCGGTTTGCCCGCCCATGGTCGGCAGGATCGCGTCGGGTCGCTCCTTCTCGATGATCTTGGCGACTACCGCAGGCGTCACCGGCTCGACATAGGTCGCGTCGGCCATCTCCGGATCGGTCATGATCGTCGCGGGGTTGGAGTTGACCAGGATGATCCGGTAGCCCTCCTCCTTCAGTGCCTTGCAGGCCTGCGTGCCCGAATAATCGAACTCGCACGCCTGGCCGATGATGATCGGGCCGGCGCCGACGATGAGGATCGAGGAGATGTCAGTTCTTTTGGGCATTATTGCTCACTTCAGAATCATGTCGTTCATTGCCGAAGAAGCCGAACTTCTTCATCTTCTCGGAGAGAGCCCCGAGTGCAGTCAATGCGCCGCGCCCGTCGCCGCCTGACAGCCCCAGCCGTCATATTCGACGCCACACATGATCTCGATCTGGAGACACTTGCGGGTGAGGGCCTTGATCGACTCCGGGTCGACCGCCTGCTCGCATTCGAGGAAGAGATATTGATCTCCCTCCTCGTCCGTCTCGCGGTCAAGCTCGACAAAGCCGAACTGGCTGGCGATGTTCAATATCTTCTCGAAACCCTCGTCGTCGCCGCGAAAGCTCACGTCCACGAGACGCGGCCGCAGCGCCTTGTCACCATTGGCGGCGAGCTGGCTGAGGATCTCCCTGTCGGCTTCCCACTCCGCGGCCATGCGCGCCTCGTCGACCTTGGGCAGCTTGAGGCTCACGCCGGAAGCCCCTTCACGAACTTCTCGAACAGATAGAAGCTGTCCTGCGGGCCGGGGCTCGCCTCGGGGTGATATTGCACGCTGAAGACCGGCTTGTCGGTGAAGGCGATGCCGCAATTGGAGCCGTCGAACAGGCTTACATGCGTCTCCACGACATTGGCCGGAAGCGTCGCGGTATCGACCGCGAAGCCGTGGTTCATGCTGGTGATCTCGACCACGCCGTCCTCCAGCCGCTTCACCGGATGGTTGGCACCGCGATGGCCCTGGTGCATCTTGGAGGTCCTGGCGCCCGCCGCGAGGGCGAGAAGCTGGTGGCCCAGGCAAATGCCGAAGATGGGCATGTTCTCATCCAGCAGGCGCTTGATGACCGGCACGGCATAGTCGGCCGTGGCGGCGGGATCGCCCGGGCCGTTTGAGAGAAACAGGCCGGCGGGCTTCAACGCCATGATCTCCTCATAGCTCGCCTTGGCGGGCAGCACGGTGACGCGCGCGCCGGCCGTCACCAGATTGCGGAAGATATTGTCCTTCGCGCCATAATCGATGGCGACGACATGAGGCGCCTCGGGCCTGGCCGCGCCCAGGCGATAGCCCCGGCCCAGCGTCCAGTGCCCATCCGCCCACTGGCGCTGCTGGCCGGTGACTTCGATGGCGAGGTCCATGCCCTCCAGACCCGGCCATTCGCGCGCCTTGCGATGCAGCGCGGCGAGATCGAACTGGCCATCGGGATCGTGCGCAATGACGGCGTTGGGCGCGCCGGCCGTGCGGATACGGCGCGTAAGCGCTCGGGTGTCTACGCCGGAAAGGCCGATGCGCCCCTTGTCCTTCAGCCACTGGTCGTAGGGCGCGACATTGCGGAAGTTGCTGGGCGCGGTCACATCCTCGCGCACCACGCAGCCCAGTGCCCAGGGCGTGTGGCACTCGACGTCCTCGTCATTGGTGCCGACATTGCCGATATGCGGAAAGGTAAAGGTGATGATCTGACCCGCGAAGCTCGGATCTGTCATGATCTCCTGATAACCGGTCATGGCCGTGTGGAAGCACAATTCGCCCACGGCCTCGCCCGTCGCGCCGAAGCCGCGACCGAAGACCACGGTTCCATCGGCCAGAACCAATACCCCCGTCGCTCCCTTGGGCACGGTCGGGTATTTGGCGTTCGCCATGGTATTTCTATCCTTCGATTCGGCTTTGGCAGCCCGCGCATCGACGGCGGGCTAAACGGCCGGTGCACTAGGATTTCGCACCCGCACGGTCAATCCTATTAAAATCCGAAAATTCGCACTATCTATGGTCCTTTCCCGCAAAGTCCGGATGGAGGGGACGCGCAAGATGATTCGCGACAGGATCAAGGCTGCACAGATCGAGGCCATGAAGGGCGGGGACAAGGCCCGCCTCGCCGCCGTGAGGCTCATTCTGGCCAAACTCAAGGATCGTGACATCGAACTGCGCACCGCGAGCCAGCTGCCCGAGGACAACCAGATCGTCGTCGACGTGCTCCAGAAGATGGTGAAGCAGCGCCGCGAGTCGATCGCCATGTACGAGCAGGGCAATCGCCCGGAACTCGCCGCGCAGGAGCAGAGCGAACTGGAGGTGATCGAAAGCTTCCTGCCAAGCCAGCTCAGCGATGCCGAGACCAGCGCCGCGATCGAGGCGATCAAGGCCGAACTCGGCGCCAGCGGACTCAAGGACATGGGCCGCGTGATGGCCGCGCTCAAGGAACGGCATGGCACGGTGCTCGACATGAGCAA
This sequence comes from uncultured Sphingobium sp., assembly GCA_966244395.1. Lineage (GTDB taxonomy): Bacteria > Pseudomonadota > Alphaproteobacteria > Sphingomonadales > Sphingomonadaceae > Sphingobium. The sequence continues at coordinate 1,547 of CBIMKI010000033.1, read as the reverse complement.
GGCCAGCAGCCTGGTGAAGTCCGCTCTCACGGACTGATTCGGCTCGGCTCGTCCCCGAAATCAAACGGAACGCTCATATTCATCGCAATTTTGCTGCAACTGCTCACTACGGGCGTGCGCAGGCCTATTAACCATGTTCCTGTCCGGATGCTGTCATCCCAGGAAGGAGCACTTAATATGATACGCAAAATAACATACGCCGCATTTGCGGCGGCGGTGGCGCTTGCCTCGCCGTCCCAGGCGGCACTTCTCGATTTCAGCTTCACGGGCGACGAGACATTCGCCTTCCAGCTCGATTCAAATCCGGCGCCGGACTTCTCCTTCCCCTCTCTCGGCTTCATCGTTGCGCCCGAAGCATCGCCGGGTAGTCCTACCAGCGCCTTCTTTTTTTCAGGCGCGCTGGGCGGCGGCCTGGGACTCGAGGGCGGGGCCGGTCCGCTGGACTTCTTCGTCGCCACCGGCGCGCAGCTCTATTCCGGCTCCGAAGGCGCGCCTGTCTTCACGCCCGGCACCTTCGAGCTGACCAGCGCGCTCGGCAGCGCCAATTATCTGCTCACCATCTCGCCGGTGGTGGCCGTTCCCGAGCCGGCGAGCTGGGCACTGCTGATCGGCGGCTTCGCGCTCGTCGGCGGGCTCATGCGCCATCGCCAGACCCGCGTGCGCTACACCCCCCAGTTCAATTGAACCATCGCGCCGTGGCTGCCGGGACCTGAAGGCAGCCACGGCGCGAGAGGGCGGTCGGGGCATGCATGCCCTCGTCATCTCATGCAAATATGCCCCGACCGCTCGACATGCGCCGCCCGGCCGGTGCATCTAGGCGCCCATGACACTCTCCCCTCAATGGCTGGACGAACTGCGGGCGCGCACCACGCTCTCGACGCTCATCGGCAAGAGCATCAAGGTTCAGAAGGCGGGGCGCGAATACAAGGCCTGCTGCCCCTTCCACAACGAGAAGACGCCCAGCTTCACGATCAACGACGAGAAGGGCTTCTACCATTGCTTCGGCTGTGGTGCGCATGGCGACGCGATCCGCTGGATGACGGACCAGCGCGGCCTCCCTTTCCTGGATGCCATCAAGGAGCTGGCTGCGGCGGCGGGCATGGACGTGCCCGCGCCGGACCCGCGCGCGGCGAAGCGGGCGGAAAAGGCCCAGTCGCTTCATGACGTGACAACGGCCGCGCAAAGCTGGTTCGAGGACCAGCTCGGCGGCATCGACGGCGCGGAAGCGCGCGCCTATCTCGCGAAGCGCGGCATCACCGACGCAACCCGGCGCGCCTTCGGCTTCGGCTATGCACCGGACAGCCGGGGCCGTCTGAAGGAGGCGCTCAAGGCCTTCCCGGAGGATATGCTGGTCGAGACCGGCATGCTGATCCAGCCCGAGGACCAGGAGCGCGAAAGCTACGATCGCTTCCGTGGCCGCCTCATGATCCCGATCCGCGACCAGCGCGGCCGCGTCATTGCCTTTGGCGGGCGCATATTGGGCGCGGGCGAGCCCAAATATCTGAACTCGCCCGAGACGCCGCTCTTCGACAAGGGCCGCACGCTCT
>CBIMKI010000032.1:0-17058 GCA_966244395.1 uncultured Sphingobium sp. | reverse complement strand
CTCCTGCCTTCGCAGGGAGAACGGGCTTTACCGCGCGAGGCCCACGCCCCTCAGCGTATATCCATATCCTCCAGCGCGAGATGCAGCAGCTCGTTCATCGCCGCCCGCGCCGCCTCCGGCTTTCCCAGGCGGATCGCCTCGAGCACGGCTTTGTGATCGGGCATGGGATCGCGCGGCCGGGCGCGCACACGCTGTTTGAAGCGCGTCGTCCAGCCGACCGCCGCGCCAACCGTGCTCGCCAGCGCCGCCAGCGGCTCGTTGCGCGCGGCGGCGAGGATGGCGGCGTGGAAGCGCTGGTCGGCCGCGCGGCCTTCCGCGCTCATCAGCGTCTCGCGCTCCATTTCGGCCAGCGCCTCGCTCATCACTTCAAGGTCCGCCTCCGTCCGGCGCGTCGCGGCCAGGGCGGCTGCCGACGGCTCGACGATGCCGCGCAGCTCGAACAGGGCCGTGATGAAGTCTCTCCCCGGATCGCCCTCGAACATCCAGGCCAGCACGTCGGGGTCGAGCACATTCCATTGCGCGCGCGGCGTGACGCGCGTCCCCGCCTTCGGCCGGCTCTCGATGAGGCCCTTGGCCGCGAGAATGCGGATCGCCTCCCGATAGGCTGTGCGCGAGATGCCGAGCGCTTCGCTCGCCTCGATCTCTCCACCCAGCATTGTGCCGGGCATCCGCTTGCCCGAGACAATCTCTATTCCGATCGCACGCGCGACCGACCCATGAATACGGGACGATGTGCCTTCACGGCTCGACAATTTCCGACTCTCCTGCCGGCCCGAGCGCCGGATCGTTGCAAAGCAAACGTTTCTGGCCCAATTGTCAACGCCGGCCTTGCTTCAGCGAGGCGAGGCTTCCCGCTCGCCGTCGATCCGGCGCGCCACAGCCCAGGGATTGGCCGCCCGCAATGCCTCGGGCAACAGCGCATCGGGTAAATTCTGGAAGCACACCGGCCGCAGGAACCGATAGATCGCCAGCGTACCGACCGAGGTTGAGCGCGTGTCGCTCGTTGCCGGATAAGGTCCGCCATGCACCATGGCGTGGCAGACCTCGACGCCCGTGGGCCACCCATTGGCAAGGATACGCCCCACCCGGCCGGAAAGGACTGGCAGCAGCGCACGCGCCGCCGCTTCGTCCTCCCTATCGAGCTGAATGGTGGCGGTGAGTTGCCCCTCCAGCGCGCCGATCACCGCAGTGACCTGCGCCAGGTCGCGGCAGCGCACGATGAGCGATGAGGCGCCGAACACTTCGTCCGTCAGCACGGAGTCGCCCAGCAGGCTGCCGGCATCGGTTTCGAAGAGCGCCCCGACCGCCTGGTTCGGCCCCGTCGCTTCCGGTCCGCGTCCCACGACCCGCACCGCCGCATGGCCGGCGAGGGCGCCGACGCCGCTCTCATAGCTCTCATGAATGCCGCAGCTTAGCATCGTCGCGGCGGCCGCCTTGGTCAGCGCCTCGGCGGCCGCCTGCGCGAAGGCATCGAGCGCCGGCCCCTCCACGGCGATGACGAGGCCGGGATTGGTGCAGAACTGCCCTGCCCCCATGTTGAACGATGCCACGAACGCCTCGGCCAGCGTCGCGCCGCGTGTCGCCAGCGCATGCGGCATGAGGATCACCGGATTGATGCTCGACATCTCGGCATAGACCGGAATCGGTTCCGGCCGCCCCGCTGCGATCCGCATCAGCGCCGTGCCGCCCCCGCGCGAGCCCGTGAAGCCCACTGCCTTTATGCGCGGATCGGCGACCAGTGCTTGCCCCAGCGCCCGGTCGTTGCCGGGCAGAAATGAGAAGACGCCCTCGTGCAGCCCGCAGGCCTTTACGGCCGACTGGATCGCGCGCGCGACCAGTTCGCCCGTGCCGGGATGGGCGCTGTGCCCCTTCACGACTAACGGACAACCTGCCGCCAGCGCCGAGGCCGTGTCGCCGCCGGCCACGGAGAAGGCGAGCGGGAAGTTGGAGGCGCCAAACACCGCGACCGGTCCGATGGCCAGGTTCACGCGGCGCAGGTCCGGGCGCGGCAGCGGCTGGCGGTCCGGCAAGGCGGGGTCGATCGTCGCATCAAGGAAGTCGCCCTGCCGCACCACGCTCGCCAACAATCGAAGTTGCCCGACCGGGCGCCCCCGCTCGCCCTCCAGCCGCGCGCGCGGCAGGCCGGTCTCCGCCATGGCCCGCTCGATGAGTTCATCGCCCACCGCCATGATCGCATCAGCCGCAGCATCGAGGAACGCGGCGCGCGTCTCCAGGTCCGTCGCGGAATAAGAAGGGAAGGCATCGGCCGCCAGCGCCGCCGCCTCCGCGACCTCGTCCGGTCCCGCGGCGGAGAAGTCATGCGGCAGCGCCTCATTCGTCGCCGGATTGGAGGCCGTGAACCGCCTCGTCGCTTGCCGCGCCTGCGCGCCGATGAGCATCGCTCCGTCGATCATGCCTCTGTCCTTCCTACATATAACTCAGACATTAATCGCAATAGCCACCGCGAAATTCAAGCCCGTCACCGGGCCGGACAGACCTCATCGCCCGGCATTGGCACCTTCGCCGGGAGGGGAACGGCCGCGCGCCCTTCCAGCGCCCAGAGTGTCGGCGAAGGCCCCGGCTTCGCGGGATCGGTGGCGGCGTAGAACGGATCGGCCTGCGCCGCGTCCAGCGTCGTGAAGACAAAGCCCATCGCGCGATACTGCTCGATCAGGCGCGGCAGCATATGCGTGGTGAAGGCGCCGATATGGAGCAGCAGCACATGCGGCACGTCGCGGCCGAGCGCCGCCCGGCTGACGGCCCGCGCCCGCTCTGCGTCCACCCGCGCCGCATCGAGATAGCGCTGCTCCAGCGCCGCGACCGCCACCGCATCGCCTTGGGCCAGGCACCGCGCATAAGGCGCATTATAGGCATAATCGTCGAAGGAGAGCGTCACCGCCGCGATGTGATAGTCACGCTGTGCGAGCCCCGCGCGCACCGCATCACGCACGGCCGGATCGCGACCCTCGGCGAGGAAAGGATAGCGGAAGCGCTTGGGCTGGCCCGCCACATAAGGCTCATTGGCGTCGAGATCGGCAAGGAAGGCCTGCGCACCCACGGCATCGAGATTGAGGTGCGAGCGGGTGTGATTGCCGAGCGGAAACCCCGCCGCCTTCCATGCCGCGAGCACGGCCGGCGCATCGGCCTCGTCCGCGCCGAACGCGCCATTGACGAAGCCGAAGACCGGCACCCTGGCGGCGGCAAAGGCCGCGATCATCCGGTCCGAAACCTGCGTGCGCGTCACCCCCGCCGGCAGCGGTCCGTGCGAGGGCAGATCGTCGACCGTCACCGCAATACGCAATTGCGCCGCCGGCAGCGGCCTCGTGGTTTCGCCCAGCGTTCCGCTACAGGCCGCCAGCAGCGGCATGAAAGAAAGGGCGGCGGAGGCCCATAGTCTCCGCCGCCTCCACCTGGCGATCACCGTTCCGTTTGTCGGGCGCACGCCGGTATCTTGGGATCAGATGAAGCGATTGACGAGATTCTCGATGCGCTCCTGCCGCCCCGAGCGCGGCTGGGGATCGACAGACCGGCTTTCAGCCAGATCGGCGATCCCGGCGAGATCGAGATTGGACATCGACTTGGCGAAGTCGCCCTCCCAGCCGGCATAGCGCTCGGCCTTGATCGCATCCAGGCGCCCGTCCTCGATGAGCGCGGCGGCATTCAGCAGGCCGCGCGCCACCGTGTCGATGCCGCCGATATGGCCGTAGAACAGGTCCACCGGCTCCAGCGACTGGCGTCGCACCTTGGAATCGAAGTTGAAGCCGCCGTTGGTGAAGCCGCCCGCGCGGATCACTTCCAGCATCGCCAGCGTCATTTCCTCGACGCTGTTGGGGAATTGGTCGGTATCCCAGCCATTCTGGTGGTCGCCGCGATTGGCGTCGATCGAGCCGAAGATGCCGAGCGCGTTCGCCATGGCCAGTTCATGCTCGAAGGTGTGGCCCGCAAGCGTCGCATGGTTCGCCTCGATATTGACGCAGACTTCCTTCTCCAGGCCGTAGCGCTTGAGGAAGCCGTAGACCGTGGCGGTGTCGAAATCATATTGATGCTTGGTCGGCTCGTGCGGCTTGGGCTCGATGAGGATCGTGCCTTTGAAGCCGATCTTGTGCTTGTGCTCCACGACCATGGCGAGGAACCGGCCGAAATTGTCCATCTCGCGCTGCACGTCGGTGTTAGAGAGCGTCTCATAGCCCTCGCGCCCGCCCCACAGCACATAATTGGCGCCGCCCAGCCGGTGCGTCGCCTCCAGCACGTCGCGCACCTGCATGGCGGCGAAGGCATAGACTTCCGGATCGGGGCTGGTCGCCGCGCCGGCCGCATAGCGCGGATGGCTGAAGAGATTGGCCGTGCCCCACAGCAGCTTGCGGCCGCTCTGCGCCTGCTTGGCCTCCAGATCGTCGGCGGCCTCGGCGAAGAGGCGGCGATGCTCGGCGACATTGCGTGCGTCCGCCATCACGTCGACATCGTGGAAGCAATAGAAAGGTACATCCAGCTTGGTGAAGAAATCGAAGGCGACGGCGCGCTTCATCGCGGCGGCGGCGCTGTCGTTGGCGCCGGCATGCCACGGGCGGCCAAAGGTGCCGCCGCCGAACACGTCACTGCCCTGCCAGCAGAAGCTGTGCCAGAAGCAGACGGCGAAGCGCAGATGGTCCTCCATCCGCTTGCCCATCACCAGCCGGTCCTTGTCGTAGAAACGATAGGCCAGCTCATTGTCGCTATCCGGCCCCTCATATCGGATCGTGGGGATGCCGGCGAAGAAATCAGTGCTCATGGGAGGTTCCTTGGGGTGATGCGAGGGTAAGCGTCGATGAAGGCCGCGCGCTTGGGCGCTAGCCGCGCCGCGAGGTCAGGATCGGGCTGAATGCGGTGGGAGACGGGGGGCGCTGCGCAGACATCGGCCGGGTCGCCGCCGTCGATAGCGATCTGGGCGAGCCGGGCGGCGCCCATGGCCGGGCCAACCTCCCCGCCGCGCAGATAGACCAGTGCGACGCCGAGCGCCGCGGCGATGGTTTCGCCCCAGTAGCGCGAGCGGGCGCCGCCGCCGATGACGCTGAGGCTCTCGACCCGCGTGCCGGCATCGCGCAGCGCGTCGAGCCCGTCGGCCAGCGCGAAGGCAACACCTTCCAGCACCGCTTGCGCGAGGCGCTCGGCCGTCGTGTCGTTGTCGAGGCGCAGGAATCCGGCGCGCACTTGCGCGTCATTGTGCGGCGTGCGCTCGCCGGAGAGATAGGGCAGGAACAGTTCGGGGCCGCTGGCGGGGCCAGTCGCCTCGGCACGGGCGAAAAGGTCGGCGGCGCCTGATGCGCCGATAAGGTGTGCAGCCCAGTCGATGCAGGACGCCGCCGACAAATGCACGGACATCTGATGCCAGAGTCCGGGCACACAATGACAAAAGGCATGTACCGCGCGCGCCGGATTGGGGCGGAACGCCTCATTGGCCACGAAGATGACACCCGAGGTGCCCAGGGACAGCAAGGCGTCGCCATCCCTGACGACGCCGATGCCCGCCGCGCCGGCGGCATTGTCGCCGCCGCCGCCGGCCACGGGCACCTGAGGCATGCCCCAGAGTTCCGCGATTCCCGGCAGCAATGTCCCGGTTCGCTCGGTGCCCTCGACCAGCGCGGGCATGTGATCGATGGTAAGGCCCGTCGCCGCCAGCAGTTCGCGCGACCAGCGCCGCCCTACCACGTCGAGCCAGAGCGTACCGGCGCTGTCCGAGAGGTCGGAGGTCTTCTCACCCGTCATGCGCAGCCGCACATAGTCTTTGGGCAACAGCACCGTCTTCGTGCTCTCAAAGACCGCCGGCTCATGCTTGCGTACCCAGGCGAGCTTGGGCGCGGTGAAGCCCGGCATCACGATATTGCCGCCAACCGCGCGGAAGAGCGGGCTCGCCGCCTCCAGCGCGGCGCATTCGGCATGGCTGCGCCCGTCGTTCCAGAGGATGGCGGGGCGCAGCGGCCTGTCGTCGGCGCCGAGCAAAGTCGCCCCGTGCATCTGGCCCGCCACGCCGATGCCGCGCACGGCGCGCCGCACATCGGCCGGGATGGCCTGCACCGCCGCCGTGGCCGCGGCCCACCACGCCTCGGGGTCCTGCTCGGACCAGAGCGGATGGGGCCGCTGCACGGTCAGCGCAGCCGCCCCCTGCCCGGCGACAGCGCCATTGGCGTCGATCACCACGGCCTTCACGCCGGACGTGCCGATGTCGATCCCGAGAAACATGCCTGTGCCGCCTCGCCTCGCGCCATCAGTCCTTGAAGGGATCGACCGGCTTGATCGAGCCGTCCGCATTGAAGGTCAGCTCGGTGACCTTGGCGTTGCGCAGGTGGTTCTTTCCGCTCAGCTGCGTGTCATGATAGAAAAGCCAGGTCTTGCCGTTCCAGTCGACGATCGAGTGGTGGTTGGTCCAGCCCTGCACCGGCAGCAGGACATTGCCCTGATAGGTGAACGGCCCATAGGGATTGTCGCCCGTCGCATAAGCGATGAAGTGCGTGTCGCCGGTCGAGTAGGTGAAATAATATTTGCCGTTCCGCTTGTACATCCAGGCGGCCTCGAAGAAGCGCTTGTCATGATCGCCCCCCAGGATCGGCTTGCCCTGCTGGTCGAGGATAACAACGTCGCGCGGCTTCTCGGCGAAGCGCTTCATGTCCGGCCCCATCTTGGCGATCTTGGGCATGAGCGCGGGCTTGTCGTCCTGCTTGAGGTCGCTGTCGCCAATGGAGGCATCATATTTGCCCGTGGCCCACTTCTGGAGCTGGCCGCCCCAGATGCCGCCGAAATACATGTAGCTCGTCCCGTCCGTGTCGGTGAACACACTGGGGTCCATGGAGAAGCTGTCGGGGATCGGCTGCGGGTCGGCCTTGAACGGCCCCATCGGATTGTCGCTGGTGGCGACGCCGATGCGGAAGATGCCGTCCTTGTCCTTGGCCGGGAAGTAGAGGAAGTAGGTCCCGTCCTTGAAGGCCGCGTCCGGCGCCCACATCTGCTTGCTGGCCCAGGGCACATCGGCCACGTCCAGCGCCACATCGCCGATCGTCACCTTGCCGCCGATCTCATCCATGGCGAGCACGCGATAGTCGCGCATCGCATACTGGTTGCCGAGATCATCGTCGGGAATGCCGGCGTCGATATCGTGGCTGGGGTAGACGTAGATTCTTCCGCCAAAGACATGGACAGAGGGATCGGCCGTAAAGATCTCGGTCACCAGCGGCTGGGAAATGAACTTGCGGCCATTTTCCGCGATCGGTTCCTGCGAATCGGCGGCATTGTCGACAGTGGCCTCCGGGCTGCATGCTGTTAGCGCAATACACGCGGCCGATAACGTCAACATAATGGAATGACGCATGTTTTCCTCTCCCAAGGCACGGGACATAGCGCCCCTGTCCGAAAAAACGTTAGCGCTACCATAACTCAATTACAAGGCATGAATATGTTGTTCCGCCGCGATCCTGCGTGCGCATGTCCTGCCCATTCGCTTTACGCCCCCGACATCGCCGCCAATGGCCGTTCGACCGCATTCCACCGCAAGACAGCAATTGTGCTGGAGCAAGGGCGCCCTTACTGTGCCGCCAACCCCTCGCGCCCGGCGCGGCGCAGAGCGGGATGGCACTCAGGCGATGGCGCACGGGGGAACGTGCGCTCAACAGGGAGAGAAACGCTCATGAAATCCTTCACAACGCCGGCCCTGACGCCGGCTCTGTGGATTGCGCTTGCCTTTTCGGCCGGCGCCGTCTCGGCCCAGCCGGCCGCGCCGGTAGCCGGCGCCGCAACACCGGGCGCCACCGCTCCGGCACGCCCCGTCCCGCGTGCCATGCCGCCCGCAGGTCCGCTCGGCCAAGGACCGTGGGATATCAAGACCGAGAAGGCCGATCTCCATGTCGAAGTGGTCGCGCGCGGCATCGATCATCCATGGGGCGTCGCGTTCCTGCCGGATGGCACGATGCTCATCACCGAGCGCGGCGGCAAGCTGCGCGCCGTGCGCGACGGCAAGCTCGATCCCACGCCCGTGGGCGGCCTGCCGGAGATACTGGCGGAGGGCCTGGGCGGCCTGCTCGACATCGCGCTCCATCCCCGGTTCGCGCAGAACAAGCTGGTCTACATGACCTATGTGAAGGGCAAGGCGAAGGACAATTCCACACTCGCCGTAATGCGCGGCCGCTGGGATGGCTCGGGCACGCTCAAGGATGTGAAGACCATCTTCACCGCCAGCGCCTGGTACGGCAAGGCGCCCATCGTCGCGCGCTGCTGCGGCCAGGGACCTGCTTCCGGCAGCTATGGCTCGCGCCTCGTCTTCGGCAAGGACGGCAAGCTCTACGTGACGGTCGGCGACCGAAACTATGGCGAGATGGCGCAGCTCAAGGGCACGGACATCGGCAAGATCCTGCGCATCAACGACGATGGTTCGATCCCCAAGGATAATCCCTTCGTCGGCCAGAAGGAGTGGCTGCCGCAGATCTGGACGCTGGGCCACCGCAATCCGCTCGGCCTCACGGTCCACCCCGAGACCGGCGCCATCTGGGAGACGGAGTTCGGTCCGCGCGGCGGCGATGAGCTTAATCTCATCGAAAAGGGCAAGAATTACGGCTGGATGACCGTGACGCAAGGCTTCCATTATAATGGCCAGCCGGCCACGGGCATCAAGGACGTGGAGGGCATGACCGATCCGGTCCGCGCCTTCGGCCCGCCCTCGATCAACCCCGGCAACATCGCCTTCGTCTCGGGCGACAAGTTCCCCAGCTGGAAGGGCGATCTGCTCATGGCGACCATGGCCCGCACAGTGGAGCGCATGACGCTCGACGCGAGCGGCCGCGCGGTGACCAGCCAGGAGACGATCCTCAAGGACCTGCGCCAGCGCTTCCGCGACATCCGCATGGGGCCGGACGGCTATATCTACCTGCTGACGGACGAGACGGACGGCGCGCTGCTGCGCATCAAGCCCGGCGCCTGACGATCATGAGGCCAGGGCAAGGGCGCCCGGCGGCGTCGCTTGACCTGGCCCATCGCCGCGGCGCGGGGACAAGGCGAAGATCGGCCGCGCCGCCGCGGCATCGTCATGGGCCAGCAGTGCCTCGGCCCGCTCCGCCACACCCAGGGCTGAGAGCCACAGCGCCAGACGGCGCGCATCCGGCGCCGCGCGATGGCGGGGCGTCCCCAGGGTCGCCATCAGCGCCTGCGCCTGGCGCACCTGTGCCGGCTCCGGAGTAAAGGCATCGACGATCGTCGCGACATGCCGCACGGCGAAGCATGGCATCATGCCTGCACCTTCAGCCAGTGTGGCCAGCCAGCCCGCATCCAGCCAGGAATCCGAAACGAGATCGCGCGGGCCCACCATGTCGCACAGCGCCTGCAGCACCTCTCCGGCCGGCTGCCCATGGCGCTCCAGATCCTCCCGGCTGATGCCATGCAATTGCTCGGCCTCCTCGGTCCAGGTCCAGCCGCGCCACGCTTCCACCGGGCCGATCAACCAGGAGCGAGCGAGGCCGGAGGCATCGCTGATACCAACCTCGATGGGATAGGAGCGGCCATGGCGCGGCAGGCAGGATGCCTCGAAGTCGATGGTCAGCGGACGCATGGCAAAAAGCACCCCCGGAAATCTGGTCGCTCGCGCTCTGGCGCCGATCCATGTCAGGACGAAGACAATGACATGGGTCGGCGCGGAAGGGCGCGCCAGCGCAATACGGATTTCCTGTCGATCGGTTTCAGGCCTAAGTGATTTTTGTCTCGCATTTGCTTCTTGTGCCCAACCGGCTCACCTTTGCGCCCGTGGCGAAATAGAGGTAGCAAGGCGGTAGATTCAGCCAATAACGCTGCCGCTCCACCCGCGCGAAGATCTGATGCAGACCCGGTTCGATGGACCGGCGCATCTGATAGGCGAGGAACACGCCCGACGCGCCGAGCAGTCGCGCGCTCTCCTCCAGCACCAGTCGGCGCTGCCCCTGGGCAAGCCCGGAAAAGGGAATACCCGAAACGATGCAATCTGCGCGATCGATGCCCAGCCGGGCGAGCATGGCGCGGACATCGAGCGCCGAGCCGCTCAGGGCGTTCAGGCGACGGTCGGCGATCGTCGTCGCCAGATAGCGGGTCAGCCCCGGGTCGGTGTCGATCGCCACGAGCCGCGCATCGTGCCGAATCCGCGCCAGCAGCGCCCGCGTCAGCGCGCCACTGCCAGGGCCGAATTCCACCACCGTGCCCATGTCCCGCCAGTCGGCCCTGTCCAGCAGGCGCCGCACCAGTCCGCTCGATGAGGGAAAAGGCGAGGCGACGGCCGTCGGCGCCCGCGCGAACCCCGCCACCAGTGCGCCCAGATGGGGAAAAGGCCGGTTCCAGCCATGGTCCCCGCGCGCGTCGACCTCGCGCCTCGCAATCTGCCGCATTCTCTCTATCCTCCCTTTTTGGGTTTCGTTGACAGCCCTCCTTGAAGGATCGCGTGGCCCAAAGGTTCCCCGCGCGCCAATGTCGCGCCAAGTTGCCGGGATCGCGCGCCCACATGAGGGAACCTCCCGCTTCCACGGGCATTACGCCGGAGCAGTCCGCCGGCAGCGCCCTTTGCAGGCCGCATGCCAGGCCCAAGGAGGAGCCGATGCCCAAGCTGCTGGAGAGCTTCGTAATTACCCGCTCTGCGGACGGCTATCTGCTGCAGATCGAGGATGAGGATGGCGGGACGCTCGAGCTGGGCGCCGACATCGATCAGCTGGAGCTGCTTGCGGACGAGGTCGATCGGCGGCTGGAGGAAGATGAGGAGGCGCTGGAGCTGGATGAAGAGGAGGCCGACAACCTGATGCCATCCTGACGTTCGGACGCCGGTCGGCGACCTGCGCCCATCCCGCCGAGGCACGCCTGCGCCCGGGAGAGGCAAGCTGTGCCTGCGATGCGACGAGCCCATGAACCCCGGCGTTTAGGGCTCGTTTCGCATGGGAGAAGGTGTAGACTGTTCGCGCTGCCCTCAATGGAGGACTCGGCGAGGAATGTGACCTGTCCTTCGCCGGGCATATGTGACGCGGATGCGGAACTCGTCGACCAATGCCAGGACCAGTCACCTTGCTGACGGCCCGATCGCACGAAGGGCTGACGCCCAGAATCTGCTCTTCCGCTATACCGATAGTCTCTATCGCGCCGAGAATGTCCCGCAGGTCTGTGAGGCCGCGCTCGACGCGATTTGTGAGGGGCTGGGCTGCGCGCGTGCCTCCATCCTGCGGTTCGATGCCGGCGGCGTCATGCGCTTCATGGCCTGGCGCGGCCTCTCGGCCCGTTATCGCGCCGCCGTCGAGGGGCACTCTCCATGGCCGCCGGGCACGCGCGATCCTGAGCCGATCTGCATCGAGAATATCGCGACCAGCGGGGAGTCCGACACTATCAAGGCAACGCTTGCTGAGGAGAATATCTGCGGCGTTGCCTTCATTCCGCTCACGGCCAATGGCGTCCTTACCGGCAAGTTCATGGTCTATTACGATGTGCCGCGCCTGTTCACCGCGCAGGAGAGCGAGATGGCGCTCACTATCGCACGCCAGCTCGGTTTCGCGCTGGAGCGGGATTTCGGCGAGCAGGCCGCGCGGCAGCTCGCCGCGATTATCGATTCCTCGCAGGATCCCATTGTCTCCAAGACATTGACGGGCGTTATCACGACGTGGAATCGCGCCGCCGAGCGCCTGTTCGGCTATCGTGCCGACGAAATGGTCGGCCGTTCCGGCGCCGCCCTGTTCCCGCCAGATCGCGCCGATGAGGAGCCGACCGTGCTGGCCCGCGTCGCGGCCGGCGAGACCATCGAATCCTACGAAACCGTTCGGCGCTGCAAGGACGGGCGGCTCATCGACATCTTTCTCACCGTCTCGCCCATCAAGGACAATGACGGGAATGTCGTCGGCGTCTCCAAGATCGCGCACGACACCACGGAGATCCGGCGCGCGGCCGATCAGCAGGCCCTGCTGCTCGGGGAGATGGCTCATCGCGTCAAGAACCTGTTCGCTGTGGCGAGCAGCCTTGTGCAAATCTGCGCACGGTCCGCCACCTCGCCGGGCGAGCTGGCCGAGCGCGTGAGCACGCGGCTCGTCGCGCTGTCCCGCGCCCATTCGCTCACCATGGCGCCGGGTACGCTGGCCTTGGCGGGCGACCAGCCGGCCACACGGCTGCATGCGTTGGTCCACGCCATATTGGCTCCCTTCGAAGGCGACAATCCGGCGGGTCAGCCGCGGATCGGCATAGAGGGTGACGATGTGGATATGTCCGGCTCGCTGGTGACGCCGCTCGCCCTGCTGTTCTACGAGCTGGCGACCAATGCCACCAAATATGGCGCACTGTCAGTGCCGGCCGGCCAGGTCGCCATCCGCAGCCGGCGCGGTGAGGGCGGCGTCGCGCTCGAATGGCGCGAGGCCGGCGGGCCGAGAGTGGACGCGCGGGGCGCGGCCGGCTTCGGCAGCAAGCTCATCGAGGCCTCAGCACTTCAGCTCGGCAAGATCAGTCGCCAGTGGGATGAGAACGGCCTGCGCGTCGAGATCTTCCTGCGCATCCACTGACGATCGGTATCGCGAAAAAAAAGGGCGGCATCGAGCCGCCCTTCCCCCTGTATGACTGAGCGCGCTTCAGACGAAGCTGACGCGCGTGCTCGTGCGACGGCGCGCCGCCGCGCCTACCGCGGCGAAGCCGATCAGCATCAGGCCCCAGGTCGCCGGCTCGGGAATGGCAGCGGCGGGAACGGCCACCTCGCCCAGCGAGAAGACCAGGGTGCCGGCCGCTTCGCCCGTGTTCTTGACCGTCACGGTGCTGAAGGCGCCAAGCGCCGCATCACCAAAGATAGAGCGGGCCGAAAGCCCCTCGAAGGTGATCGGCGTATAAGGCGAGCCGTCGGGCGCCGGCGTGGTCTGCACCGGATCGCCGGTATAGGTGAATACGAGGTTGAAGAGTGACGGATCGTCCACCACGTCCGGTCCGAGCACGATGCCGGCCGTCGTCAGTTCGGCGTTCGCGGCAAGGGTAGCGTAGGGCGAGAAAACCGTCCCGTCGACATAGCCTGCGAAATCCAGGATGACGAGCGTGGAGCCGCTCCAGACGCCTTCGGTTTCCGCCAGAGTGCCCCCGTAGCTGAAGGTGTAGTCCGTTCCATTGAAAACATTCGAATCGAGTTGCACCGTCGCCGAAGACGCCGTCGTCGAGGGCAAGACGAAACAGGCCGCGAAAGCGGCCAAGACTTTGATATTTCTCATGGCAATACTCCCAACCACAGGATAATCCGCTGACGACCCAACAAGAACCGGCCACACTCCCGAGGACGGTTTCTGCATGTGCACAGCGGGCGTGCCCCAAACGATCCGGTGATCGATGCGTTCCGCATCTGCGAACGATGTGGGCATCAATTATCTTATCATGGGATATTTTTTGACCGCTATCGTGGATCAGCTGCCAACGATGACGCCCCCATTGGGGTGCATGACCTGCCCGCTCATATAGCTGGAATCGGCGCATGCCAGGAAGAGAAAGCTCGGCGCCACTTCATTGGGCTGGCCCGGCCGCCCCATGGGCGTGCTCTCGCCGAAATGCGCGATCTTCTCCGGGCTTGCTCCGCCCGATGGATTGAGCGGGGTCCAGATCGGCCCGGGCGCCACCGCATTCACCCGGATGCCTTTCTCGATCAGATTCTCGCTCAGCGAGCGCGTGAATGCCGTGATCGCGCCCTTGGTGCTCGAATAGTCCAGGAGTTCCTTGGAACCCTTGTACATCGTCACCGAGGTACAGTTGATGATCGCCGACCCGGCCTTGAGGTGCGGCATCGCGGCCTGCACCAGATAGAACATCGCGAAGATGTTGGTCTGGAAGGTGCGCTGCAGCTGCTCTTCGGTAATGTCCTCAATCTTCTTGTCCGGATGCTGCTCTCCGGCATTGTTGACGAGGATGTCGATGCCTCCGAACTTGTCCACCACCTGCCGAACGACATCGTCGCACGTCGCCTTTTCGCCCAGGTCCGCCGCGATCGTCAGCGCCTCGCGCCCTTCCGCCCGCACCATCTCCGCAGTGCGTACCGCATCGTCATGCTCGCACAGATAGACAATCGCGACGTTCGCGCCCTCGCGCGCGTAGAGCGCAGCCACGGCGCGCCCGATGCCGCTGTCGGCGCCGGTGACGAGCGCGACCTTGCCCTCCAGTCGCGCAGAGCCGGGATAGCGCGGTGTCCAGTCCGGCTTGGGGTCAAGCTCCGTCTCATGGCCGGGCAGGCCGTCTTCATGAATCATCCCGACCGTATCGCTCATCTCTTCCGTCCTTCTCTGGCCGGTCATGCGCAGATCAGTCGCCGACATGCTCCGGCTTGCCCTTGCGTTTCGTGCTGGCAAAATCTTCAAGCTGGTCCTTGCTCATGGACTCGTACATTGAGCGGGAGGCACCCTTGAGTTCGCGCTTGGGGGTATCGCCCCGCTTGGCGGAAAGGGCAGCGCCCGCCGCCTTCTGCTGTGCCTTGGATTTGGAAGGCATGGACCATCTCCGTCACATGAGCGCCAGCAGGCTGACGACGATCAGCAGCAACGCCGGCGCCAGAAGCCCGGCCGCGAAGATCAACCGCTGCCCGCGCGAGCGCAGCACAATCTCGCCGCCGCGCGTCGCCTGAGCGCCGAATCGGGCCCCGGACGACGCCTGCGTCATTTTGGTCCGGCCGCGCTCCATGGTTCACACGATCGGATAGGGTATGTCCCAATAGCCGTAGACGCCACTGCCATAGTGCTCTTCATAGGTGGGCGGCGTATCGCGCGCATAACGCGGCGCGCCTTCCAGGCGGGCCTTGTCGATATCGACCACATAGCCTCCCTGCGTGGGCTCATAGGTCAGCATGTCCCAGGGAATGGGATAATAGTCGCTGCCGATGCCCAGGAAGCCGCCAAACTGCAACACGGCATATTCCGCCTTGCCGCTACGCTTGTCGACCATGAAGTTCTGGATCGTGCCCAGCCGGTCGCCCTGCCGGTTATAGACTGCCGTGCCCTCGACCTTGTCGGAGGCAATGAGACGGTGGGTTTCGTCGATGGCGATGTCGGACATCTGCCCTCTCCTTTCATCGGATGAATATGGCTTCGACGGAAGCGCCGAAGGCTCGATGAAAGAAAGGTCCGGGGAGGCGATGGTTCCGCAGAAGCGCGGCGGCGTGGCCCGCGCCTGCCTCGCCGCGTCTCAAACAGCTGGCAGCGCCTGCGCCGCGAAGCCCCAGCCGTGCAGCGCCTTGTCGCTGGCGCGGTTCATCAGTCGTGCGGCGTCGCCGATCGTGTAGACGTTCGGCGCCTTCACATCGTCAAGCTCGTCCCAACTCACCGGCACCGCCACGGGCGCCCCGGGGCGAGCGCGTGCGGAATAGGGCAGGATCGCGGTGCTTCCACGCTGGTTGCGCAGCCAGTCGATGAAGATCTTGCCCTTACGCTTTGCCTTGCTCATCGTCGCGACGAAGCGCTCCGGCTCGGACTGGCTCATCGCCTCGGCAAAGCGCCGCGCGAAGTCCTTGTGCGTCTCCCAGTCGTGATCGGGCGTGAGCGGCACGACGACATGCACGCCCTTGCCGCCCGAAAGCATGGGGAAGCTCACAAGGCCAAGATCGGCCAGCATGTCGCGAATGTCCTTCGCGGCCCGCTTCACTTCGCCAAAGTCGAGCCCCTCGTCCGGATCGAGGTCGAAGATCATGCGGTCGGGCCGTTCCACATCGTCGGCCCGCGCGGCCCATCCATGAAATTCGATCGTCCCCATCTGCACGCAGGCGAGGATGCCCTCGCCATCGGTTACATAAATATAGTCTTCGCTTCCCCCACCCTTCTCCACGATGGTGACATGCGACACATGGCCGCCGAAGGCGCCGCTGTCATGCTTCTGGAAGAAACATTTCTTCGCTCGGCCCTGCGGGCAGCGCACCAGGCTCACCGGCCGGTTGGCGGCGAAGGGCAGCATCAGTGCGGCCACGGCGCGATAATAGTCGGCAAGGTCGCCCTTGGTCTTCCCGCCCTCGAAGATGACGCGATCGGCATTGGTGATCGTCACCGCGCTGCCGCTGTCCTGGGGTGGTGCCGCCGCAATCTCCGATGTCACCGTGCGTGCCGCCTTGTCCTCGCGCAGCGCCACGAAGCTGCCATGTCGCACATGGCCGTCGGCCGTGAACTCGGCGAAGGCGATTTCGGCGACCAGCTCCGGCGCCAGCCACTGCACGCCTCGCGCCTCGCTGCGCGGCACCTGCGCTGGGGCCGTCTTGCGCGCGAGCGGCGCCATCCGCGCCGAAAGGTCTCCGAGCAGCTCGCCGTTGAAGCCGGTGCCGACCTTGCCCTTGTACACCATTTCGCCGCCTTCGCGCTGCCCCAGCAGGAGCGAGGCGAAGGGACGTGCCCTCGCCTTGCTCCGCGTCCAGCCGAGAATGACGAATTCCTGCCGCAGCGTGCACTTGACCTTGAGCCAGTTGCGGGTGCGCTCGCCGCGATAGGGCGCGTCGACCCGCTTGGAGATGATGCCCTCCTGCGCCGCGCCGCACATGGCGGCGAAGAGCCGCTCACCCGCGCCGATCACATGGTCGGCCACCTGGATCGGCGGCGTCGCCCGGGCCAGCAGCGCCTCGAGCCGCTCCTTACGCTCGATATTGGGTAGGGACTTCATATCCCGCCCTTCCAGGCTCAGCAGATCGAAGGCGTGGAAGGACAGCGCATCCGCATCGCCTCGCGCCCCATGGCCGCGCTTGAGCACCTTCTGCAGCGCGGAGAAATCCGGATTGCCCCGGCCGTCATAGGCCACGATTTCTCCGTCAATGAGGCAGGGGGGCAGGTCCAGCGCGGCGAACCGCGCGGCCAGCGGCTGGAACTTCTCCGTCCAGTCGAGGCCCGTGCGCGTATATATGGCAACCTTGTCGCCCGATATGGCAGCGAGCGCACGATAGCCGTCGAACTTGATTTCGTGCATCCAGCCATTGCCGGCAGGCACCGAATCCACCAAGGTCGCGAGTTGTACCTTCTCGAAGTGCGGAAGCGCCGCCGCCGATGCCCGGCGCTTGGGCTTTGCCGCCTGCCCATTGTAGTGCGCTGCCGCTGCCATCGTCTCGCTGAAGGCCTTGCCCTTCTTGCC
>CBIMKI010000031.1:0-17113 GCA_966244395.1 uncultured Sphingobium sp. | reverse complement strand
AGGTGGTCGCTTCCTCCGCGCTGTCGCCCGCGCAGCTCAAGAGCAACGACCTGGTCTATGTGGGGTTGCTGAGCGGGCTGGGACTGTTGCAGCAGGCCGTGTTCAGCAACTCCCGCTTCGGCTTTGCCGGCAGCTTCGATGAGATCATCGATACCAAGACCGGCAAGATCTACATCTCCGAGCCGCCGCGCGACGCTCAGACGCCGCGCCGCAACTTCGCCTATATCGCCAGCCTGCCCGGCCCCAATGGCAATCGCATCCTCATCATCGCCGGCACGCGGGATGCCGGGCTGCTGGAGGCCGTGTCGATCGCGACGTCCAGCGCCGGAGCGGAGCAGCTGTCCTCCGTGAGTAAGGACGGCTATTTCGAGGCGCTCTATGCGGTGGACGGCATGGGGGCGGAGAACCTCAAAGGCACGCTGATCGCCGCCGAGCCGCGTAGCCAGACCGGCATCTGGGAAGCGATGATCGATCCGGCCGAGGCGCGCACCGGGCAATAGCGATTGCCCGGTGCCGGTGGTCGCGAATCAGGCGCGGCAGAACGGCAGGTGGCGGCGGGAAATAGCTTGGCGTCCTCGTGGAAGCAGTTTGTAACGTTTCGAAACGTGGTCGAAACCGTAAATAACTAGGCTGCTAAGTAATTCCGTCCACAAGCCTTCCCCATCAATGCAGGACATAAGGGACGATCCGGGGATGAGACGAATTCAAAAGCTGAAGCGCAGGGCTTTGCTGGGGGCTGGCATGCTGCCCCTCCTGCTGCCTTCCGCGCTCCATGCGCAGTCCGACGCGGACGCCGCTGGAGGAGACGGAAGCAATGGCGACATCGTGGTCACTGCCTCGCTCTCGGGCCTGGGCGTCGACCGCAATCTGATCGGCAGTTCCATCACGCTCATCGACGCGCGCGACATGGCGGACCGCGAGACGCGCGTCGTCTCCGATGTGCTGCGCGATGTGCCCGGCGTCGCCGTCAACCGCACGGGCGCCGTGGGTGGCCAGACGCAGATCCGCATCCGCGGCAGCGAGGGCAATCACGTCCTCGTCTTCGTCGACGGCATCAAGGTGAGCGATCCCTATCAGGGCGAGTTCGATTTCGCGACGCTGATCGCCGACGATGCCGCGCGCGTCGAGGTGCTGCGCGGTCAGCAAAGCTCGCTCTACGGATCGGACGCGATCGGCGGCGTGGTGAACTACATCACGCTCTCCGGCCGCGAGGCGCCAGGCGTGCGCCTGCGCGCGGAAGGCGGCTCCTTCGGCACGTTCAACGGCACGGCGCGGATCGCCGGGGCGAGCGGCACATTCGATTATGCACTCTCCGGCGCCTTCAACAGCACGGACGGCTACCCGACCGCACCGGGCGGCAGCCGCGAGGTGGGATCGCGCAATGCCGCTTTCTCGGCCAAGCTGGGCTGGGAGCCGACGGACAGGCTCAAGCTTTCCGGCGTGCTGCGCTACAGCTTCACCGAGGCGGACCTGAACGACCAGGGTCCCAGCGTGGATGGGCCGGTGGTGCGTGGGCGCCAGGTCATCACGGTGGTGGACACGCCGGATGCTTATTATCGCAGCAAGGCCTGGTACGGCCTTGTGCGCGCGGACCTGGAGACGGTCGAGGACCTGCTGTTCACGTCCTTGACTGCGCAGATCGCCGATACCGCTCGCGATGCCTATGCCTCCTTCGGCTATAATTACGGCAACAAGGGCACGCGCTACCGCGGCGCCTTCGTCAACGAACTGCGGCTGGGCACGGACCGGGTGAAGCACCGCTTCACGCTCGCGGTCGACGCCGAGCGCGAAGAGTATCGCAACGCCGCGCCCACGGCGCCGGACAAGAGCACAAAGACCATCGATACGGTCGGCTTCATCGGCCAGTATAATCTGACGGTCGACGATCGCTTCGCGCTGGGCGGATCTGTCCGCTATGACGACAACAGCTATTTCGACGATGCCACGACCTGGCATGTCGAGGCGAGCTATCTGTTCCCCAGCGGCACGCGCCCGCATGCGGCGGCCGGATCGGGCGTCAAGGCGCCGGTCTCCTTCGAGCTGTTCGGCTATTCGACGGGGCAGTATATTGGCAATCCCGATCTGCGGCCGGAGGAATCCACCGGCTGGGAGGTCGGCATCGACCAGAGCTTCGCCGATGGCGCGTTCACCATCGGCGCGACTTATTTCGAAAGCCGCCTCACCAACGAGATCTACACCGCCTATATGCCGCCCGACTACAGCGCGACCTCGCTCAATCGCATGACGCGCACGCGCCAGAAGGGCGTCGAACTCTTTGGCGAGGCGCGGCTGGGCGATGTGCGCGCGTCGGCAAGCTGGACCTGGCTGGACGCACCGCAGAACCGGGACGTGCTGCTCGATCCGGAAGACCCGGCCTCCTTCGCGAGTGGCCCTGTCACGGCGCAGGCCGTGCGCCGTCCCAAATATAGCGGCAGCGTCAACCTGACCTATGCGCCGGAGAGCCTGCCGGTCTCGGGCACGCTGACCGTCCGTTACAATGGCAAGATGAAGGATGTCGTCCACACGCCGAGCTATTCGGCGCTCTATGCCGATCTTTCGTCCTTCACGCTGGTCAATCTGAGCTTGCGCTATCAGGCATCGGAGCAGTTCGAACTCTTCGCGCGCGCCGAAAACCTGTTCGACGAGCGCTATCAGGAGGTGTTCACGTTCCAGACACCGGGCCGGGCGCTCTATGCGGGCCTGCGGGCACGGTTCTGATGGACTTGAACGGACATTGGCGGGCTCGCTCCGGGCGGCCCTGAAGCGAAATTGGCGGCCGCATGGCCGCCCACAAGACCCAGCGCCTTTCAGGCGCATTCCCGGCGCCTTTCAGGCGCTCCCAACAACTGGACCGGACCGAGGCCGCTTCACCGCGCTCTCGTCCGGTCACCTTTTTTTTGAGATGTAACGGACCGTGGCGGCGCTGTCCAGATGATCGCCGCTGCGTCCGGTGACGTGATTGAATCGATGGAATATCAATATCATGAACTCTATTGTTGCGGTGAAGTGGGACGCAAGAGCCGGCCGGGTGTTGACAGGCTGCGGCACTGAGCCAGCTGTCGTGCATGGCGGCGTGCGCGTGCGGTTCTGAAAGGCCGATGGACATTCTTCGACCCCTTCTGCTGATCGTCCACCGTTGGGCCGGGCTCACCATCGTCTTCGCGCTGGTGGTGACGGGCCTGACGGGCGCGATCCTTCCCTATCAGCGGGAGATCGCCCAGTGGATCGCGGCGAATGTCTGGGAAACGGCGCCGCCGCAGCCGGGCGCGGCGATGCTCTCTGGCGTCGAGCTGATGCGCCGCGTGGAGGCGCAGACCGGCGGGCATGTAAGCTACATGTCGCTGGACCTCGATCCGCATCGCACGCAATCGGTCTTCGTCAGTCCTCGGCCCGGCGGGCCGACCTTGCCCTATGAGCAGGTATTCGCGGACCCTTATACCGGCGAGTTGCGCGCCAAGGTCCGCTATGGCGACCTGCGCGACGGCGCCGTCAACATCATGCCTTTCCTCATCAATTTCCATTACAGTCTCGCGGCCGGCGCCTGGGGGCGCTGGGTTCTTGGTGTCGCCGCACTCATCTGGACCGTGGAGTGCGTGCTGGGCTTCCTCCTCAGCCTGCCGCGCAGGAATGGCGGAGGGTCGGGGCAGGCGTTCCGGCGCTGGTGGCCGGCCTGGCGGGTCCGCCGCGGGCAGGGGAGCCATGCCTTCACTTATGACCTGCACAGGGCATCGGGCCTGTGGATCTGGCCGGTCATGCTGGTCTTCGCCTGGTCCGCCGTGGCCTTCAATCTCGACTCCGTCCACGGGGCGGTGCAGGGCGCCTTCGGCGCGCAGGGGCTCTACCGGCCCGTCGTCAATCCCGCGCCGGCGCAGGGCGAGGTCATGACGCCCGAGGCAGCCGTGGCAGTGGGCGCGCGGCTTATGGCGCGGGAGGCGGCGGCGCGGGGCTTCGCGGTGAGCGGACCCGAGGCGATCAGCTTCAACGACCACGCGCAGGTCACAGGCTATTATGCCCGCACCAGCCTGGATGGGCCGACCGGAAACGGTTCCACGGTGGTGTGGTTCGATCAGGTCTCGGGCCGTCTGGTCGAATTCCGGTCTCCATTCGGGACAACGGCCGCCGATGCGGTGGACAAGACGGTGCGGATGCTGCACACGGCCAGCTTCTTCGGCTGGCCTTACAAGGTTTTCGTCAGTCTTTTCGGCCTGTTGACCGCCGCCATGGCCATCGCGGGCTTTCTGCTTTGGCTGCGGCGCGGGGGGGTCTGCCGGAAAAAGGGCGCTGCGGCGCAGATGTCATGATGCTCTCCCTCTCCATCTCGCTCATCTGGTTGCTGGCTCTTCTCGCCGCGAGCGCGCATGTCCAGCAGGGCGAGAAGGATGTCGCCGAGCTGGTGCAGGGCGGGCTCGTCTTCGCCCTCGTGCTTGCGGGCGCGCTGTTCCTGTCGCCCCAACCCAACTGGATCGGCGTGCTGGTGGGCCTCACGGCCATGTGGCAGCTCATCGGCGGTCCGCTGCCGCGCATGAGCGCGGTGCTGGGCGCGGTCTGCGCGGGCCTGGCTGCGGCGCTTCAGGTGGCGGCGGGCCTCTCCTTCTGGATCGCGGTGCCGCTCGCCGCTGGCGCGCTGGTTGCGGGCGGCGCGGTGCTGGCCCGCTCCACGGCCCGCAACGGCCTGCGCGACATGGTCTTCATCGTGACCGCGCTCGCCACGCCCGCCATCGGCCTTGCGGGCGATCTCGTCTATGGCTGGCATTCGGCCGCGGTGCTCAATCGCGGCGTCGTCGCCCAGCATGATGTGCCGACGCCGGCCTGGGCCGTCGTCATCGTGGCGCTGGCGCTGCTCGCCGGTGCTCTCAGGGGAATTTGGAAACAAAGATGAGCTTTGCCGAACTGCTGGAAAACGGGCTGTTCGCCCTCGGTCAGATCCTGCGCCTGCCGGTCATGCTGCTGCTCTGGGTGTGCGTGGCCATGACGCTCTATTATGTCGGCCGCTATCTTGTCGTCGCCGTGCGCCGGCGCCGCGAGCGCGACGGCTTCGACCTCAAGCTCTGGCTTCAGCAGGAGCGGGTGCTGGACGCCGGGGCGGAGCGGCGCGCGGCGCTGCCTTCCGAACTGAAGGGCCTCATCGCGGATGTCCAGGCGCTCGATGCCGGCCAGGCGCTCCATCATGGCGGGCTGGAGAATGTCGTCGCCGAGCATGAGGAGCGGCTGCGCCACGGGCTCGACGGGCCGCGCGCGCTCGTCAAGGTGGGTCCCAGCCTCGGCCTCATCGGCACGCTCATTCCCATGGGCAGTTCGCTCGCGGCGATGGCGAGCGGCAATCTGAATGCCATGGCCGGCCAGATGGTCGTCGCTTTTACCAGCACCATCATCGGGCTGGCGACCGGCACTGTGGCTTATGGCCTCGTCGCGCTGCGGCAGAGCTGGGTCAGTGCCTCCATCCGCGAGCAGCGCTATCTGGCCGAAGTCGTCGCCAAGGAGTTGGAGGGACGCTGATGGGCCGCTTTCTCAAGCTCTCCCCGCCGGAGGAACCGGCCGATGAGGACCCGCTGGCGGGCGTCGCCAATCTCTTCGACGCCTCCATCGTGTTCATCGTGGGCCTCATGATTACGCTCTTCTCGGTCTATAATATGGGCGACCTGATGAGCGGCGAAAGCGAAGTGACGATGGTGAAGACCGATGCCAATGGGCAGCAGGAAATCATCGTGAAGAAGGGCCAGACCATCAAGGCCTACAAGCTCTCGGGCGAGACCGGCCGTGGCGATGGTGAGCGGCTGGGCTCGGCCTATCGCCTCGCCAACGGCCAGATCATCTATGTGCCCGATGCGCCGGAGGACAATGCAGGCGGCAATGAAGCGGGATCGGAGGCCGATGCGGCTCCTGCGGCTCCTTAGCGCGCTGTTCCTGACGCTTGCGCTGATGGTGCCCGCGGCCGGCTGGTCGCAGGGCCCAGAGCCAGTGAGCCCGGAGCCGCTGCGCATCGGCTATCTCTTCTCGGACGGGAACATCCCCGGCACGCTCGCGGCCTTCCGCAAGCTGATCGAGGAACGGCCGGACCTCAAGGGGCGGGTGGAGCTTCAGCTCCTCGCCGAATCCACTTTCGATGAGACCGATGCCGCCAAGATCGCGCAGAGCGACGTGCTGGTGTTCGACGTCATGAACGAACAGATGCTCGGCCAGTTCAACCAGGCGCACAAGATCGACCTCGTGAAGCAGGTGGGCGCGCGCGGCACCGTGCTCGGCGTGGGGCAGGGGCTCCAGAGCGAGCAGGCCTATGCCGACATGGGCGTGATCTGGGAGGACCGGGCGCGGGCCTATTGGGAACATGCCGGCCCTCAGAACCAGCTCAGCTTGCTCAAATATGCCCTCACCAAGGCCGGTATCGAGGGGCTCGATCTGCCGCCGGTCGTGCCCTCGCTCGACTTCGGCTATTATTATCCGGACGGCGCCAGCGGACAGGTCTTCGCCGACTGGGAGAGCTTCCAGGCCTGGCGCGCCGCCAACGGCAAGCTGCGCCCGGGCGCGCCGCGCATTGCCATCGGCTTCTTCAAGGCGACCTATTATTCCGGCGACACCGGCCTCATCGACGCGCTGATCGCGGAGGTCGAGAAGCGCGGTGCCGAGGCGGTGCCGGTGTTCGGCTATCCGGGCGCCATTGCCTTCCAGCGCCTGCTCGGCGCGGGCGAGACGGCGCGGGCCGATGCCGCGCTAGGCCTCTCCTTCCAGTTCAGCGATGCGCAGGCCGCCGGCATTCTCGCGGGCGTGGACATCCCGATCATCAACGTCATCAGCCTCTACGGCCGCTCGGAAGCGGAGTGGCGCGCCTCGACCAGCGGCCTCTCGGCCTTCGAGGGCACGTTCAATCTCGCGACGCCTGAACTGGCCGGCACGGTGGCGCCCACGGTGGCGGGCACCAAGGAGAAGGTCCTCGATCCGCTGACCGGCCTCAATTCCGTCGTTACCAGCCCCATCCGGGAGCGGGTCGAGATGAGCGTCGCGCGCGCGCTGCGCTATGCCCAACTGCGCCTCACGCCCAATGCGGACAAGAAGATCGCGCTGCTCTTCTACAATTATCCGACCGGCAAGGCAGGCATCTCGGCGAGCTATCTCAATGTTGCGGAGACACTTTCGAACGTCCTGCGCCGGCTCGACGCCGAGGGCTATGACATCGGCCGCACGCCGCCCAGCACGGACGAGGTGCTGGCCGACATCACCGCCAAGGCCCGCAACATCGGCTCGGACGCGCCGGGCGAACTGGCGGAGATGCTGGCGCTCGGCGGCCAGCCGCGCGTGCCGCTGGAGGATTATCGCCGCTGGCTTGACGCCTTGTCGCCGGGTCTGCGCGACAAGATACTCAAGGACTGGGGCGACCCGGCCGACAGTCCGCTCATGGTCGAGCGCAAGGACGGGCAGATCAACTATGTCCTGCCGGCCGTGCGCTACGGCAACATCCTGCTCATGCCGCAGCCCGCGCGCGCCTGGGGCGATGACCTGGAGAAGATGTATCACGCCAAGGATCTGGCGCCGCATCATCAATATGTCGCGGCCTATGCCTGGCTGCGCAACGGGTTCAAGGCCGACGCGGTCGTCCATGTCGGCACGCACGGCACGCTCGAATGGCTCGACGGGCGCGATGCCGGGCTGGCCGAGGACGATGCGCCCGACGCGCTGATCGCCGACCTGCCGGACGCCTATATCTACAATGTCGACGTGGTCGGGGAGGGGCTCGTCGCGCGCCGGCGCGGCATGGCGACGCTGGTCGACCATATGGTGCCGCCCTTCGTGCGCGGCGACCTGACCGAGGATCTCGCGAAATTGAGCGAACTGCTCAACGACCATATCCAGAATGAGAGCAAGAATCCCGAGCTTGCCCGGATCTATGGCGATCAGGCGCGGCGGGCGGCGGTCAGGCTCGGCGTTGCCAAGGATCTCGGGCTCGATCCGGACAAGGCCTGGACCGACGAGCAGCTCCACAGCGTCGAGACCTATCTGCTCGAACTCAAGGAGCAGATCATTCCCTTTGGCCTCCATGCCTTCGGCCGCACGCCCGCGCCGGAGGCGGTGGAGAGCACGGTCGACGCCATCATGAGCATCGACCGCTCCATGCTGCCGGACGCGCGCGAGACGATGGCACAGGATATGACGCAGCGCATCCTCGCTTCCGGTCCGCGCGAGCTGGACGGGCTCGTCAAGGCATTGGCGGGCCGCTTCGTGCCGGGCGGCGGCGGCGGCGAGCCGATCCGCAATCCGGACAGCTACCCCACCGGCAAGAACTTCTACGGCATCGATCCCGACAAGATCCCCAAGCCCGCCGCCTGGGAGATGGGCCACAAGCTCGCCAACCAGATGATCGCGGACTATCGCGCCCGGCATGGCCGCTATCCCGCCAAGATCAGCTTCGTCATCTGGGGCGACGAGACCATGCGCCATGAAGGCGTGCTGGAAGCGCAGATCTTCACCATGCTCGGCACCAAACCCGTGTGGGACGCGCGCGGCAAGGTGGTCGGCGTGGAGGTCATTCCGCGCGAGCAGCTCGGCCGGCCGCGCATCGATATCGTCATCGCCTCCGCATCCGAAGGCCTGTTCGCCAATCTGACGCGGCTGATGGACAAGGCCGTGCAGGACGTGAAGGCGCTCGACGAGGCCGACAATCA
The DNA here is from genome assembly GCA_966244395.1 of uncultured Sphingobium sp. Taxonomy (GTDB): domain Bacteria; phylum Pseudomonadota; class Alphaproteobacteria; order Sphingomonadales; family Sphingomonadaceae; genus Sphingobium. The sequence continues at coordinate 8,459 of CBIMKI010000031.1, read as the reverse complement.
GGTGCGCGCCCATTATCTCCAGATCAAGGAGGCGCTCATCAAGCGCGGCGTGGCGGCCGAGGATGCGGACCGCATGGCGGGCGTGCGCATCTTCGACGAGCCGCCGGGCCAGTTCAATCTGAACACCTCGGCGATCGTCGCGGCCAGCGGATCGTGGGACGATGAGGCGGGCTTCGCCAACGACTATATCCGCAAGATGGGCCATGGCTATGGCAATGGCTATTGGGGCCAGCCCATGCCGGACGTGTTCCAGCTCGCGCTCTCCGGCACGGACAGTGTCGTCCATTCCAACTCGACCATGCTCTACGGCACGCTCGATAATGACGACATGTTCATGTATATGGGCGGCCTCGCGGCGGCGATCCGCGGCATCGACGGCAAGACGCCCGAGCTGCTCATCACCGACACGCGCGACCCCGGCAAGCCGGCCATGACCAGCGCGGACAAGTTCATCGGCCGCGAATTCCGCTCCCGCTATGTCAATCCTGCCTGGATCAAGGGCATGCAGAAGGAAGGCTATGCCGGCGCCGGGACCATGCGCGAGTTCATCGAATATCTCTGGGGCTGGGACGCGACCACGCCCGAAGTGGTGGACGACGCCATGTGGCAGGAGACGTTCGAGACCTATGTCGAGGACAAGAAGAAGCTCGGCATGAAGGACTATTTCGAGAAGAACTCACCCTACGCCTATCAGGACATCACCGCGCGGATGATCGAGACGATCCGCAAGGATTACTGGAAGGCGGACGAGCAGACACGCGCGCGGCTGGTCAGCGAATATCTGGAGAATGTGACGACGCACGGTGTCAACTGCACGGACGTGTCCTGCGGCAATGGCCGGCTGCTGCGCTATGTGATGGAGCAGGCCGCCGGCGCCGGCGTGCCCGCGCCGACCATCGCCAAGGCCAAGGCCGCGTTCGAGAAGGCCATGGGCCGCACCATCGATGCCGCCGCCAGTGAACTGGAGGCCTTCGCCCGCCGCAACGACGCGCGCGAGATCGCCACGCAGCAGGCCGCACGCGCGGCCGTGGCGCAGACCCGGAGCACGCCGCAGCAGGTCGATGCGCGGACCCCTGCCAATGCGCCCGCCAATGTGCCCGCGCCGCGCAAGCCGCAGCAGCAGGCCCCGCAGCAGCCGGCGGAGCGTGCGCCGTCGCAACTGGAGGGTTCGCTGATGACCGAGGAGGACCGGACGCAACCGATGCCCGTCGCCGAGCGCCCGGATATGCCGACTCTCTCGCTGATCGATGCGCTCTGGCCGGCGCTCGTCTTTGTGGCGCTGCTGCTTGGATGGCGCAGGCGGGAGGCCCGGTTGGCCGCTGCCTGAGTAGCGGTCGCGCCGTCCTGGGCCCTCAGTCGCCCGCGTTGCGGAACATGTCGTCGATGGTGCGCACCATGCCCATGTCCTTGGCGATATAGCCGGGCAATTCCATCACGGCCTCGTGGAACTCGGCGCTTCGCATGAGCGCCATCAGCCGCTTGACCGGCTCCAGCTCCAGTGCCTCGGTCTTGCAGACGAAGAAATAATCTTCCGTCAGCAGCCGCACGAAATCGAGGTCGAACTGCCGGGCGGCCGCCTCGACCCCGAAGGCCACGTCCGCCATGCCGCTCGCCACATAAGCCGCGACGGCGGCATGCGTATATTCGGTGCGCTGATAGCCGTTGATCTGCTCGGGATCGAAGCCGTGGGCGTCCAGGAGCTGGTCGAAGGCGAAGCGGGAGCCGGAATTGGAATCGCGATTGACGAACCGCACGGCAGGATCGAGCAGCCGCTCCAGATTGTAGATCTTGAGCGGATTGCCGCGCTTGACGATAAGGCCCATCTCGCGCGTGACGAACCCGATGACGCGATGCCGGGCGGGCGAGACATAAGCGAGCGCCGCCGCGATGTTCGGCTTGCGCAGCGAGCCCTGCGGCAGATGCAGGCCCGCAATGTCGCAGCCGTCATGGGCAAGCGACACCAGGGATGCGGGGTTGCTCACATAGCGCAGGTCGAAGGGGATGTCGGCCTCGCGGTCCAGCATCTCGCGCAGCTTGGAGACCGCGAAGCCGTGGCTGGCATGGATGCGCAGCGCTGCCGCGCCCCTGGGCAGCAGTTCGTTGATCTCGGTCTCCAGCTCCTGCGCCAGATTCTGGAGCTGCGGACCCAGCCGCGCCTGTAGCCGCTGCCCGGCCCAGACCAGCCGTTCGCCGAGCGGCGTCAGATGCGTGCCCTTGCCGCGCTGGCGCTCCACCAGCGGCGCCTCGAAGAAGGCGCCCCAGCTCTCGATGAGGTTCCAGGCATGGCGATAGGAGAGGCCCGCCTGGCCCGCGGCGCTGGTGATCTTGCCAGTGGCGCGGATCTCGTTGAGGAAATCGAGCAGCACGAGCATCGACTGCGGATCGCCATCCCGCCGGAATCGCCACTGGGGCGCGATCTCGATGCGGATCATGGCGCGGACCGCGTCCGACTTGTCTCATAATATGCAATTTTCCGCATATTATGGCGTCCGAGATATGTCTTGTAGTTCATAAGCCTCATCATATTTCCGGTAAAACATATCATATTCCCTCATTTTCGACAATGAGCGATAGGTCGTGAGGCGCGGGTCGGCCGATCTGTCGCGCCGAATATATGCATCATGCTTCATATATAGGCTCTGTTCGCGACAGCCGGAATGCGCCCGCGCCGGTCGTTCGCTGCGGCCTTGGAAGTGAAACGGATCACAGGCTGCCGATCGATGACGAAAACGGATTTCATTGGGAAAGCTTCCGCCGCCGCGGGCGGCTGGGGCGCGCTCAAGAGCTGCGGCAAGCAGCTGCTGGGCAGTGGCGCGCCGCTGCTGGGCGCGAAGACGATGCTGAAGGCCAATCAGCCGGACGGCTTCGACTGCCCGGGCTGCGCCTGGGGCGATCCGGAACATGGCTCGTCCTTCGAATTCTGCGAAAACGGCGTCAAGGCGGTTGCCTGGGAGGCGACGGAAAAGCGCGTGGCGCCCGACTTTTTCGGCAAATATACCGTCAGCGAGCTGCGCGGCTGGACTGACTTCAACCTGGAGCATCAGGGCCGCCTCACCCACCCGATGCGCTATGACGCGCAGAGCGACCGCTATGTGCCGGTCCGCTGGGAAGCCGCCTTCGCCGAAATCGGCCGCGTGCTGAACAGCCTGGATCACCCGGACCGCGCGGAGTTCTACACCTCTGGCCGCGCCAGCAACGAGGCGGCGTTCCTCTACCAGATGTTCGTGCGCCTCTATGGCACCAATAATTTCCCCGATTGCTCGAACATGTGCCACGAGGCCAGCGGTGTCGGTCTCGGCCAGGCCATCGGCGTGGGCAAGGGCACGGTGCTGCTCGAGGATTTCGAGAAGGCGGACGCCATCTTCGTGATCGGCCAGAATCCGGGCACCAATCATCCGCGCATGCTGGGCGACCTGCGCCGGGCAGCCGAGCGGGGCGCGCGCATCGTCGTGCTCAATCCGGTGAAGGAGCGCGGCCTGGAGCGCTTCGCCGATCCGCAGCGCAAGGTGGAGATGCTCCACGGCGGCAGCGGCCAGATCGCCACCCATTATTTCCAGCCGCGCCTGGGCGGGGACATGGCGGCCGTGCGCGGCATCGTGAAGGTGATCCTGGGCCGCGAGGCCGACGCGCTTGCCGCCGGCAAACCCTCGCTGCTCGACAATGACTTCATTGCGCAGCACACGGTCGATTTCGATGGCTATCGCGCTGTCGTGGATGCGACGGGCTGGGATGAGATCGAGGATCAGTCCGGCCTCCGGCGCGCCGACATGGAGCTGATGGCGGACGTCTATCTCGGCGCGGACAGCGTCATCTGCTCCTGGGCGATGGGCGTCACGCAGCACCGCCACAGCGTGCCCACCATCCGCGAGATCGCCAATTTCATGTTCCTGCGCGGCAATGTCGGGCGGCCCGGCGCGGGGCTCTGTCCGGTGCGCGGCCATTCCAACGTGCAGGGCGACCGCACCGTCGGTATCAACGAAAAGGCGCCGCCCGCCCTGCTCGACGCGCTGGAGCGCGAACTCGGCGCGCCCATGCCGCGCAAGCCGGGACACAATGTGCTGGGCGCGATCGGCGCGATGCTGGACGGATCGGCGCAGGCCTTCATTGGCCTGGGCGGCAATTTCGCCCGCGCGACGCCGGACAGCGCGCTCATCGCCAGCGCGCTCGCCAGCCAGAAGCTGACCGTGCACGTCGCCACCAAGCTCAATCACTCGCACCTGGTGCCGGGCGAAGTGAGCTTCATCCTGCCATGTCTCGGCCGCACCGAGGTGGACCGCAACAGCCAGGGCGTGGCGCAGATCGTCACGGTCGAGGATTCGATGAGCATGGTCCATGGTTCCGGCGGCATCAACAAGCCCGCCTCGCCCTGGCTGCGCTCGGAAGTGCAGATCGTCGCCGGCATCGCGCAGGCGACGGTGGGCTCGGCCTATGTGGACTGGGCGGCGCTGGCGGACGACAATGACCGCATTCGCGATCTCATCGCGCGGGTCATTCCCGGCTTTGAGGATTATAATGAGCGCGTGCGCAAGCCGCGCGGCTTCCACCTGCGCAATGCCGCCGCGCATCGCGAGTGGAACACCGCGACGGGGAAGGCCAACTTCTTCAGCGGCGCGCTGCCCGAGGCGATCGAGCACCAGATGGCGCGCAAGGGCGAGGGGCTGTTCGTGCTCCAGACCTTCCGCTCGCACGATCAGTACAACACCACCATTTACGGCATGAGCGACCGCTATCGCGGCATCTTCGGCAAGCGGAACATCGTGTTCGTCAATCCCGCCGACCTGGAGATGATCGGCGCGCAGGCGGGTGACGTCGTCGATGTGATCGGCGAGCATGACGATGGCGTGCACCGTGTCGCGGAGGGCTTCAGCCTCGTCGCCTACGATATTCCGCGCGGCTGCGTGGCGGGCTATTATCCCGAACTCAATTGCCTGGTGCCGCTCTCCACCTTCGGCGAGGGCAGCTTCACGCCCACGTCCAAGTCGGTGATCGTCTCCTTCCGCCTGCACGCGAAACAGCAGGCGGCCTGAACATGACGGCGCTGCCGGCCCCGCGCGCGGATGCGGCGGACCTCTATTTCGCCGAGGTGGAGCGCATGTGCGCGGGCGATCCCGCGCTCTCTGCCTTGGGCGCGGGCATCCTCGTCGGCATCGCGTTCGACATCGCGCATGACAGCCGCGCCTTTGCGCGGACGCTGGGAATCGAGCATGCGATCGTGCTGCGCGAAGTGCAGGGGCTTGTCGCCATGGGCCGGCTGACGATCACGCGGCGGGACGAGCGCACGCATCGGTGCGGCTATGCGCTGGCGGCGGATGCGCGGCCGTGGCTCCTCGCGGGGAATGACCGGGCCTAGGATAAGGCGCTGCGCTGCTACTCAGAACCTGCTCGGCACGAACGGACGGGATTCCCGGTTCGCTCGCCAAGGACAGGCTTCGACAGGGTCGGACGATGGTGAGCGTCCAGGGCGGGGTGGCTGAAAACCGCTTTTCACGCCCATTCTTGCGGCAGCGCCGGCGGTCGAAGGGGCTCATTGGTCATGGCGGGTTCGCGCGCTCGGCCTACCTGGCCACTCCGACGGGATGCCATATCCAGCAGAAATGGGAGGAGACGTCATCCCGGCCGGCCCCGCTGGGCGGACTTGAGGCGTCGCTCAGGCCCGCCCGCTCTGGGATCGGCTATTGCGCGGTTTCGACCTCCAGGTCGACCAGGCGAAGATAGGGCTTAAGGGTGCGGAAGCCCTGGGGGAACAGGCGGCCGGCCTCTTCGTCCGAAAGCTTGGGCGAGATGACGACGGCTTCGCCCGGCGCCCAGTTGACCGGCGTGGCGATGCTGCGCGCGTCGGTGAGCTGGAGGCTGTCGATCGCGCGCAGGATCTCCTGGAAATTGCGACCCGTGCTGGGCGGATAAGTGAGGATGAGGCGCACCTTCTTGGAGGGATCGATCACGAACACCGAGCGGACGGTGACGGTGGGATCGCTCTCGGGATGGATCATGTCGTAGAGCGTGGAGACCTTGGAGTCCGGGTCCGCGATCATGGGGAAGTCCACGGCCTTGCCCTGCGTCTCCTGAATGTCCTCTTCCCAGATGTGATGGGCCTCGACCGGATCGACCGAGAGGCCGATGGGCTTCACGTTGCGCTTGTCCCACTCCGGCCGCAGATGCGCGACCTCGCCCAGCTCGGTGGTGCAGACGGGCGTGAAATTCTTGGGATGGCTGAAGAGAATGCCCCAGCTCGACCCGAGCCAGTCGTGGAAGCGGATGCGCCCATGCGTGCTGTCCTGCTCGAAATCGGGGGCAATCTGCCCAAGCTGAATGCTCATGCGGGGGTTCCTCGAATATCTGGAATGTCGCGGTAAATCTGGCGCCCAATCGTACAGCAGGCAAATGAATGTTATTGATGTTTGAATGCATTAATATTCATATGAATAAGTGCTGTCAGTCGTTTTCATTGGCGGCGGAGTGGAAGATGGGGGCGCGCGTGCCGTTGATGCGTTCCGCATCGCGCCGGATCTGCTGGATGATCTCTTCGGGTGCGGGCCGGGCGCCGTGGCGGACGGGGCTCATGACCTTCCATTCCACCGCGACCGTGAGGAAAGTCGCGAGCGGAATGGCGATGAGCGTGGCGGCGAACACCGCGCCGGGGCTCATGACACGGCTCTCGGACAAGGCATAGAGGCCGGCACTGACCGCGACCAGCGCCAGCGTCGCCACGACGCTCGGCACCCAGGGGAGCGCAGATGCCACCCGGCGGCCGGGGCGGGGAGGCGGCGGCAAATTCACGGCGTGCGCGCACCCTGCGCCACGCGGAAGAGCTTGCTGCCCGTCAGGCCGGATCTGACCATGTCGCCTCCTTGCCCGATCAGTTTTCAGTCCCTAGCTTATATAAGGCAAACGGATATAATTGTGCTTTGTCATGAAAGTTGCTTCTAGATGGATATCAGCGTCGCTCGCACCTTCCTGGAAGTGGTGAAGACCGGCAGCTTCGTCGCCGCCGCCGCCAATCTCAACCTGACCCAGACGGCCGTCAGCGCGCGCATCCGCGTGCTGGAGGACCAGCTCGACTGCGCCGTGTTCATCCGCAACAAGGCGGGCGCGCGACTGACCCCGGAGGGCCAGCAGTTCCTGCGCTTCGCCACCTCGCTCGTGCAGGTCTGGGACCGCGCGCGCAAAGCCGTCGCATTGCCACCGGGGCGCGAGACGGTGGTGACGATCGGCGCGGAACTGAGCCTGTGGAGCCCGCTGCTGCGCCACTGGCTGCTCTGGATGCGCCGGGAATGCCCAGAAATTGCAGTGAATGCGGTGATCGACACCTCCGAGCGGCTGATGGCCCGCGTGCAGGAAGGCTCGCTGGACGTCGCCATCCTCTATGCCGCGCCCAGCCGGCCGGGCGTGGTCGCCGAACTGCTGTTCGAGGAAAAGCTGGTGCTGGTGCGCACCACGCCCGCCAACCGGCCGCTGGCGCCGGAGGACCATGTCCAGATCGACTGGGGCGAGGAGTTCGCGGCGAGCTACCAGGCCGCCTTTCCGGACCAGCCCAATGCGGTGGTCTCCATCGGCTACGGCCCGCTCGCGCTCGATTATATCCTGGCGACGGGGGGCTGCGGCTATTTCCGCAAGGGCTTCATCCGCTCCTATCTGGAAGAGGGCAGGCTGGCTCTGGTGCCGGACAGCCCGGAATTCTCATATTCGGCTTATGTGGTGCACTCGACGCAGGCGGATGCGGGTGTGATGGACCGGATTCGCAGCGGTCTGCGCGCAGCGGCGGCGATCGTGGCCTGAAGGGGGCGGCCGCGACGGGGTTTCTCCTTCTAGAGGGATACCGCAATGACGATTTTGTCCGCGCCTTGCCCGGCCGTTTCACTGCAAGGCTTTTGCGCTCAGGCATCAGCATTTGTCGTTTGTGGCGGTCGCGGGAGGCCGATTAGCCTTGGTGAGTGAATAAGGAGACCGTCATGAATGCCATCGTCGATGCCCCCGAACCCGCGACCCTGCCGGCTGCCGAAGTGCCGGCGTGGCGCAAGGCGATGCGGGCGCGGCTGCTGGAGATGCGCCAGGCGATCCCTTCACCCCAGCGCGCGAAGTGGAGCGACGACATCGCCCGGCATCTGCTGGAGCGGATCGTGGCGTCCGATGCGAAGATCGTGAGCGCTTACTGGCCGATCAGGGGCGAGCCCGAGCTGCGGCCGCTGCTGGCGGCGCTGGCGGAACGCGGCATCCGCACCGCCCTGCCGGTCGCGACGGCGCTGCACCAGCCGCTCGTCTTCCGCGAATGGCGCTCGGGCGACCGGCTGGAGCGGGGCCTGTGGAAGATCCCGTTCCCGGCCGACGGCGCGGAGGTGCTGCCCGATGTAGTGATCTCGCCGGTCGTGGGCTTCGATCCGCACAACTATCGGCGCGGCTATGGCGGCGGCTTCTTCGACCGCACGCTCGCCGCCATGCCGTTCCGCCCGCTGGTGCTGGGC
>CBIMKI010000030.1:0-17280 GCA_966244395.1 uncultured Sphingobium sp. | reverse complement strand
CGCCGCTGGGTGCGCGACATGGCCGACGGCATCGAGCCGGCCAAGTCGATCGGTGCACCGGTCGCCATCTTCAACCTGGAAATGTCCGCCGACCAGCTCGCCACGCGTATCCTCGCCGAGCAGTCGGGCATTTCGGGCGAGAAGCTGCGCATGGGCCGCATCAATCATGCCGAGTTCCAGGACCTCGTCCGCGCCTCGCGCGAGCTTCAGGATCTCCCGCTGTTCATCGACGACACCGCCGGCCTCACCATCGCGGCGATGCGCACGCGCGCGCGGCGCCTCAAGCGCCGTCACAATATCGGGCTTGTCGTGGTTGACTATCTCCAGCTCCTCCAGGGCTCGGGCAAGGCGACCGACAATCGCGTCAACGAGATTTCCGAGATCAGCCGCGGCCTGAAGACGCTCGCCAAGGAACTCAATGTTCCCGTCATCGCGCTCTCGCAGCTCAGCCGCGCCGTGGAAAGCCGCGAGGACAAGCGCCCGCAGCTCTCGGACCTGCGCGAATCCGGCTCGATCGAGCAGGATGCGGACATGGTCTGGTTCCTCTACCGCGAGGATTATTACGAGATGAACAAGGAGCCGGACATCAATCAGGACCCGGCCGGCTACACCACCTGGCGCGAGAAGATGGACCGCATTTCCGGCCTCTCCGAGCTGATCGTCGCCAAGCAGCGCCACGGCGCCACGGGCAAGGTGCGCCTGTTCTTCGACTCCAAGATCACCCGCTTCTCCGACCTTGCGGACGACAGCTTCGGCAACGAGGAAAGCTACGAATAGGGGGAGCGGAAAACGGGGTTGATGCGGAGCCAAAGCGGCGCCAGGCCATTCTTCACCGCCGCGCAGTCCGCTTGATGCACGACGAACGCCCCTCCCGAGCAGACGCCTCCCAGTGCTCCTGCGCAGGCAGGGCCCAGAGCGATGGGGCACTTTAGCTGGGGCCGTGGCCTCCCGCCTCTGCCCCAGCGCTGCGATATGCATTTATCAAACGGGAATAATGTCAGCGTCGATTGCAGCGCTGAAGCTACTTCAGCTCAACAGAAGCATTGTGTGCTCCTGCCTTCGCAGGAACACTGCGGCGTGCGCATATTCACCGGAGCGGGACGAACGCAAAGCACCCGCCCGCGCGCCCGGCCACCATTCTTCCGCAAACGCCGGCGAGCGCCTTCCGCGCCAACCCGCTACACTCCGTCACACCGCACCCCAAAAAAGGCGCCGCGCCTCAGAACACCGGCTGGTTGGCGGGATCCTCGGGGTCGGCGAGCGGCGTCGAGGCGGTGTGGATGCCGCACTCCACCTTGTCCCAGCCGCGCCAGCGGCCCGCGCGCGGGTCCTCGCCGGGCATCACCTTGCTCGTGCAGGGTTCGCAGCCGATGGAGAGATAGCCCTGCGCCTCCAGCGGGTGGCGCGGCAGGTCGTGCGCCTCGAAATAGGCGTCGAGCCGCGTCTTGTCCCAGTCGCCCAGCGGATTGACCTTGAGCCGGCCGTCCTCGATCTCGAAGCGCGGCAGGTTCTGGCGCGTGACCGACTGGAAGGCCTTGCGCCCGGAAATCCAGCTATCGAGCCCGTCCTTGGCGCGCGCCATCGGCTCGACCTTGCGGATTTCGCAGCAGCCGTCCGGGTCGTAGGACCAGCGCAGCCCCGTCTCGTCCTTGGCGGCGATCACCTCCGGGCGCGGCGTCACCGCCTGGCTGTTGGTGAAGCCCAGATGGTTGATGAGCGTTTCGCGATAGTCGAGCGTTTCGGGGAACATGCGCAGAGTGTCGACGAAGATCACCGGCATGGCCTTGTCCGCCTGCGCCACGAGATGCAGCAGCACGGCGCTCTCCGTCCCGAAGGAGGAGACCACGGCCGCGCGGCCGAGAATATCTTCGGCCACCAGGGTCTTCAGCATCTCGCCGGCCTCGACGCCCGCGAAGCGCGCGTTGAGTTCGTCCGCCTGGGCCTGTGTCCAGCGCGGTGCGGCGTCGATGCGGTCTACCTGTCGCGCGGCTTCAGCCATGGGCCGACCCATGCCGTAGGGCCCAGACCGGCTGGGCCGGATCGGTCGCCCGCTGATAGCGATAGGGGAAGCGCGAGAGCGCCGCCTTGAGCGCGATCGGGTCGAGCGGTTGGGCAGGCTGGAAGCTGTCGAAGCCGCAGCGGACCATATGGCCGATCTGGTCGACCAGCACGTCGCCGCAGGCCCGCAGCTCGCCCGTATAGCCCGCCTCGCGCAGGATGCGCGCCGCCGAATAGCCGCGCCCGTCGCCGAAGACCGGGAAGCTCACCTCGACGAGGCGCAGTCGCTCCAGATGCGGCAGCAGCGCGCGCGCATCCTCGCCCGCCTCGATGCGGACGGCCGAGGCATTGCTCTGGTCGTCGAAGGATTCCAGCGTCACCGCCGGTTCCTCGATGGTGGCCTCGTCGTCGCGCAGGGTGAAAAACTCAAGCATAGATGGCGTCCTTGAACGGCTTCATGCCGATGCGGCGATAGGTGTCGACGAAGCGCTCGCCGCCCTCGCGGTTGGCGAGATAGACGTCCGTCGCCTTCTCGACGGCATCCACGATCCCGTTCTCGTCGAAGCCGGGGCCGGTGATCTGGGCGAGGCTCACATCCTCCGCGCCCGATCCGCCGAGCAGGAGCTGGTAGTTCTCCACGCCCTTTCGGTCGACGCCCAATATGCCGATATTGCCGGCATGATGATGGCCGCAGGCATTGATGCAGCCGCTGATCTTGAGCTTCAGCTCGCCCAGTTCGCGCGCCTTGCCATTGCCGGTGAAGCGCTCGGCGATCTTCTGCGCGATCGGGATCGAGCGCGCATTGGCGAGGCTGCAATAATCGAGGCCCGGGCAGGCGATGATGTCGCTGATGAGGTCGAGATTGGCCGTGCCCAGGCCCGCTTCATCGAGCGCCTGCCACAGGGCATGGAGGTCCGACTTCTTCACATGGGCGAGCACGATGTTCTGGGCGTGCGTCACGCGCAGCTCATCGAAGCTGTAGCGCTCGGCGAGATCGGCGATGAGGTCGATCTGCGCGGAGGAGGCATCGCCCGGAATGCCGCCGACGGGCTTCAGGCTGATGTTGACGATGGCATAGCCCGGCACCTTGTGCGCCTTGACCTGACTGTCCACCCAGAGCGCGAAGTCGGGGTCGCTGCGGTCGATCTCGTCGACAAGGCCCTGCTTGTAGGGCGGCGGGGCGAAATGCGCGGCGATGCGCTCCAGCTCGGCCAGCGGCGGGTCGAGGCCCAGCGTCTTCATGTGGAGGAACTCCTCCTCCACCTGCCGGCGATATTCAGCCTCGCCCATTTCGTGGACCAGGATCTTGATGCGCGCCTTGAACTTGTTGTCGCGCCGCCCGTAGCGATTGTACACGCGCAGGCACGCCTCCAGATAGGAGACGACTTCCTCGAACGGCACGAAGTCGCGGATTTCCGGCGCGATCATCGGCGTGCGGCCCATGCCGCCGCCCACGAACACGCGCGCCCCGATGACGCCATCGCGCTTCACCAGCTCGATGCCGATATCGTGCAGGCGCATGGCCGCGCGGTCTTCCTCGCTCGCGATCACGCAGATCTTGAACTTGCGCGGCAGATAGCTGAATTCCGGGTGGAAGCTCGACCACTGGCGCAGCAGCTCGGCGAGCGGGCGCGGATCGGTCACTTCGTCGGCGGAGACGCCGGCATATTGGTCCGACGAGATGTTGCGGATGCAATTGCCGCTGGTCTGGATGGCGTGCATCTCCACGCTGGCGAGATCGGCCAGGATGTCGGGCGCGTCGGCGAGCTTGATCCAGTTGTACTGGATGTTCTGCCGGGTCGTGAAATGCCCGTAGTCGCGGTCATATTTGCGCGCGATATGCGCCAGCATCCGCATCTGCCGGCTATTGAGCGTGCCATAGGGCACCGCGACGCGCAGCATATAGGCGTGGAGCTGGAGATAGAGGCCGTTCATCAGCCGCAGCGGGCGGAACTGCTCCTCGGTGAGCTGGCCCGAGAGGCGACGCGTGGTCTGGTCGCGGAACTCCGCGACGCGGGCGTCGACGACGGCCTGGTCATATTGGTCGTAAGCGTACATCGTTCGATCTTCCCGTCAGATCACCCAGTTGCCGACGCTGTGGTCGGCCGGCTTCAGGCTGAGGTCGAGGCGCACGGTCGGCCCGAGCGCGCGGATGCGGTCCTTGATGTGGGCGGGGCGGACCTTGCCACTGGCGTCCCGCTGGCCCTCGATCACATAGGGTACGTTGACGCGGCGCGCGGCGCTCTCGGCCTGGGCGATCTCTTCGCCCTTGTCGCCCACGTCGACGGCCTCGTCGACATGGCGCGACCAGCCGGTGCCGGTCCACCAGATGACGTCGCCGCTGGCGAGGTCGTTGCCGGTCAGGATATTCATGAAACTAAGGCTCCGATCGTCTGTCTGTAATGGCGCGGGAGGCTGTCCAGCGCGCCGGCCTCGCGCACCACATCGCCCACCACGATGAGTGCGGGGCTTTCCACCCCGGCGCGGGCGACGAGATCGCCCAGGTCCGCCAGCAGGCTGCGCAGCACGCGCTGGTCGGGCCGTGTGGCCTTCTCGATGATGGCGACGGGCGTCTGCGGCGCGAGGCCGTCCGCCATCAGCTTCTCGGCGATGTCGTGCGCCGTCGCAAGGCCCATGTAGATGACGAGGGTGCGGCCCGCGCCGGCCAGCCCCGCCCAATTCTGTTCGGAAAGGCCCTTGCACTGGCCCGCGACGAAGCTGACGATGCTGGCATGGTCGCGATGGGTGAGCGGCAGTAGGGCGCTTGCACCCCCGCCGATCGCCGCGCTGATGCCCGGCACCACCTCCACGCGCACGCCCGCTTCGCGGCAGGCCGCCACTTCCTCGCCCCCGCGTCCGAAGATGAACGGATCGCCGCCCTTGAGGCGCACCACGTCGCGCCCGGCGAGCGCCTCGCGCACCAGCAGCGCGTTGATCGCTTCCTGCTTCATCGAATGGCGCGAGCGCTGCTTGGCGACGGAGATCAGTTCCGCGTCCGGCCGGGCCATGGCGAGAATGGCAGTGTCGACCAGCCCGTCATGGACGATGAGTTCCGCCCGCTCGATCAGCCGCGCCGCGCGGAGCGTCAGCAGATCCGGGTCGCCGGGACCCGCGCCGACGAGATAGACCGTTCCGGCCGTGGAGGATGCAATGTGCGCCATGAGGGGGCTAAATGCGCAGCCAGGGCAAGAACCGCAAATCAGGCTTCCTTTAGGCTGGGTAAGGGAATCTTTTGGTGGCGATCTGTTCGTGGAAAAAGGCGGCGGCTGCTGCTTCCCAGCGTCCGTTCGTGCTGAGTAGGGTGTGAGGTGCGCCGCAGGCGCGGAGCGAAAAGCCGTATCGAAGCATAGCAGCGCTCCATTGCCATCCTTCGATACGCGGCTTCGACAAGTTCAGCAGCTACTCAGGATGAACGCTGCAAGGCCGGATCTAAGCCGGCTGCACTGCCGCCACTGCCCGCATCGCCGCCTTGCGCCGCGCTCGCCGCCGGTCGCTCCAGAGCGCCACGGCCTGGATCAGCAACAGCGTCAGCAGCGTCCCGGCCAGATAGCCCGGCCGGTCGAGCCGCATCGCGCCGATCCCCAGCGCGAGCGCGATGATGACGGGAATGCTCGCCGCATAGACGTTGAGGCTGTTGCGCCCCATGCTGGCGAGCAGGCGGAAGGGCAGGGCATGGAGCCAGGGCGTCGCCCAGGCCAGCGCGCCGAGGTAGAAGCTAATCAGCAGCGCGGCATGGATCGTCCACACCGGCCCGTGCAGCGCGCGGTCGGTGAGTGCCAGATGGATGCGCCAGTCGGGCACGAACGGCCGGTCGATATCGCGCAGGATCGCCGCGGCGACGAGCAGCCCCAGCAGCACCGCCACCGCCCATCCATGGCGCCGGAAGAAGGCAAGCAGCGGCTCGTGCCAGCGCCCCATGCCGGCGATCATCGGCAGGAAGAAGACCATCTGCCAGGCGAACGCATTCATGCCGCGCCCGATGCTAGGCACCGGCACACTCTGCGGCATCACGAAGGGCCAGATCTGCATGAGGGCCCAGAGGCCGAGCGAGCAGACCGCGACCAGCCAGCGCGAGCGGCGCGCGAGCAGGACCGCGACAGGTGTCATCGCCAGCAGCACGACATAGAGCTGCAACACGTCGAGGAAGGCAGGCGCATCGCGCAGGGTGAGGAAGCGCAGCACGCCTTCCAAGGGGTTCTGGGCCAGCAGGCGCATGTTCCAGAAAGCGTCCTTCGTCGGATCGGCGAACAGCGTTGCGGGCGAGATCAGCACGAAGAGCGCCAGATTGACGAGGTAGAGCTGCCCGGCACGCTTCAGCACCGCCGGGATCGGCCGCTCGCGCCGCAGATAGACCATGCCCACCATATAGCCCGAAAGCGCGACGAAGATGGATGCGGCTGAGGAGTAGCCGAGCTGCGTCGGCGTCGGTATTTCCCAGCCTTGGTAGCCGGCGGCGCGATAGGCCATCGCGAAATGATTGAGCAGGATCGTGAGCATCGCGATTCCGCGAACGATATCGATGCGATTCTCGCGATTCATCTGTCCGCCGCCAGCCTGCTTTTCTCGCCCGATAGAGGAGGAGCCGATCCGCGCCAAATGCAAATCGCCGCGGAAATGACGGTTGGGCTTATCTTTCCTCTCAGGCCGCGTCCGCACGCGGCGGACTCGGCGCCTGCCGTAGCCCCATGCCGATGAGCGCGCGCGGCTTGTCCAGCGCTGCCGAAACGACCGGATGCGCGCAGGCGTCGGCCGCATAGCTGCCGCCGGGCCGGTGATTGCCCGAGAGGCCCGTGCCGCCGGTCGGTGCGGCCAGTGGCGTTGTGGTGGTCGGCCGGTTCCAGTTGACGATGCCGCTGCGGCTCATCGTCGCGAAATGGTCGAACTGTTCGGGCGATCCGCCGATCAGCGCGGATGCGAGGCCAAAGCGCGTGCCGTTGGCAAGCGCGATCGCCTCATCGAAGTCGGTCACGCGGATGAGCTGGAGCAGCGGCCCGAAATATTCGACGTCCGGCCGGTTCTCCATGTCCGTCACGTCGATGATGCCGGCCGTCACGAAGGGCAGGCCCTCGATCGGCCGCCGCATGTGGCGGATAGGGCGGCCGCCATTGCTCATCAGGTAGAGGAAGCTGTCCGTCAGCCGGTCGGCCGCCTCCATGTCGATGAGCGGGCCCATATAGGGCGTTTCCTCGGCATGGGGATGGTCGATCACCAGCCGGTCGCACAGCGCCGCCACTTCGCCCACCAGCGTTTCGGCCAGGGTCTCGCGCACGATGAGGCGTCGCGCTGCGAGGCAATGCTGGCCGCTGGCGGTAAAGGCGGACTGGACGATCAGCATCGCTGCGCCCGCTATGTCGGCCACGTCCCACACGATGATGGCGTTGTTGCCGCTCATGTTGAGGGAGAGGAGCCGCTCGGGATGGCCGGCGAGCGCGCGGGAGAGGACAATGCCGTTCTGCGTCGCTCCGGTGAAGAGCACGCCGTTCACGCGTGCGTCCCCGGCCAGCGCCGCGCCGGCCTCCGGCCCGCCGATCACGCAGCGTAGCACGCCCTCGGGCACGCCCGCGACATGCATGAGGTCGACGAGCGACTGGCCGACCGCCGGCGTCATTTCGGATGGCTTGAAGAGCACGCCATTGCCCGCGATCAGTGCCGCGACGATGTGGTCGCTCGCGATTTTCGCCGGCATGGCCGCCGGGCTGATGACCGCCATGACGCCGAGCGGCCGGTGCCGCAGTGCCTGCCGTGCGCCCATCGCGCCTTCCAGCCGGCGCTGCCCCGCCCGTTCGGAAAGCGCGCCGACCGCGATGTCGATGGACAGGATCAGCGCATGTAATTCCGCCCTGGCATCCCAGAGCGGCCGCCCGGTCTCGCGGGCGATCAGGTCCGCGAACCGCGTTTCATGGCCGCGAACCTGGTTGGCGTAGCGCCGCATGGTCTCGACGCGATTGACCAGCGGCAGCCTTGCCCATGCGGGGCAAGCCTGCGCGACGGCTTCGATCTCGGCGTCGATGTCGCTGGTCTGGCCTTCCCAGAGCAAGGCGCCTGTCGCCGGCTCGAAGGAGAGATGCGTCGATGACATGGGTGCCCCTTATAGCGCCCGATCGTCGACACATGGTTACCGCCGGAACGATTTATCCGCGATCAGGCGGGGAGGGGCTCTGGCACTGGCCCGTGCGCCGCGCCCATGGCTCGCACGGCCGCGATCTTCGCATGCAGCGGTGCCCAGTCGTCCCGCAGGTCGATGGCCGCCCAAATGGCTTCAACCTCGTCGATATGCATGGAGCAGGGCGTTTCGCCGGACCAGTAATCCTGTGCGAGATGCCCGGCTCGCGGCGCCAGTGCGCTCGCGGCGCGGCGGACCTTGTCCCATGCCTCGCCGGCATAGCGCGCAGCCAGCTCGCCCCGCCGCATGTCGAAGAAGAAGCGGTCGATCTGCACGTCGCTCTCCCGCAGCGCCAGCACGGCGGCTTCTACGAAGGCGCGGGCAGCGGCATCGTCCGGCGCCTCAAGGCCGCAGCGCCAGAGGAAGCGCGCGATCAGCCGTTCTTCATAGAGCGCCGGGAAGCGCCGCAGGATCTCGACCAGCGCTTCCACGCTCGCCTGCGCCTGGAGAGATTGGGCGAGCTGGGCAAGGTCCCAGTGGATCGCCTCGGCCTGCCGCGCGAAGCAATAGAGGCCGCTCTGGTCGAAATAGGCGGCGGTGAAGCCCGGCGTCCAGTTGGGCGTGAAGCGCCACGGGCCATAGTCGAAGCTCTCCGCCGTGATGGCGATATTGTCGCTGTTGAGCACACCATGGACGAAGCCCGCCACCATGTAGCTCGCCGCCAGATCGGCCGCGCGCGTCACCACCGCTTCCAGCAGCGTGAGCGCCGGGCTCTCGCCGCCCGCGCGGCCGAGCAGGTGGCGCAGGCAATAACCGGTGAGGCGGGCGATGCCCTCCTGGTCGTCATGAAAGGCCAGGCGCTGGAAGCTGCCGATGCGGATATGGCCATGGCTGAGGCGCACCAGCACTGCCGAGCGCGTGGGCGAGGGTTCGTCGCCGCGCACCAGGCTCTCGCCGGTTTCGATGAGGGAGAAAGTGCGGCTGGTGGTGACGCCGAGTGCCTCCAGCATTTCGCTCGCCAATATCTCACGTACGCCGCCTTTCAGCGTCAGGCGCCCGTCCGCCGTGCGGCTGTAGGGCGTCGGGCCCGATCCCTTGGTGCCCAGGTCCAGCAGGCGGCCGCCCGCCGCATCGCTTTCCCGCAGCTGTGCGAAGAGAAATCCGCGCCCGTCGCCCAGATCGGGATTGTACACGCGGAACTGATGGCCATGATAGCGCAGCGCCAGCGGCTCCGGCTGCGCGCCGGGCAGTGGGTCGAACCGGCCGAAATGCGCGGCCCAGGCCTTGTCGTCGAGCCCGTCGAGGCCCACGCTCGCCGCCGCCCGGTCGTTGCGGAAGCGCAGGATCGTCTGCGGGAAATCGGCCGGGGTCACGGGATCGGCCATGAAATCGGCGATTTCCGCGATGGCGCGTTCGGGGCGGTAATTGCTCGCTTGCAGGCTCATGTCCATGCGGCAATATGGGAGCGGGGCGAGGAAAGGAACAAGCTTGGCGGCTTATGAGGACAGATATTGGTGGTCGCAGGACAATCTGCGTCTCCACTATCGCGATTATGCCGGGCGCGATGACCGCCCGCCGATCCTCTGTCTGCCCGGCCTGACGCGCAATGCCCGCGATTTCGAGGGGCTGGCCGATCGGCTGGCGGGCGAGTGGCGCGTTATCTGCGTCGAGCTGCGCGGGCGGGGCGAGAGCGCTTATGCCAAGGACCCGATGACCTATGTGCCGCTCGTTTATCTCCAGGATCTCGATCGGCTGATCGACGAACTGGCCGTGCCGCACTTCGTGGGCATCGGCACGTCGCTCGGCGGTATCATGCTCATGCTGCTGGCCACGACTCGCCGTGCGCAGATGGCTGGCGCTCTCCTCAACGACATTGGCCCGGTGATCGCGGCGGCGGGGCTGGAGCGCATCCGCGGCCATGTCGGCACTGGCGGCCCGCAGCCCACCTGGGTCCATGCCGCCCGCGCCGTTGCGGACGTGCAGGGCATCATCTATCCCAAATGGAAGCTGCAGGACTGGCTGCGCTACGCCAAGCGCCTTTATCGCCTCAACAGCCAGGGCCGCATGGTGCTCGATTACGACCAGCGCATCGCCGAGCCGTTCCGGGCTCCCGGTGATGAGGTCGGGGTCAATCTCTGGCCCGCCTTCGAGGCCCTGGCCGGCATGCCGCTCGCGCTGGTGCGCGGCACGCTCAGCGATCTGCTTGAGACGGAGACCGCCGCGCAGATGCAGGCGCGTATTCCCGCCATGGATTTCGTTGAGGTGCCGTCCGTAGGCCATGCCCCCACGCTTGAGGAGCCCGAGGCCGCGGCCGCGATCGACCGGCTGCTGGCAAAGGTGGCCTCGTCATGACGGCCGCCGCGCCCGCTCGGCCGGAGAGCGGCCCGCTGTCGATCCTGCAACTGCACGGCGCGTTCGAGGGCAGCGCCAAGGATCGCCGGATGGTGCGGCTCATGAACCATTGGGGCGGCAAGGCGCGGCACGACATCCTGATCGCGGAGCCCGGCGCGGATGGCGCGCGTGCGGGCATCGATCCCAGGGTGCCGGTGCGCTTCCTCGCCGAGCCCGCCTTCGGGCCGGAGGGCGGCCCCGGCCGCTATCTCGCCCTCGCGCAGCTCATGCGCGACTATGATCTGGTGCTGAGCTTCGGCTGGGGCGCCATTGACGGCGTCATCACCCAGCGGCTTTTCGGCCTGCTGATGGGCCTGCCCCCGCTCATACACCATGAGGACGGGCAGGACGCGCGGGCTGTCGGCCCGCTGGGTCTGGGCAGCGATTTCTACCGGCGCGTCGCCCTCTCGGCCGCACGCGCGCTGGTCGTGCCGACCGGGCGGCTCGCCCATGTCGCCATCGACCAGTGGCATGAGGCCGCGACTCATGTGAAGCAGATTCCCGACGGCATCGATGTGGAGGCCTATGCCGGCACCCGGCTGCCGAGCGAGATTCCCGGCCTGGGCGATGATGGCCGGCTGATTCTGGGCGCCAGCGTCGAGGATGCGACGCCGCGCATGATCGACCAGCTCTTGGGCGCCGTCGCGCCGCTCCAGGACAGGCTGCGGCTCGTCCTGCTGGATGCGCCCGGCGAGGCCGAGATCCTCGGCCGCCGTGCCGCCGCGCTCGGCATCGGCGATCTGGTGGTGCCCGATGCTTTGCCGCGTCCGCAGGATTATCTCGCCGCGCTCGACATCTTCCTCATGCTGGCGAAGGGCGATGCCGATCCCAGGATGCTCTCGCGGGCCATGGCGGCCGGCCTTCCGGTCGTCGCGACGGACGCGGGCGATGCCGGCGACATGCTGGGCGCGGCCAACCGTTCCCTCATCGTGCGTGTCGGCGATGAAAGGGCGCTGGGCGCCGCGCTTGCGCGCCTGGCCGGGGATGCGAAACTGCGCGAGCAGCTGGGCTGTGCCAATCATCGCCGGGCACTGCAATGCTTTGACGAATCCGTGATGTTCGACTTATATGCACGATTATATGGCGGCGCGGTCGGCCGGGAGGGCGCGCTCCTTTGATGGAGCGCCGGCGGCAGGCGATTTTATGCGCAAAGACCCGCAAATGCTGCTATGGGGCGCGCCTTGCGCGAGCCCCGGACGCTTGCGGGGTCGCTTACGAAGGAGCTTGGGTTGTTCAAGGGCGTTAAGCCGATCGTATATGGCGGTCGTGAGGTTTGGCCGCTGATCGAGGGCGGCAAGGGCGTTGCCGTTTCCAACCACGCAAGCTCGGGCGCCTGGGCCGCGGCCGGCGGCATCGGCACCGTCTCCGCCGTGAACGCGGACAGCTATGATGCGGACGGCAACGTCATTCCTCAGCTCTATTTCGGCAAGACGCGCGCCGCGCGTCATGAGGAACTGATCGCCTACGCCATCGAGGGTGCCGTGCAGCAGGTGCGCAAGGCATTCGAGGTCGCCGGCGGCAAGGGCGCGATCAACATCAACGTGCTGTGGGAGATGGGCGGCGCCCAGCGCGTCCTCCAGGGCGTGCTCGAGCGCACCAAGGGCATGGTCGCGGGCGTCACCTGCGGCGCCGGCATGCCCTATAAGCTGAGCGAGATCGCCGCGCAGCACAATGTGAACTATCTCCCCATCGTCAGCTCCGGCCGCGCCTTCCGCGCCTTGTGGAAGCGCGCTTATTCCAAGGCGGCGGAGTGGCTGGCGGCCGTGGTCTATGAGGACCCCTGGCTCGCGGGCGGTCATAACGGCCTCTCCAATGCCGAGGACCCCACCAAGCCGGAGGACCCCTATCCCCGCGTCAAGGCCCTGCGCGAGACGATGCGCGAGGGCGGCATCAGCGACGATGTGCCGATCGTGATGGCCGGGGGCGTCTGGTATCTGCGCGACTGGGATCACTGGATC
This sequence comes from uncultured Sphingobium sp., assembly GCA_966244395.1. Classification (GTDB taxonomy): domain Bacteria; phylum Pseudomonadota; class Alphaproteobacteria; order Sphingomonadales; family Sphingomonadaceae; genus Sphingobium. Next base: position 4,830 of record CBIMKI010000030.1, on the reverse strand, counting down.
GACAATCCGGAACTCGGCGCCATCGCCTTCCAGTTCGGCACGCGCCCGCTGCTCACCCAGGAGAGCCCGATCCCGCAGGCGTGGAAGGACAAGCTCACGACCCTCGACGAGGGTGACATCCTGCTCCACCGCTTCTCGCCCACGGGCTTTTATTCCTCCGCGATCCGCAATCCCTTCCTGCGCAATCTGGAAGCGCGGTCCGAGCGGCAGATCGCCTTCAGCCTGGAACATGCCGGCGATCATACCGTGCAGCTCGATGTGGGCGTCAAGGGCCGCAACTTCTGGGTGACGCCGGGCGATCTCGTCCGCGCGCGCGAATGGGTGCTGCAAGGCTTCACCAATGCGCTCAAGACGCCGGACAATACTTTGGTCTTCGTGACCGACGAGGAGCGCGGCGAAATCCGCAAGGACCAGGCCGATTGCATGGGCTGCCTTTCCCATTGCGGCTTTTCCTCCTGGAAGGACCATGACGATTTCACGACCGGCCGCCTCGCCGATCCGCGCAGCTTCTGCATCCAGAAGACACTGCAGGAGGCGGTGCATGGCGGCGACATCGACAGGAACCTGCTCTTCGCGGGCCACGGCGCCTATCGCTTCCGGCAGGACCCCTTCTATTCCAACGGGTTCGTGCCGACCGTGAAGCAGCTGGTCGACCGCATCCTCACCGGGGACTGATGCCCATGATGCGCGCGCCCGATCTTCCCGGCCTTGCCGTCCTCCACTATCGCGCGGCCGATTATGAGGTGGTCAAGCCCGGCCGCTTCGTGCTCTGCGCCGTCACCGGCGCCGAAATCCCGCTGAACGAACTCGCTTATTGGAGCGCCGCGCGGCAGGAGGCCTATCGCAGCGCGATCGAGGCGGCCAAGGCGCTGCTGTCGCAGGACTGAGCGCGGCTGGCGAGAGCCGATGCAGCGTGCTTTAGCAATTCCTGCGCTTCAGGGCAGAAACGGCGGCTGCGGTTTCTCTCATCGTCATTCCCGCGAACGCGGGAATCCAGCGACATCGATGCCGTTTTGACTGGATTCCCGCGTTCGCGGGAATGACGGGATTGCACTGGGAGCGGTGAGTGACTCTCAAGCCCCGTTCGTGCTGAGTAGGGTCTGAGTAGCGCCGCAGGCGCGTATCGAAGAACCGTATCGAATCGTCGCCGCGCGCCCTGTTGCCGTCTTCCGCCCGAACCCCTGTGGCCTGCCGCAAGCTCAGCAACGACCCACGCAAACCTCGGCTGAGCCCATCACCTCCGGCTTCGCAAAGCGCCCGGCCACCCCACGCAATCCGCCGCTCTCATGCAATGTCCCCCGCCTGCATCGGCCAGTTCGGCGGCATGCCATAAGGGCAGCCCGTCATCACCGCCTCGATGCGCGTGAAAAGGCCCTTCTCGATCTTGAAGGCCTCCCCGATCGCCCAGGTGAAGGGGCGCTCGATGCGCGACGTGACGATCTGCCCGTTGGACAGCGCATAATCGCGCACGGTGCCGCTATGGTCGAAGAAGCCGAATGCGAAGACGATGCCGCGCTCGATGTCGATGATCGGGAAGCGCCGGTGGCGGATGCGGTCGACGAAGGCGAAGAAGCCCGTCTCGAACTGCTGCCGGGCGGTCATGGCCTTGAAGTCGAGCCGATAGGGCGTGTCGCCATCCGCTGTGTCGCCCGGCCGGGCCTCGTCGGGCGCGAGTTCCGCCCCCGTGGTGAGAAAGCCGTTCTCGATGCGGACGCAGTCGTCGGCGAAGGGATAGTCGCCCTTGCCGTCATTCTTCTCCAGCCCGGCGAAATACATGTTGGCGACGCGGCGCAGCTCCGCGCGGCTCATGCGCTCGGCGGGCGGAATGGGCGCGGCCCAGTGCGGGTCCGGCCCGCCGGAGGCATCGAGCGCGGCCGGCCCTTTCGCGAAGGGACCTTCTCCGGTCATCAGGTCGGGCCGGGCGACGATGCACTCGATCTCGGCGATCACGCCGCCGGTGACGCCCAGACGCGTCACCAGGATCGACTGGGTCCCGCCCTCCGCGATGGTCGAGATGCTGGCAATCTGCCCGCTCTCCACATCGACGAAATCATGGCGATAGGTGCCCCGCCGCGTGACGGTCCCCCAGGCGCCGTCGCCAATGGCCAGTTCCTGCCCGTTCTCGGTATAGCGCACGGTATCGGAAAAGCCGGCCCTGCCTGACGGGCGATTGACGAGTGCGTCCAGAAAGAAATCCATATGGGCCGTCAAGGCCGCCCGGTCCGTCGTCATGTTCGCTTATCCTCGCCCGATCATTGTGGTTCTTATATTTTCATATGAACCAGAAGCCGCGCGCGGTCGCAACCTCGTTTCGCGGGAGCGGGGTGATGGATCGGTCCGCGCACTGACAAGGCGAAACCTTGGGGCATGGCCACTCCGGCAGTCAGATCGATCCCAGTGAATGAAAAGCGGACCTTCCAGCCCTCCCCTTCAGGGGAGGGGATTAGGGGTGGGGGCGATGCGCAGCATCGCTCGCGCAGCGACGCTCCAGAACCGCCCCAGCGTCACTCCAAATCAAGTCGACACGCGCACCGCGCCGAAAGCCCTCACCGCAGCCCTCTCCCGGTGGGAGAGGGGGCAAGTCGCCTTCCGGGAAAACCCCTCGGAACCGCCCTCAAGCCTTCTCGAAGGCCAGGCCCGCAATCGCCCAGCGTCCATCGCGCGCCTTCACATAATCGGCCCTGAGCGTGCGCGCCTCACTGGCGCGGACATAGCCTTCGCCCTGCGCGTGGAGCATCTGGGCAAGCGTGTTTTCCGGCGCGATCAGCGTTTCCGTCTCCACTGTGGCGGCATAAGTGGCGCGGGCGTGCCGGCCGTCCGCCGCCACTTCGATCACGTCCGGCGCGCCGGTGCGGGCGGGGGCGACGGCTGCGATGCCGGCCATGGCGCAGGCGCAGCTCTCACTCGCATAGCATTGCGCGGCGGCGACGGGGTCGCCCGCGTTCACGCGCGCCATCCAGTGCTGGTGCAGCCCACGGATCGCCTTCTCATCCTCCAGCCGGGCCAGTTTGTTGCGCGCCTCGCCACCGGCCAGCGCGGCGGCCGCCGGCGCGCTCATCGCGGCCAGCGGCGCCGCGACGATGGCGCCGCCCTTGAGGAAGGACCGGCGGGTGGACTTGCTCTCTTCGCTCATCTCATCTCCTCCCATCATGCCTTGCGCGAGCCGTCGAAGAAGCGCTTCACGTCGAACTTGCCGGCATGGCGGCCGAGCGCGCCGACCGTGCTCATGCTCAGCCCCCCGCGCGATCCGCAATGATAGCCGATGCCTGCGTCATGCATGGTGCGCATGTTGACGACGATGGTGCCGAGCGTGCCGTTGCACGCCTCTTCGAGCCAATAGGCGAAATAGAGTTCGTCGCGGATCTTCACGAAGTCGCCCGGGCCGCTCCACTGCATGCCGGCCTGTCCGTCCGCCGTGAAGATGATCCACGAGGTCGTCGACGGCGTCGAATAGAGGTGCATGGAGGTAAGGCCGGGCTGGTAGTTCCAGGTGATCGCCCGGCCGACCAGGTCCCAGGTTCGCTGGTGGCGCTTGTAAAGCGGCGTGTTGACGCCCTCCATTTCCAGCACCCCGAAATGGGTGCGCGCCTGCGCCTCATTGGCGAAATAGGGGCCGTTCAGATAGCCGTTGAAGCAGGTGACGAGGCCCGCGTCGAAGTCCACCACGATGCTGTGGCCGTCGCGATCCGGCTCGCCGGCGAGCAGATGGCCAAAGAGGATGACGCCCGGCGCGGGCTCATAGGCCTGGTAGGTCGCCTTGGTCCAGCCGCCGCCATTCTTGCGCCAGGAGAGGGAGTCGAGGCTCTCCACCCGATAGTCCATGACGAGGCCGCTGTCGTAGCGCAGCGTGAAGTTCTTGCCGACCAGATGGTTCGAAGCCGGCAGGGCATGGACGCCCATGCCGCCCGTGCCGTTGCCCGCGCCCAGGCGATTGGGGAAGACATGGTCCGGCACGGCGGCCACTTCCGCCTTCGTCATCTTCTCCATGGTGCGCAGCGGGCGATAGACTGCGCGGGCGCCCTTGCTGTCCGCCGCCGCCGCACTGGCCTGCCCCGCGCTGCCGGGATTGGGGCGCTGCGGGCCGCCCGCGACATCGCCGAACTTCTCGAACTGCGCGATCTGGCCCAGCCACTCGCCCTTGCCGCGGAACACATAGAAATCGAGTGCGTCGCCCCAGTCGAAGCCCAGCCGCATGCCGATCTGCTTCGCGCGGTTGAGGTCCGCCACATAGATGGTGAAGCTGCCCGAGAATTCGCATTCGGTGCGGGTGTGGATGTAGAAATCCTCGTTGATCTGGATGTAGTCGGCCGGCGCGCAGAAGCCCATCTCGCTGCGGCGCGAAAGCTCGACCCAATGGGTGTAGGTGATCGAGGAGAAGTAATCGAGTGTCTCGAAGCCGGTGTCCTGCTTCCAGTAGAAGCCCTTGCCCTCGGCGCGGTTGGTGGCAACATGGCGCTTGGCGGGCGGCTGCGACCCCGCGACCGCGACATAGCCCTGGTAGATTTCGCGCATCACTTCGCGCTTGTCCTCGAAGCCGCCGAACCAGACTTCGGTGACGGTGGCGATCCGCGTGTCCTTGTCGATCACCACGGCATAGCCGCGCAGCGTGCCCGGGATGAGGTGGGCGAAGAAGCAGATATGGTCGTGGGTGAGAGCGCCATAGCCGCAGGCGACGGCTCGGCCGCCATTCTCGGCGAGCGTGAGCTTGTTGTTCGCACTGAACTTGTAGTCGAGCGTGGGCCCCTTGTCGGTCACGATCCTGACCGATTGGCCGACGAACTCGTCCGAGAGCGGCGAGGCACAAGCGGGGCCGGCCGCCGCGACGGGGCC
>CBIMKI010000029.1:0-17644 GCA_966244395.1 uncultured Sphingobium sp. | reverse complement strand
CCCCCACCTTCCGCCGCGCGACCGCGCGCTTCGCCGCCAATGTCCGCCGCTTCCTCGCCGACGCGCCGCTGGAGGCCGTCGCCGATCTCGACCGGGGTTATTAGGGAGGCATCCGTGCTCCTGCGAAAGCAGGAGCCCAGGGCGCCATAGCGCTGCACTCGCCCTGGGCGAGCACGGCAATCTAGGGCATCCCCTCGCTCTCCACCTTGTCCGTCCGCGCCGCCGCCATCGCGGCTTCGCGCGTGGCGTGGAAGCGGGCCTGGGGCGGCTTTACATGATGGGCGATGAGGACATGGCGTACGGCCGGGCGCGCCCCGGCGATGTGGAGGGCAGCGCCGCGCCGGGCGACCTTGCGCGCGAAGCCCTCGATAATCGCGGCGCCGGTCGAATCGAGCATGGGCACGTCGGCCATGTCGATCACATAAGCGCGCGGCTGTTCGCCCAGCCGATCCAGCGTGGCCGAGACGATGCCGGCCGAGCCGAAGAAGAAGGCGCCCGAGATGCGGCAGAAGGCGATGTCCGGATCGCGGCCCGGCCCGGTCTGGATGGTCGGCGCATTGTCCGTGTCCGCCCGGTCCGCCTCGATCAGCGCCGCGCCGCCCTCCACCTCGACCGACTGGGCCATGCGATGCAGCACGAGGACGGCGCCGAGCGCAAAGCCGACGAGGATACCGAGCGCCAGATCGCGGAAGATCACGACGAGGAACGTGACGCAGAGCACCAGTGCCGCCCCCTTCGAGGCGCGGAACAGAGCGGCGATCTGCTCGCGCTCGATCATGTTCCAGCAGACCGTGGCGAGCAGGCCGGCGAGCGCCGCGAGCGGGATGTAGCTGGCGAGCGGCGCGGCGATCAGCACGAAGCCGAGCAGGAACAGCGCATGCAGCATGCCCGCCACCGGCCCGCGCGCGCCGGCGCGGACATTGGTGGCGGTGCGCGCGATCGTGCCGGTGACGCAGATGCCGCCGAACACGGCACTGGCGATATTGGCCGCGCCCTGCGCCACCAGCTCGCAATTGGAGCGGTGCCGCCCGCCGCTCATGCTGTCCGCCACCACGGCCGACAGCAGGCTCTCGATGGCGCCGAGCAAGGTGAAGCTGAAGGCGCTGGGCAGCAGGGCCATGATGCGCGCGGGGCTGAGATCGGGCAGGCGCGGCATCGGCAGGCTGCCGGGGATGCCGCCGAACTTCGTGCCGATGGTCTCGACAGGCAGGGAGAGCAGGGCCGCGCCGAGCGATGTGAGCGCGACGGCGATGAGGAAGCCGGGCCAATGCGGCCGCCAGATGCGGCAGGCGATGATGATGCCGATGGCCGCGAGCGCGACGGCGATGGCGCCGCCGTTCACGCTCGGCAGCGCGGCGCCCAGTGCCTGCAATTTGGGGATGAGTTCGCCCGGCTCCGGCCCTGCCAGCGTCAGGCCCAGAAGGTCGCGGATCTGGCTGGCGAAGATGATGACGCCGATGCCGGCGGTGAAGCCGACCGTCACCGGATAGGGAATGAACTTCACGAACGTGCCGAGCCGCAGCCAGCCCAGCGCCATCAGCATGAGGCCGGAGAGGAAGGTGGCGAGGAGCAGCCCGTCGAGCCCGAATTTCGCCGTGGTGCCGGCGACGAGCACGATGAAGGCGCCCGCCGGCCCGCCGATCTGGAAGCGGCTGCCGCCCAGCAGCGAGACGAGGAAGCCGCCGACGATGGCGGTATAGAGCCCGCGCTCCGGCCCCACGCCCGAGGCAATGGCGATGGCCATGCTGAGCGGCAGGGCGACGATGGCGACGGTGAGCCCCGCAATGGCGTCCGTGCGCAGCGCGGCGAGGTCATAGCCCTCGCGCAGCACGGTGACGAGCTTGGGCGTATAGAGCGCGGCAAAGCCCGGCCGGTGCCCAGCGGTCCGCATCGCCGCGCTCATGGCCGCCTCATGGCTCCGCGCGACGGGCCGGCTGGCGGAGCCGGACGCCGCGCCCGCCCGCATGGCTGGGCATGTCGTCGCCGATCAGGTCGATGCCGGCGCGGTTGAGCGCCTCCACCACTTTGGTCAGGCTGTCGACGAGGCCGCGCACATTGCCCTCGCTTGCTTCCATGCGCTGGATGGTGGGCAGCGACACGCCGGCGAGATCGGCGAGCTGGCGCTGGTCGATTCCCAGCATGGCGCGCGCGGCGCGCATCTGTGGCGCGGTCATCATGGCCAGATCGATATAGAATTTGAGAACTGATGTCCAGAACATCAATATCACTGCTTGTTATCGAAACATTGAAATCGCAGGGCCGATATGAAATGACGATTCCACTTATGGTGCCCTTGCCGCCGGGCGGATAGCGCCCCACTTCTGGACAGGATGTGGCAAGGACCTTGCCTCGCGCCCGTCAAGCGCGTAGGGGCTGGCCCCCGATCCGGCGCGCGTGGAGTCGCGCCGCGACGTGGATTTTCTGGGAGTTGAAGCGCCATGGCGGCGAACTGGACGCCCGCGAGCTGGCGGGATCATGAAGGGCTGCAAATGCCCGATTATACGGATGCGGCCGCACTGGCCCAGGCCGAGGCGCAGCTTGGCAGCTTCCCCCCGCTGGTGTTCGCCGGCGAGGCGCGCAACCTCAAGGCGGATCTCGCCAAGGCCGTCACGGGCGAGGCCTTCCTGTTGCAGGGCGGCGATTGCGCCGAATCCTTCGCGGAGTTCCACCCCAACAACATTCGCGACACGTTCCGCGTGCTCTTGCAGATGGCGGTGGTGCTCACTTTCGCCAGCAAGCTGCCGGTGGTGAAGGTGGGGCGCATGGCCGGCCAGTTTGCCAAGCCGCGCTCCAAGGCCACGGAGACGCAGCAGGATGTCGAGCTGCCGAGCTATCGCGGCGACATCATCAACGACATCGGCTTCTCCGAGCAGTCGCGCATTCCAGATCCGCAGCGCATGGTGCGCGCCTACAGCCAGTCGGCCGCCACGCTCAACCTGCTGCGCGCCTTCGCGCAGGGCGGCTATGCCAATCTGCACCAGGTCCATGCCTGGACGCTGGATTTCATGGGGCGCAGCCCCTGGGCGAAGAAGTTCAGCGAGATGGCCGATCGCATCGGCGAGGCGCTGGACTTCATGCGGGCCTGCGGCATCGACGAGAATACGGTGCCCCAGCTCAAGGGCACGGCCTTCTACACCAGCCATGAGGCGCTGCTGCTCCCCTATGAGCAGGCGCTGACGCGCCGCGATTCGCTGACGGGCGACTGGTACGACACCAGCGCGCACATGCTCTGGATCGGCGACCGCACGCGCTTCCCGGGCAGTGCCCATGTCGAGTATATGCGCGGCATCGGCAATCCCATCGGCATGAAGGTCGGCCCGAGCCTGGAGCCCGACAATCTGCTGCGCCTGCTCGACACGCTCAATCCGGCGCGCGAGCCCGGCCGCATGACGCTCATCACGCGCTATGGCCACGACAAGATCGAGGCCGGCCTGCCGCCGCTCGTGCGGGCGGTGATGCGCGAGGGGCATCCGGTGGTCTGGTCGTGCGACCCGATGCACGGCAATGTCGTCACCGCGCCCAATGGCTACAAGACGCGTCCGTTCGAGCGCATCCTCGCCGAAGTGCGCGGCTTCTTCGCCGTGCACCGCGCCGAGGGCAGTTTCGGCGGCGGCATCCATGCCGAGCTGACCGGCCAGAATGTGACCGAGTGCACCGGCGGCGCCGTGGACGTGACCGAGCAGAACCTGGCCGATCGCTACCACACCCATTGCGACCCGCGCCTCAATGCCGGGCAGAGCCTGGAACTGGCCTTCCTGCTCGCCGAGATGCTGAACGAGGAACTGGCCGAGCGCCGCAAGGCCGCCGCCTGAATCCATCGTGAGGCCTGAATGGACAAAGAGGGGGCGGGGGATTTCTCCGCCCCCTTTTGTTTTGGCTGGGTTGGGGGTGGGAGCGGACATCTCATCCGTTCGCCCTGAGCGAAGTCGAAGGGCGCAGCCGAGCTTGTCGAGGCCAGGCGCTTCGCCTCCGCTCGGCAGAGCCCCCTTCGACTAGGCTCAGGACAGGCTTCGACTTCGCTCAGGGCGAACGGCGGTTATGGTTCAATGGCTGCGAACGCTCGCAAGCAGGATAATCCGCTCTACACACCGTTCGTGCTGAGCAGGTTCTGAGGTGCGCCGCGGGCGCGTAGCGCAGAGCCGTATCGAAGCACCGCTGCGCTCATGCGTTACGCCGCTTCGACAGGCTCAGCACCTGCTCGGAGCCCCTCGGGGAAGGAGTGGGCGTGAGTGCCCTCCGCTCGAAAACGGCGTGCCGCGACGCGAGTGCGCAAATGCCATGAAACGCCCTCCAAACAGGCGCCGCTTGCCGGCCATCTCCCACGCCACGACCGGCCATTCCCCCGACAAAGGAGCTACCCGCCCCGCTTTTCCATGCAGGGCCTTGCGATTGCCATATTCTCTGCCAAATAGGTTGGCATGCTTTCGCAAAGGACCCGCTATTCCATTCGTGCCCTCCAGCATCTGGCGCGGCATTATGGCGAGGGACCGATCCAGCTGTCCGAGATCGCGACGGCGCAGAATATTCCGGCCAAGTTCCTGACCGTCATTCTCTCCGAGCTGTCGCGCGCCGGCCTCGTCACCACGCTGCGCGGCCGGGACGGGGGCTATTGGCTGGCGCTCGCGCCGGTCGACATCCGCTATGGCGACATATTGCGCATGACCGACGGCGCCCTGGCGCTGGTGCCCTGCGCCAGCCGCTATGCGCACCAGCCCTGCAAGAATTGCGTGCCCGAGGAGGAATGCGAGCTGCGCCGCATCATGATCCGCGTGCGCGACGAGACCGCTGCCGTGCTCGACCGGCTGACTCTTGCCGACCGCTTCGAATTGCCTGAAGAGGACCGGCGGGCGCCGTGAGGCGCATCGCGATCACGATATGGAACTATGGCCCCAATGACGATCACCCTGCACGGCATCCCAAATTGCGATACGGTCAAGAAGGCGCGGAGCTGGCTGGACGGCCGGGGCGTGGCCTATGACTTCCGCGACTACAAGAAAGCGCCGCCGAGCGAGGCGGAGCTGGCCGGCTGGTCGAAGGCCGTGGGCTGGGAGGCGCTGCTGAACAAGGCCGGCACCACCTTCCGCAAGCTGCCCGATGCGGACAAGGCAGGCATCGATGAGGCCAAGGCAGTCGCGCTCATGGCGGCCAATCCCTCGCTCATCAAGCGCCCGGTGGTGACCGGCGCGGGCGATCTGCTCGTCGGCTTCAAGCCCGATCAGTGGGAGGCCCGTTTTCCGGGCTAGGCACCTTCCTGTGCTCCTGCGAATTCCTTGTGCTCCTGCGAAGGCAGGAGCCCAGGGCGGGGTCGCTCTGCCCATGCGCTTTGGGGTCCTGCCTTCGCAGGAGCACAAGCTTGGGCCATCTCGCCGCCCCCCAGCGCCCAACTGCGTTGACTGCGCGCGCGATCCATGAAATCGGGCAGCCCTGAATTAAGGAGAGCCCTTTATGCCCGGCCTGCGTTCCGACATCGATCCCGATGGCCTGCTCGAATATTCGGTCGTCTTCACCGACCGCTCGCTCAACCATATGAGCCTCGCCTTCCAGCAGGTGATGCGCGACATCCATGAGGTGCTGTGCGGCGTCTATGGCGCCGAGCGCGCCGTGGTGGTGCCGGGCGGCGGCACTTATGCCATGGAGGCCGTGGCGCGGCAGCTCGCGAGCGACCAGACGGTGCTGGTCATCCGCAACGGCTTCTTCTCCTATCGCTGGACACAGATCTTCGAGGCGGGGACGATCCCCGCGCGCGAGATCGTGATGAAGGCGCGCCGCACCGGCGTGGGCGCGCAGGCGCCGTTCGCGCCCGCGCCGATCGAGGAGGTGGTCGCGGCCATCCGGGCCGAGAAGCCGGCGGTGGTCTTCGCCCCCCATGTCGAGACGGCCTCGGGCATGATCCTGCCGGACGATTATATCCGCGCCGTCGCCGATGCCGTGCATGAGGTGGGCGGCCTGTTCGTGCTCGATTGCATCGCCTCGGGCTGCATCTGGGTGGACATGAAGGCGACCGGCGTCGACATCCTCATCTCCGCCCCGCAAAAGGGCTGGTCCGCGCCGCCCTGCGCCGGTCTCGTCATGATGAACGAGGCGGCGCTGGAGAAATGCCGCGCGACGAAGTCGACGAGCTTCGCGGTCGACCTGCTCAAGTGGAATACCATCATGGAGGCCTATCTGAACGGCGGCCATGCCTATCATGCCACTATGCCCACCGACGCGCTGCGCACTTTCCACAAGGCGATGATGGAGACCAAGGCCATCGGCTTCGAGACGCTGCGCGACGCCCAGTGGGCACAGGGCAATGGCGTGCGCGCCATGCTGGCAGAGCGCGGCGTGCGCTCGGTCGCGGCGGAAGGCTTCGCGGCGCCGGGCGTCGTCGTCTCCTTCACGGACGATGCGGAGATCCAGGCCGGCAGGAAGTTCCTCGCGCTCGGATACCAGATCGCGTCCGGCGTGCCGCTGATGGTCGATGAGGGGCCGGACTATAAGAGCTTCCGCCTGGGTCTGTTCGGCCTCGACAAGCTGAAGGACGTGCCCGCCAGCCTCAAGCGGCTGGAGTCGGCGTTCGACAAGGTCTTTTGAAGCGGCGGGGAGAGGCGCCCTGGCCGCTTCCGCCGACTCCGTGGCTTGACGATTCGGACAATGGGGGCTAATGGCCCGGCCTTCGCGCGAGGCTTGGCACGACGACTTGCAGAGTCGCACCGCGCCCCGTGCAACAGATTTTTTGATGAGTTGAGGACTTTAAATGGCAAATACGCCTCAGGCTAAGAAGCGCATCCGCCGCAACGAGCGCCGCGCCGCGATCAACGGCAACCGCATGAGCCGCATCCGCACCCTCGTGAAGAAGGTCGAGTCGGCGCTGCAGGCGGGCGACAAGACGGCCGCGCAGGAAGCCCTGACGGTGGCGCAGCCTGAGCTGGCGCGCGGTGTCGCGCGCGGCGTGCTGCACAAGAACACGGCCGCCCGCAAGTTCAGCCGCCTGACCAAGGCTGTCGCGGCCCTCTAAGCCGATACCGGTTCGAGCCGGGGAGACAAGACGGCGCCGGATGCTTTCCGGCGCCGCTTTTCGTGTCCGCGCGAGATGGGGTGCGTCGCTTGTCGTCGGGAGGCGGCTCAATATTTCCGTCATTCCCGCGACCGCCGGAAGCCGGTTCTAACAATCCCGTGTCGCTCGCTTCCCGCGTTCGCGCTAATGACGCGGGAGAGGCCGCAGTCGTCGCTCACTGCCTCAAAAATCGGCTTTCGCGCTTACCCGGCCCGGTCTTCGTTCCCCCGCGCCCCTCAATCCCACAGCATCGCCGCGCCGCGCACGCCTGAGCTGTCGCCCCATTTCGCCTGCACGATGGCGCCGTCCCACCCGTCCGAGGAGGCGTGGGCGCGCAGGCGGGGTGGGAGCCTCTCATAGAGTTCGGCGACGTTGGACATGCCGCCGCCCAGCACGAAACAGGCCGGGTCGACGATGTTGGCGACGACCGCGAGGCCGCGCGCCAGCCGGTCGGCATAGGCGTCGAGCGCGGCGCGGGCGTCCGCTTCTCCGGCGCGCGCGGCCGCCACGATCCGGTCCGCCGGCAGGTTGCGACCGCTCGCGGCGGCGAAGGCGCGCTGGAAGCCGCTGCCGGACACCCAGGTCTCCAGGCAGCCCCTGTGGCCGCACCAGCAATCTGGGCCGGGATATTCGTCCGCTTCCGGCCAGGGCAGGGGCGTGTGGCCGAACTCGCCGGCGATCAGCCCCTCGCCTTCGATCAGCCGGCCGCCGATGACGAGGCCGCCGCCGCATCCCGTACCCAGGATCACCGCGAAGACGCTTGGCTGGCCCGCCGCCGCGCCGTCCAGCGCCTCGGAGAGGGCGAGGCAATTGGCGTCGTTCGCCATCCGCACCTCACGTCCCAGCGCGGCCGCCATGTCCTCGCGGAACGGCCGGCCGTTGAGCCAGGTCGAGTTGGCGTTGCGGATGAGGCCGGTGCGCGGCGAGAGCGACCCGGGCACGCCCATGCCGACCGACAGCCGCGCCCCCAGCCGGCCCTCGGCCGCCTCGACCAGATCGCGCACCGCTCGCACCGCCGCGTCATAGTCGCCGGGATTGGGCCCGCGCTCGCGCAGCAGGAAGGCGCCCGCCGGATCGAGCACGGCGATCTCGATCTTCGTACCGCCAAAGTCGATGCCGATCCGCGCGGAAGTCATGTCCGGGCTATAAGGACATGCGTGGGGCGCGCCAATGGCCCTTGCGGCCGCGCCTTGCGCTCAGCCCCCGATGGCGGCGGCGCATTCGCTATAGGCCAGCCGCTCCTGTCGCGGGGCGGCGGCCGCGCCCAGCCGGCCTGCCAGCGGCCCGTCCAGCCGATAGGGATCGGGGAAGAGCGACAGGCGGCCGCTGCCGTCCGCCCGCGTGGTCAGATAGACGAGATAGACCGGGATCGGGCGCGGCAGGGCAATGGAGACCGTCTCGCGCCTGGCCACGGCCTGGTCGATGCGCTCGGGCGTCCAGTCCGTCTCCTTGAGCAGCCGCGCGGCCAGTTCGAAGGGGCGGTCGGTGCGCACGCAGCCATGGCTGTAGGTGCGCGTCTCCTGGTCGAACAGTTGCTTGGCCGGCGTGTCGTGCAGGTAGATGGCGAGCGGATTGGGCATGTCCAGTTTCATCTGGCCGAGCGAATTGGTCGGCCCGGGCTGCTGCGTCACGCTCAGCCGTCCGCCCTCGCTCGTCCAGGTGTAGCCGCGCCGGCGCGCCTCGGCCGGGCGATTGCGCACCAGCGCGCCCACGCTCTCGGCGATGATCGACTGGGGCACGCGCCAGGGCGGATTGAGGATGATGCCGCGCACCGTGCCGGCGAATTGCGGCGTCGGCGTCGCGGCCTTGCCCACGATGACGCGATGCTCGGCCACCACTGCGCCGCGCTCCACCTCGCGCACGACATATTCGGGGATGTTGACGATCAGATAATGCGCGCCAAGGTCCCGCGGCAGCCAGCGCCAGCGCTCCAGGTTGACGCGGGCGGCGGCGCGCTCGGTGGCCGCGCCGGCCGGCAGGCTCAGCAGAGCGGCGCGCAGCATGCGATAGTCGGCGCTCGTAGGGGCCAGCCGGTCCAGTATCTGGGCGACATTGCCGCCGGCGATGGCCTGATCGATCATCGCCGGCACGGTCTCCGGCTTGAGGCCCATGCCGCCGAAATGGGAGAGGCGGCGCTGCTCGGCCGGGACGCGGCCATTGGCGAGATCGCGGGCGATGAGGGCGAAGCTGCGCGTCGCGGCATTGTCGAGCGCCGCCTGGTCCTGTGCATCGAGCGCGGCGCGCAGGGCATCGAGGCCATAGTCGGCCGGGTCGAGCCCATGTGTGTCGACATGGCGGCCATAATCGAGGAGCGCCAGCGCCGCCGTTCGGGTCCAGGGCGTCTCCGCCTGTGCCGGCATGGCGGTCAGCGCGAGGGCGAGCCCGAGGAGACAGGCGCGAAGAAGGAAAGGCTGGGACATGGCGCGGGCTTCCCGGTCCCGGAGGCGTGGCGCCATGACCTGGATCAACGCGCCGCCGCCGGAGGGGCGCGCCGGGCCGTCAAAGGCTCGCGCCGGAGGCGATATCGGGCTTGCTCGCGATGTCCGGCGTATCGGCCGGCCCGCCCTGGAGCACGAAGCGCCGGTCGCAATAGCCGCAGTCGACATAGCCATGCTCGTCGATCTCCAGGAAGACGCGCGGATGACCCAAAGCGGCGGGGATGCCGTGGCCCGAGCCGTCGCATGCGACTCGGTGGGACTGGATGCGGATGATCTCGGGCGGTGCTTGCATGACAGGCCGGTTAGCAAAGGCGCGGGGGGCGGGCAATATCGCTCGATGGTCCGCCACTCCCCCGGGCCGCGCACCAGGGCGGGACATTGGCCTCCTACGATAGTCTTTCGGGTTGAAATCAACCCTGTTCCCTGAAACAGCGGCCGGCGACGTCCAACGAGACGGTCCAATCAGACAAGGAGCCAAACATGGCGAGAATAAACGAGAAGCTCGTCCCGATCTTCGAGGAGGTGCTTCGCAGGAACGCAGGGGAATCCGAATTTCACCAGGCCGTCGAGGAAGTGCTCGAAAGCCTGGGGCGAGTCATCGCCAAACACCCCGAATATGCAGAAAACGGCCTGATCGAGCGCATTTGCGAGCCCGAGAGGCAGATCATCTTCCGAGTCCCCTGGGTCGACGACAAGGGTCGGATCCAGATCAATCGCGGCTTCCGCGTGCAGTTCAACTCCGCACTCGGCCCCTATAAGGGCGGCCTGCGCTTCCACCCGTCCGTCAATGTGGGCATCATCAAGTTCCTGGGGTTCGAGCAGACCTTCAAGAACGCGCTCACCGGCATGCCGATCGGCGGCGGCAAGGGCGGATCGGACTTCAATCCGCGCGGCCGCTCGGATCGGGAGATCATGAACTTCTGCCAGAGCTTCATGACCGAGCTTTATCGCCACCTGGGCGAATATACCGATGTGCCGGCCGGCGACATCGGCGTCGGCGCGCGTGAGATCGGCTATCTGTTCGGCCAGTACAAGCGCCTGACCAATCGCTATGAGGCGGGCGTGCTGACCGGCAAGGGCCTCATGTACGGCGGCTCGCGCGCGCGCACGGAGGCGACGGGCTATGGCTGCGTCTATTTCGTCGACCAGATGATGCGTACGCGCAGCACGAGCTTCGAGGGCAAGCGCGCCTCCGTGTCCGGATCGGGCAATGTCGCGATCTACACCATCGAGAAGATCCACGAGTTCGGCGGCAAGGTCGTGACCTGCTCCGATTCGTCGGGCTTCATCGTGGACGAGGACGGCATCGATCTCGATCTGCTCAAGGACATCAAGCTCAACCGGCGCGAGCGCATCTCGGTCTATGCCGATGAGAAGGGCGGCAAGGTCCACTATCGCGAGAAGGGCTCGATCTGGGATGTGCCGTGCGATGTCGCCATGCCGTCCGCCACGCAGAACGAGCTGAACGGCAAGGATGCCGCGACGCTCGTGCGCAATGGGCTGGTGGCCGTGGGCGAGGGCGCGAACATGCCCAGCACGCCCGAGGCCATCAAGGTCTTCCAGGACGCGGGCATCCTCTTCGGCCCGGCCAAGGCGGCCAATGCCGGCGGCGTCGCCACCTCCGCGCTCGAAATGCAGCAGAACGCCTCGCGCGACAGCTGGACCTTCGAGGAGACGGAGGCGCGCCTCGCCACCATCATGCGCCGCATCCACGATAGCTGCGCGGAGACCGCCGACAAATATGGCGCGCCGGGCAATTATGTGCTGGGCGCCAACATCACCGGCTTCGTGCGCGTGGCCGAGGCGATGCAGGCCCTGGGCGCGATCTGAGCGCTTCTTGCGATCCGGCGCGTGGCGACACGCGCCGGACCGTCTCTTTCCGTCCGCGCCATGCGTGCGGCAATGCGTTGCCGCTCCCCGCGAATCTTCATGGTGCGTTGGCGCTGCTGGTCCTGCTGGCCGTTGCGCAGCGCATTGACCTCAGCGACGCCCACGCGGCGGTGCGGTCGTCTCGACCCTCAGTCGAACAGTTCCTCCAGGAAGGACTTGCGCCTTTTGGGATAGCCCTGATGGCCGTAATGGGCTTGCGGTGGCGGCGCGCGGTCCGGCCGGTAGCTCGGCTGCTGCGCGGCGGGTGGCGGCGGCGCCGTCTCGCGGGCGCTGCGCTCGATGATCTTGTCAAGCTCGCCGCGGTCGAGCCAGACGCCGCGGCACTGCGGGCAATAATCGATCTCGACGCCCTGCCGCTCGCGCATCACGAGCGGAACATGACAGACCGGACAGGGCATGGAATGGGCAGAAGACACGCTTGAAACCTCCAAATGCTGCCGATGGCCCTCGCCCATGCCGGGCAGCGGGCCGTTATCCGAGTGCTGCTGGGGGTGCGCAGGGCAAGAATGGACCGGCACCGAGCGCACTCGATGCGGTCCGACATCACGATCGATTCGGCTTCGATCGCCAGAGGGGCCCGGCCCGCATGCCCAAGGTGAGGATTGCAGCCGGCTGCGTCAAGTCCCGCGGGGCGGCGGGTGTGCAAGGCGCGGTTGCCGAATGTCGGCTTTGGGGTGAAAGTGGACAATCCACACTCTCACACCGTTCGCCCTGAGCGAAGTCGAAGGGCTCTGCTGAGCGGAGGCGAAGCACTTGGCCTCGACAAGCTCGGCTGGGCCCCCTTCGACTAGGCTCAGGGCAGGCTTCGACTTCGCTCAGCGCGAACGGATTCATTGTCCGCCGTCGCTCGAAAACGCCCATGCAGCGAGGTCTCCGCACAAACGCCACAACCAACGAAAAAGGGGCCGCCCCAGCGGACAGCCCCTTTCCCGAAATTCGTGCCTGAAGCGTCTTAGCGCTTCGAGAACTGGAAGCTGCGGCGAGCCTTGGCGCGGCCGTACTTCTTGCGCTCCACGGTGCGGCTGTCGCGGGTCAGGAAGCCCTCGGCCTTCACCGCGCTGCGCAGCGCGGGCTCGTACTTGGTCAGCGCCTGGGCGATGCCGTGCTTGACCGCGCCGGCCTGGCCGGAGAGGCCGCCGCCCTTGACGGTGCAGACGACGTCATACTGGCCCGTGCGCTCCGTGACGGTGAAGGGCTGGTTGATGACGAGGCGCAGCGTGGGGCGCGCGAAGTAGATTTCCTGATCGCGGCCGTTGACCGTGATCTTGCCGGTGCCGGGCTTCACCCAGACGCGGGCGACGGCGTCCTTGCGGCGGCCGGTGGCATAAGCGCGGCCCTGCTTGTCCAGCTCCTGCTGGCGCAGCGGCGCACTCTGCGTGACGACGGGCGCTGCCGCCTCGACGCCTTCGGTCAGGCCCTGCAGGTCGGAGAGCGAGTTGACGGTATCGGACATTAGGCACCCACCTTGTTCTTGCGGTTGCGCGAGGCGATGTCGAGCACTTCGGGGTTCTGGGCTTCGTGCGGATGCTCGGTGCCGGCGAAGATGCGCAGGTTGCGCATCTGCTGACGGCCGAGCGGGCCGCGCGGGATCATGCGCTCCACGGCCTTTTCGAGCACGCGCTCGGGGAAGCGGCCTTCCAGCACCTTGCCGGCAGTGATGCCCTTGATGCCGCCGGCATAGCCGGTGTGCTTGTAATAGACCTTGTCGGCCAGCTTGTTGCCGGTGAACTTCACCTTGTCCGCATTGATGACGATGACATTGTCACCGCAATCGACATGGGGCGTGAAGCTCGGCTTGTGCTTGCCGCGCAGGATATTGGCGATGATCGAGGCGGCGCGGCCGACGACGAGGCCTTCCGCGTCGATCAGCAGCCACTTCTTCTCGACGGTCGCCGGCGTGGCCGGCTTGGTCGTCTTGGTGAGCGTCTTGATGGCCATGGGCCTGTGGACCTCCGGTTGGACAAGCTCCGCTCCGGCGGAACTTGCGAAATGGAAAAACGGCGCCCATGCGGGCACCGCCGTTGCCGCGCCAATGCCCATAGGGGCCGCTCAAGTCAAGTAAAAGTGCGCCTTTGCTGACGGGTATCAAGATACCCTATCAGTTGTCCGAGCCCGCGCCGGAGCCTTCGCGCGTCGCCGTTTCCACCCAGTCGGCGAAGGCATTGCCGGCCGTGGCGGTCCAGCTCGATATGGCCGGCAGCTCATAATCGTGGATGGCGGTGAGCGCCGCCATCAGCGCGGTGCGGCGATCGAGGCCGGTCTTGAAGAGCACCGGCGTTTCCTCCGCGCGCTCCATCTCGCCCTGCCAGTGATAGATGGAGACGCAGGGCGACTGGATGTTGGCGCAGGCGGCGAGGCGCCGGTCCACCATCTGCACGGCGGCGATCTCCGCGGCGGCGCGGTTGCCGAATGTCGCATAGACGATGGCGACGTCCTTCATGCCGTTCCTCTCTCTTCGCGCCGCCCGAGGCGATGCGCCGCCACGACGCCCAGGCCGAGCAGCGCCGCGCCCACCACCTGATGACCCACGGCGATGATGAGGGCAATGCCGGTGATGACCGTGGCGATGCCGAGCGCGATCTGGAGGAGCGTGACGCCCGCGAGCGCGAAGGCGAGGCCCGGCGCGGCCGCCCGGTTGAGCCGGCCCGCCAGCAGGAACAAGGCGATGGCCGCGCCGAACGCCCACCAGCGGTGGATGAAGTGGATGAGGAAGGGGTCGCTCGTCAGCGTCATCCAGAGCGATCCCCACCACTGGATGCCCTCCGGCACCAGATGGTCGTTCATCAGCGGCCAGGTGTTGGCGACATAGCCCGCGCGCAGGCCCGCCACGATGGCGCCGAACAGGATCTGGACGAAGAGCAGCAGCAGTACCAGCGCGGCGAAGGGCGTGATCCGCGCACGCACGCGCCGCCCGCGCGATTCGTCCAGCAGGTCGCAGGCGGTCCAGAGCACCGCCGCCATCAGCAGCAGCGCCACGCCCAGATGCGCCGCGAGCATGGCCGGCTCCACATTGGTGCGGTCGGTGAGGCCGCTCTTCACCATCAGCCAGCCCACGCCGCCCTGCGCCCCGCCGAGCACGAAGAGCACGACCAGCCGGCCGATATAGCCGCGCGGCACCGCCCGCCGGACCGCGAACCACAAGAGCGGCAGCGCGAAGGCGAGGCCGATCACGCGGCCGAACAGCCTGTGCACATATTCCCAGAAAAAGATCTGCTTGAACGCCGCGAGGGTCATGCCCTGGTTCATCAGCGCATATTGCGAGCTGTTGCGATAGCCGTCGAACTCGGCCTGCCAATCCGCCTCGGTGAGCGGCGGCAGCGTGCCGGTAACCGGCTTCCATTCGGTGATGGAAAGGCCCGATTCGGTGAGGCGCGTGATCCCGC
Organism: uncultured Sphingobium sp.; assembly: GCA_966244395.1. Taxonomy (GTDB): domain Bacteria; phylum Pseudomonadota; class Alphaproteobacteria; order Sphingomonadales; family Sphingomonadaceae; genus Sphingobium. The sequence continues at coordinate 2,897 of CBIMKI010000029.1, read as the reverse complement.
CGATCGCCACCATGAGCAGGATGAGCCCGGTCACGAAGAAGAGCCAGTTGGCCATGGCGCGGGGCCGCGCCCTGCCGCTCGATGCCCCCGCAGCGGGCGCGATCTCGATTGCCTGCGTCATGGCCGCTCCCATGCGCCGGGCGCGGAGCGGATGCAAGGGCGGGGGCTTGGGGCCGCGCTGGAAGAACACCCCTTCGGCAACCCAGGCTCGGCAATCCCACGCCGTTCGTCCCCGGCCTTCGCCGGGGCAGCTCCGCGTGGCCGCTGAGCTTGTCGAGGACTGCGGTCGGGAAAGGCTCCAGAGCGCCCAGGATTCCCGACACCCGTCGACAGGATCGACGGGCGTTCGAACCGAACGGAGAGCCTGAAGATTGTCCGCCCTCGCCCATCAGCATGACCCATCGCCGGGCGGACGCGCGGACCATGTGGAAAGCTGTCGCCCCCGCCCCGAAATTTTCAGTGTTATGTTGTATCTTGACCTTGAAGGGTCTAGATAGGGGCACGCCATGCCGACTTTCGCATCCTTTCGCCTCGGGAATCTCGACAGGCTTGCCATCGGCCTTTCGGGCCTGTGCGCGCTGCATTGCGTGGCGACGGCGGTTGCGGTCGTGCTGCTGTCCTCGGTGGCGGGCGTGCTGGCCGCGCCGATCTTCCATGAGGCCGGTCTGATCATTGCCATGATCCTGGGCGCGATCGCGCTCGGCGACGGCGCGCTGCGCCACGGGCTGTTGCTGCCGGTCGCGGTCGGCAGTCTCGGCCTGGGCGTGATGGCGGGCGCGATGACGCTGGGTCACGGCATGGCCGAGACGGCCTATACGATCCTGGGCGTGACGCTGCTCGCCTTCGGCCACGAACTCAACCGCCGCTCCTTCTGGTAAGCGCTTCCTTGCTCGGCCGCGCAGCCCATGAAGGGGGCAAGGCCGCGTACCCCTGCTTCTACCCTGTCGAAGCCTGACCTCGACCGATGCGGGAAGAGGGCGGCCGTCGGCGCCCATCCGCCCCTTGACGCAAATCAATGCGCCCTTGTCCGCTTTGCTGTCTGCTCTCCTTCGCTGCAAATCCGGAAAGGAACAGGAGGCCATGAGCGCGGTTCAGACGATCGACGCGGCACAACAAGCTGCCAAGCGCGTCATTCCCGGCACGTCCATCTTCGACGGGGAGGCAGCCGCGCGCGGCTATGCCCTGAACGCGATGTGCTATTCTTTCAACAATGCCGATAATCGCGCCGCCTTCCTGGCGGACGAGGAGGCTTATTGCGCCAAATTCGGCCTGACGCCCGAGCAGCGCGAGGCCGTGAAGGCGCGCAATGTGCTCCAGATGATCGAGGCGGGCGGCAATGTCTATTATCTCGCCAAGCTCGCCGGCATCTTCGGCCTCAACGTCCAGGATCTGGGCGCCCAGCAGACCGGCATGAGTGTCGAGCAATTCAAGCAGATGCTGCTCGATGCAGCCAGGCAGGAGGCCTGATCCCATGGCACAGATTCTCGGCGGCGTCTTCACCAGCCACGTTCCCGGCATTGGCGGCGCCATTGCCCGCGGCGTGCAGAACGACGCCTATTGGAACCCCTTCTTCAAGGGTTTTGATCCCGTGCAGGGCTGGCTGAAGCAGGCCCGGCCGGACGTCGCCATCGTCTTCTACAACGACCATGGCCTCAACTTCTTCCTCGACAAGATGCCCACCTTCGCGGTCGGCGCGGCCAGTGTCTACAACAATGCCGACGAGGGCTGGGGCCTGCCTGTGCAGCGCAGCTTCACCGGGCATACGGACCTCAGCTGGCACATCATCGAAGGGCTGGTGGCGGACGAGTTCGACGTGACCACCTGCCAGTCCATGCTGGTCGATCACGCCGTGGTCGTGCCCTTCCAGCTCTCCTATCCGGGTGGCGAGGCCTGGCCGGTGAAGATCGTGCCCATCGCCCTCAACACCGTGCAGCATCCGCTGCCGAGCCCCAGGCGCTGCCTGGCGCTGGGCCGCGCGGTCGGCAGGGCACTGCGCAGCTGGCAGGGCGACGAGCGCATCGTCGTCTATGGCACCGGCGGGCTTTCCCACCAGCTCGACGGCGAGCGGGCCGGCTTCATCAACCAGAAGTACGACCGCTTCTGCATGGACAATCTGGGGCCGGACCCCGACGCGCTGACGGCGCTGAGCGCGGTCGACGTGATCGAGCAGGCCGGCAGCCAGGGCGTTGAGATCGTCAACTGGATCGCCGCGCGCGGCGCGCTGGGCGACCATGTGACCGAGCTTTCGCGCAACTATCACATTCCCATCTCCAACACGGCGGCGGCGACCATGCTGTTCTCCGCGGACGAGGCGGCGATGGAAAAGGCGGCCTGAGCCAGAGCGCCGTCGCTACGTGACATGGGCTCCTGCGAAGGCAGGAGCCCATGGCGTTGTTGCGCTATCCTCGCCCTGGGTCCCTGCCTTCGCGGGAGTACGGTGTTTGATGAGCGCTCAGTCCTTTACCAGCACATTAGACCCGATCTCGCTCACCTTGCTGCATCCCGTCAGCGTCATCGCGGTGCGCAGCTCGGCCGCGAACAGGTCGAGCATGGCGCGGACGCCCGCTTCGCCGCCCGCCGCCAGCGCATAGGCCCAGGGGCGGCCGACGAGCACGCCCCGCGCCCCCAGGGCCAGCGCGCGGACCATGTCGAGGCCAGAGCGCACGCCCCCGTCCATGAGCACGCTGAGCTGGTCCCCCACGGCGTCGGCAATGGCGGGCAGGGCCTGGGCGGTGCCCATCGATCCGTCGAGCTGGCGGCCGCCATGGTTGGAAACGACGATGCCGTCTGCCCCTTCCTGCGCGGCGCGGCGGGCGTCTTCCACATCGGTGATGCCCTTGATGACGAAGGCGCCGTCCCAGCGTGAGCGGATGAAGTCCAGATCCTTCCAGCTCACC
>CBIMKI010000028.1:0-17661 GCA_966244395.1 uncultured Sphingobium sp. | reverse complement strand
GTGCGATAGCGAGGCCGTCGCCGAGGAAGGCGAGGTGGACGTGCGTTGCACCGGTGGCCTCATCTGCCCGGCCCAGCGGATCGAGCGCCTGCGCCACTTCGTGAGCCGCAGTGCCATGGACATCGAGGGGCTGGGCGAGAAGACCATTCGCGAATTCTTCGATCTCGGTTGGCTGACGCGGGGGCCGGCGGACATCTTCCGCCTCCGCGAGCATCGCCAAGCCTTGCTCGGACGCGACGGCTGGAAGGAGAAGTCGGTGGACAATCTCCTTGCCGCCATCGGGGCGCGCAGGGAGCCGGACGCCGCGCGTCTGCTCTTTGGCCTCGGCATCCGCCATGTCGGCGCCGTCACCGCGCGCGATCTCATGAAGGCCTTCACGACGCTTCCCGCGTTGCGTGAGGCCGCGCAGGCGGCCCATGCCGGCGATGAGGCCGCGAAGTCGCGCCTCACGTGCATTGAGGGCGTGGGCGGCGTGGTCGTCGAGGCGCTGGGCGACTTCTTCCATGAAGAGCATAACCGTGCCATCTGGGATGATCTGCTCGGCCAGGTCTCGCCGCCGCCTTATGTGGTGGAGGTAAGAGCCAGCGCCGTCTCTGGCAAGACCATCGTCTTCACCGGCACGCTGGAGACGATGAGCCGCGATGAGGCCAAGGCCCAGGCCGAGGCGCTCGGCGCTCGCGCGGCCGGCACGGTGAGCGCGCAGACCGACCTGATTGTCGCGGGGCCGGGCGCGGGTTCGAAGCTCAAGAAGGCGACGGAACTGGGCATCGAGGTGATCGACGAGGCGGCTTGGGCGGAGATCGTGAAAGGGGCGGGGTAAGGTCCGCCCGCTTTCTATCGCTCCGTGCGGCCCCACATCGCATCCGCCCAATCGAGGAAGGCCTCCCAGTTCGGTGCATTGGTGTGGCCGCCCGAATGCTGGCGCCAGGTCAGGGTTGTGCGTGGGGCGGAGGCATCGACGGCTGGCTGGGCGGGGTCGGTCGGGCCGCTCTTGCCAAGCAGTTGCCAAGCCGGCGTAGCCGCCACCGCTGCCAGATAATTGCCGCGCGGATCGACCCAGCCGTCGCCTTGCTCCTTGACCCCGGTGCCGATGAACAGCGGCCGGGGCGCCACCAGCGCGATCAGCATGTGCGCGTCGGCCGGCATATCATCGACGATGCGCGGGCCGGCATAGCGCATGAAATTGGGCGTGAACCAGTGGAACTGGCCGCTTGCCGCCAGATTTTCCACCTGCTCGCCATAGTTGCGGCGCAGCAGCTTGGCGCCGCCCGCGCCGGAGGAGCCGACCAGGGCCGCGCCGAAGCGCGGATCAAACGCGGTGGCGACGAGCGTGGATTTCCCGAAGCGTGAGAGTCCCGCGACCGCGAGGCGGCTGCCGTCGATCCCCGGATCGGCTTGCAACAGATCGGCGATGCGGCTTGCGCCCCAGCCCCAGGCACGCAGCACGCCCCATTCGGTGGGGCCGCGCACCTGCCCGCCATTGACCAGGCCAATGATGCCGTCCTTGAGGCCCGCGCCATTGTCCGCCTGCACGCTGTAGGGATAATAAGCGACATAGGCCCAGCCACGCTTCACGGCCGCCACCGCCGGGCTGGGCGGCGGCGCGACATTGGCCGGCCGTGCAAAGTTGGCGGGAAAGACAAAGGTGTAGTCGATGACCGCCGGCATCTTGCCCGTCGGCGTCTCCGGCGTGATGATCTCCGCCTCGATCACGGGGCCCGCGCGCCCATCCGGCGTGGCGGTGGCGCCCCGCATGGTGCGCACCTTGACGCGCACGCCGTCCAGGGTCTGCGCTTCCTCCTTGAGGACGGTCCATTTGATCTGCACGCTTGCAGCGGCGTCCGGCATGCGACCCACGATATTGTCTTCGACAAGCTGCACCAGCCGTGCGCGCCGCTCGGCCCATCCGCGCGCGTCGATGGGCGGCATCTCGCCCATGAGCGCGGGGAGGGTATAAGCGCGCACCTTCCCCTCTTCAGAATTGGCGGCATTGGGCGCGTCTGGATTATTGCCGTCGACGCCCCGGCGCATCTGGGCGGGGTCTATGCCGAGCGTGGCCAGCTCCGCGCGCCATGCCGGCTCATTGTCGATGCGAGGCGGTTGCGCGCTTCCAGGGCTCGCGCTCAGCAGGCACAGGGCCACAAGGCCCGCACGCACAAATACTCCCCGCATCACCAGCTCCCGAAATCGTCCGTTATTCCGCTTTCTTCCATGCGCCAGCGCTGCGGACGGCGCCAGCCATAGCGGCGGCGCTTGCGCAGGTGGAGTGTGGGCCAGTCGCCATGATCGACGCGCCGTGCAAGGCGCAGGCCCTGGGCGCGATAGGTTGCAATGACGCGCTCGGCCTGAACGTCGAGCAGGCCCGCGAGAATCAGCGATCCACCCTCGGCCAGCTGTGCAGCAAGGCTTGGAGCGAGTTCGATCAGCGGGCCGGCAAGGATGTTGGCGATCAGCAGGTCATAGGGCGCGAGGCCCTCGATCAGCGGATGATCGACGCCGGGCGCGGCCGCGAGCAGCAATTCTCCCGGCCCCTCGCCCAGCGACACGCGGTTCATGCCCGCATTCTGGGCTGTCACCTCGATGGAGACGGGATCGATGTCGGAAGCGATGAAATGCGCGCGCGGCCAGAGCGCGCGTGCCGCGAAGGCGAGCAGACCCGTGCCAGTGCCGATGTCTGCCACATTTCCGAAACGGTGGCCGCTCGCCTTGAGCGCGGCCAGCATGAGCAGGCAGCCGCGCGTCGTCTCGTGCGCGCCCGTGCCGAAGGCGCGGCTCGCGGGCACCAGCAGGTCGATGGCGCCGGGCCGGGGATATTCCGTCGGATCGTGCCGTACATGGAAGGGGCCCGCGTCGATCGGATCGAGCCCGGCCTGGCTCTGCGTTACCCAGTCCGTATCAGGTACGGGCTCCAGCCGCGCCAGCGACGGATCGGAGGAGGGCATGGCGTCAAGGATGACGCCAAGCTGCGCCTGCGTCGGCTCCGTGTCGAAGAAGATGTCGAGCTGCCATTCGTCCGGCCGGGTGGGGTCCGGTTCGCTCGAGACGATGACCGGCGGGCTGGGCCAGAGGATGAAAAGGCCGCTATCGTCATCCTGCAGCGCTTCCGCTTCGGGGCGCGTGCAGGGCAGGCTATACTGCCATGCGGTCGGGGACTGCGGGACGGAACGGCGCTTGGACACGCCGAAGCCTTAGCCCATTTTGTGCCGTGCGCGAGCCCCGATTTTCTTGCCTTATCCAGCGGCGCGATGCGCGTCCGGATTATCGATCACCTCGACGAAGCTGACCGAACGGTCCCGCAGCCCGCCGAGATGGCTCTGCACCTCGGTGAAGCCGCTTTCGAGCGCGTCGATCTCGGAAGCAACGATCTCCGTATCCTGGCGGATGGCGGAAATGTTGCTGGACATGGAATCGGCGGCAAGCGCCGTCTCGTCCACCGCTGCCGTGATCATCGTTACGGTTTGCGACTGCGCGTCCATGGCGGTGCGGATGCGCATACCCATGGTCTGCACTTCCTGGACGGTCACGCGGATGCGCTCGTTAGTCTCGACCGACTGGCGTGTGGCGTTCTGGATGGCGGCGATCTTGTGGGCAATGTCGTCGGTCGCGCGGGCCGTCTGGCTGGCGAGCGACTTCACCTCCTGCGCGACGACCGCGAAACCACGGCCCGCGTCGCCCGCGCGCGCGGCCTCGATGGTGGCATTGAGAGCGAGCAGATTGGTCTGGCCTGCAATGTCCCGGATGAGGCCCAGGATCGATTCGATCGACTGGGCGTGGTCGGAAAGCGTGGTGGACATGGTCACGGCTTCGCCGGCCTGGGTCGAGGCGCGCGCCGCGACCTCGGCGGAGAGATCCACTTCCGCGCGGGCTTCCTCAATGGCGCGGATGAGGCCCGAGCTGGTATGTGCGGCTTCGCGCATGGCGATGGCGGACTGCTCAGCGGCGGCTGCCACTTCGCTCGCCTTGTCGAGCATGCCCCGCGTCGCGGTCGAGGCCTCGCGGGCCTGGTCGCGCAAGCGCTCGCCAAGCGTGGCGGCCTTGTCGATCTGGCCGGTCATGAGTTCGGAGAATTGCTGACGCTGGCGCTCGCGGCCGAACTGATCGTGCTCGCGGATGATCTCCGCATAGACCGAGCAGATGAGTTCGACGTTGACCAGCAACACGGTCCGCATCGCCGCCATGAGCTTGGCGCGCTCGTCGGGCGCCTCCAGCGTGTCACAGATCAGCGCGCGAATACGGTGGACTGCACTGTTGACCACGACGATCTGGCTGCGGACGGAATAGCCCGCCTCGAGCGCGGCCCGCAAGAAACTGCGCGCGGACTCCGCCCACTTCTCGCCGGCGAGGTCGCTGAGCAGGTCGCGATAATAGATACGGGCGCCGGCGCGCAGGCCCTCGATGTCCTGTGCCGTGTAGCTGATACCCGGATTGCGCTCCAGATACGCCTCCAGCGCGGCATCGCCCACCTCGTCGATCCGGTCGTGGATGAGATCTGCGATCGAAGCCGCGACGCGCACCACCTCGCCCGTGGGATCGAACTCCCGGACGCGTGCGGACATGGGTAAATTATCGTTGTTCAAACCCGACATGACGGTTTCTTCCTCTACCCCGGCTTTATTCTGGAGCTTCCACCTGTCTGCGGCTCTTACGCCCTGTTCGTTAATTGCCGGTTATTTCTGCCTGACCGCGCGATATCTGTGCGCGGCGTGCGCGGAGCGTTTGCAGTGCAGCGGCTTTGCGCTAAAGGGGCGCTCAATCATTCAGTTTCAGGATCGCATCTCCATGGCCCAGTCCAGGCAAAGGCCGCTTTCACCACATTTGACGATCTGGCGGTGGGGGCCCCACATGCTCGTCTCTATTCTGCATCGCGTGACCGGCGACGGCATGGCGATCGTAGGCGGCCTCACCTTGCTCTGGTGGCTTTATGCGGCAGCGGCAGGCGGCGCGACCTATCAGCTCTTCCTGGATGTCGCTTCCAGCATCCCTGGCCGGATCGTGCTCATTGGCCTCAGCTGGGCCTTCATTCAGCATATGCTGTCCGGCCTGCGCCACTTCGTGCTCGACATGGGAGCGGGCTATGAACTCAAGACCAACCGGATCGGGTCCATCGCGGTCACGGTTCTAGCCGTGCTGATAACGGTGGCGCTCTGGGTCTGGCTTCTGGTGGGGAGGGCTTCCTGATGGGTGGCGGATCGCATCTGGGTAAGGTCCGGGGTATGGGTGCCGCCCATGGCGGCACACATCACTGGACCGTGCAACGCTTTACGGCGGTCGGCAATCTGCTGCTCGGCCTGTGGCTCTTCATCAGTCTCGTGATGCTGCCGAGCTTCGAACATTGGGCTGTCACTGGCTGGCTTGCCCAGCCGCTCGTCGCCGTGCCGATGATCCTCTTCATCGCCAATGTCTTCAATCACCTGCGCCTTGGCCTTCAGGTCTGCATCGAGGACTATGTGCATGATGAGGGTCTCAAGTTCGCGACGATCCTGGCGCTCAATTTCTATGCGATCGGCGGAGCCGTACTCGGCATCTTCTGTGTCGCTAAAATCGCATTTGCCGGAGGCAGCTTCTGATGGCCGACGCATATAAGATCGTCGATCACACTTATGACGCCGTCGTGGTCGGTGCTGGCGGATCGGGCCTGCGCGCCACCATGGGCATTGCCGAGAGCGGCCTCAAGACCGCCTGCATCACCAAGCTCTTCCCCACACGCAGTCACACCGTGGCCGCGCAGGGCGGCATCGCCGCGAGCCTGGGCAATATGGGGCCGGACCACTGGACCTGGCACATGTACGATACCGTCAAGGGATCGGATTGGCTCGGCGACCAGGATGCCATCGAATATCTCTGCCGCGAGGCGCCGGCCGCCGTCTATGAGCTGGAACATGCCGGCGTGCCATTCAGCCGCACCGAGGAAGGGCGCATCTATCAGCGTCCCTTCGGCGGCATGATGCAGAATATGGGTGCCGGCCCGCCGGCGCAGCGCACCTGCGCGGCGGCCGACCGCACCGGCCACGCCATGCTGCACGCGCTCTACCAGCAGAGCCTCAAATATGACGCGGACTTCTTCATCGAATATTTCGCACTCGATCTCATCATGGAGGATGGCCAGTGCCGAGGCGTCATCGCGCTCTGCATGGAGGATGGCTCGATCCACCGCTTCCGCAGTCATGCGGTCGTGCTGGCGACGGGCGGCTATGGCCGCTGCTATTTCTCCGCCACGTCCGCGCATAGCTGTACCGGCGACGGCGGCGGGATGGTGCTGCGCGCGGGTCTGCCGCTGCAGGACCTCGAGTTCGTGCAGTTCCACCCGACAGGCATTTACGGCGCGGGCGTGCTCATCACCGAGGGTGCACGCGGCGAGGGAGGCTATCTGACGAACAGCGAGGGCGAGCGCTTCATGGAGCGCTATGCCCCATCGGCTAAGGACCTCGCCAGCCGCGACGTCGTCTCGCGCTCCATGGCCATGGAGATCCGCGAGGGCAGGGGCGTCGGCAAAAACAAGGATCATATCTATCTGCACCTGGATCATATCGATCCCAAGGTGCTGCACGAGCGGCTGCCCGGCATCACCGAGACGGGCAAGATCTTCGCCGGCGTGGACCTGACGCGCCAGCCGCTGCCGGTGGTGCCAACCGTCCACTATAATATGGGCGGCATCCCCACCAATTATCATGGCGAGGTCGTCACGCTGAAGGACGGTAATCCGGATACGGTCGTACCCGGCCTCTTCGCGGTGGGCGAAGCGGCGTGCGTTTCCGTGCACGGCGCCAATCGCCTGGGCTCGAACAGCCTCATCGATCTCGTCGTCTTCGGCCGGGCGACTGGCAAGCGCATTGCGGACATCATCAAGCCCGACACGCCGCACAAACCGCTTCCCACGGATGCGGCCGAGCTTGCGCTGTCCCGCGTCGATCATTTCCGCAATGCCAAGGGTGGCACGCCCACGGCCGCCATCCGTCTCGAGATGCAGCACGCCATGCAGGCCCATGCCGCTGTGTTCCGCACCGACGAACTAATGGCGGAGGGCATCGAGAAGCTGGACAAGGTCTATGCCGGCATGAGCGATATCGGCATTACCGACCGCTCGCTCATCTGGAACACCGATCTCGTCGAGACGCTCGAACTCGACAATCTGATGAGCCAGGCGCTCTGCACCATCAAGAGCGCACGCAATCGCAAGGAAAGTCGCGGCGCGCACATGCACGAGGATTATCCCGAGCGCGACGACGCGAGCTGGATGAAGCACACGATCAGCTGGTTCAACGGCTGGGGCGGCAAGGATGGTGCGGTGACGCTCGATTATCGCCCGGTTCACGATTACACGTTAACCGACGAGATCGAATATATCGCGCCCAAGAAGCGGGTCTATTGAGCGAACCGGCGGCGTAAGGCGCGGGTTGGCATGACGATGGCTTGCATCCCGATGATTTGCCATGGCTGAGAGCGACCGCGACTGGTGCCGCTGGGCAGAGACCGAGCCCTATTTCGGCGTCCTGGCGGACCCGCGTTTCCGCATGACGTCGATCGGGGCCAATAAGGATGCCTTCTTCGAACTGGGCCGCCTGTCCATCGCGGAGCGAGTGGCTGCTGCGGAGCGCCACTTCGGCGTCTTCGGGAGAGGTCGCGCGCTGGACTTCGGCTGTGGGGTCGGACGGCTCACATTACCGCTCGCGGCTTTATTCGATGAGGTGGTGGGGCTCGACATCGCGCCCGCCATGCTCGCGGAGGCACGGCGCAACGCGGAGGCGCACGGCATTACCAACTGCCGTTTCGCGCCCTCCGACGATGGCTTGAGTGAGGCCGGCGGCGCCTTCGATCTGGTCATTACGAGCATGGTGCTTCAACATATCCCGGTCCGGCGCGGCCTGCGGATCGTGCAGCAATTGCTCGATCGGGTTACCCCCGGCGGCATCGCGGCGCTCCAGTTCTGCATCGAGCGCAACGACAGCGCGGCCTCGCGCTGCCGCTACTGGGCGCAGTGCCACATTCCAGGCGCGCAAGCGGCGCTCAACCTCATGCGAGGCCGGCCGTGGCGCGAGCCGCTCATGCAGATGAACGCCTATCCACTCGACACTGTACTGGCGCTGGCCCGCGCTGCCGGCTTCGGCGCCGTTCTGGTCGAGACCATTCCGCATGGGCGTTTCATGACGGCGCAACTGCTCCTGCGCCGTCAGTGACGGCACCGGATGCTGTCTGGTCCTTCGGTGTGCGAGGGCCGGCGGCATATGCCATTGCGGCCGGATTTCGGGGCGCCCACGCAGCGCCCCGGCTCATCCGATCATCGCCTCAGGCCGTGGCCTGGGCGATTTCTTGCTTCAAGAGAAGCTTCTGCTTCTTGAGAGTCGCGATGAGGATGCTGTCGGGCGCAGGTCGCGCATTTTCGCTACGGATGCGGGCTTCAAGGCCGGCATGTCTGGCATTGAGTGCGGAAACATGGCTTGTATCCATTCTGTCCTCCTTAGCCGATTGCGACAGTGGGACCATCGAATAGATCATGCTTTGTCGGCTTTGTCCTCTCCTTCGTGACGGATTGCGACGAGCCGAGCGTCTGCGGCTCCGATCCGGCAGCGATGTTAACCATCCTGCCCGCAGGTCGACAGACTGTTGCCCTAGACGGCAACAATCTGCGCTAACCATGAACTTTTTTTGCCGATCCTCTAAACATTGCGAGCCGCTTGGCTCGATGCGATGATATTGAAGAAGCAGGCGATGGCGAAGGATATGAGTCGGTGATGTCAGTCGAGGAAATCGAGCAACGACTCGAAGTCTTGCGAATTGAACATCGGGACCTCGATTGTGCGATCCAGGCCTTGGGCCAGTTGCCCCAGCCAGACCAGCTCCAACTGGCCCGTCTGAAGAAGCGCAAGCTGATGCTGCGCGACGAGATCAGCTTTCTCGAAAACTGCCTGATCCCCGACATCATCGCCTGAACGGACGTGGAAACGCTGGGGAAATGGTCAGAGAAGAGCCGTTCCCTGTCACTTCCGCCAACGTGGCGCTCCCGTTTAACACCGCCATTGCTGCTGGACTCCGTTTTCGCGCAGGCGTGAAAGCAAGCCAAGATGGGTCTAAGGACCTGATAAAGACCGCGATATAGGAAATTGAAGGTTAACTGCGCTGACAGGCGCGCAGCACTATGGCAGCAGTGGCGCATGGTTCAGGCAGCACATGTGCGTCAGATCGATGAGCAGATCATCGACGGTCTCTATATCGAGGCGGTCGTTCTCGCAGACGAAGCGCGCGCTTATTTCGATTTCCAGGGCAGGACCGATCGGTCCGACACGGATCGGCATGTACGCCTGGATTTCGCATGCGAATCGCTGAAGATTTCGACGCGCATCATGCACTCGATCGCCTGGCTACTGGTCCAGCGAGCCGTTCTGTGCGGCGAGTTGCCGGAATCGGCGCGCCTCGAGGACAAGTTCCAGCTCGGTGATGCGCAGGACACCGATCCGGTGGTTCGCGCGACGCTCTCGCCGGAGATGGAAGGGCTAATCCTCATTAGCGAGGATCTCTATCATCGCGTCGAGCGCCTCGAGGGCCAGCTTATCGAACGTGCCAACCATGGCATGGACGCAGCGCTCAGCCCTGCGCGCGATCTGCTGAGTCGGCTCGAAAGCTCGCTCTGACCGCACGCCGCGCCGGCCGGCATTCTCTCCGCTCCAGTTCAGGCCGTCCGCGGTAAATCCGCGGCCAGGCGGCGAAAAGCCGCTTGCGGTCGCGGCACCATCACCTAGACAGGGGCCATGTACCGAGGGCTCGCTGTCGCGCTGGCTGTTTCTCCAGGAGGACGAAGCCTTTGCCTCGTGCCGGTGCTTATGGTCGGCATGCTGGCCCTTGCGCCGGCCCACGCGCAGGATCGGCCCGACGGCGCCGGCGCGGCGGAGGCCGTGCCCGAGCCGATGGCGGAAATGCCGGACATCGGAATCGATTGGCCCGACCTCAACCAATCCGAGCCTGTCGCGCTGGAGGAAAGTGCATCCGCGCTGGAGCCGCTGTCCGGCGATGAGGCGATCGCGACGGGTGAAGCCGAGCAAGGCGAGGAAACCGTTGAACCGGCGGAGGCGGACGAGGGCCAGACTCTTCTGGCGTCGATCGACCCGACCGAGCCGTTGCGCTATTCCTACCGCATCGAAGGCCTTGGCGATGCGGCGGACGATTTGCTCCATAGCCGGTTCGATACGCTCTCCGCCCTGAATGCGGGTGATGGGGAGCCGGCCAATGTCGCGCAGATCAGGCGGCGCGGCCGGGCCGATATTCTCCTGCTGGACGATCTCCTGCGCGCGCGGGGCTATTATGACAGCCGCACGCGGCTCGACTTTCGGCCGGGCAACGGGCCGCGTACCTTGCAGGCTATTCTCGCCGCCAATCCGGGCAGCCCCTATCTGATCGGTGTCCTCGATATCGATGGGTTACCGGAAGACCAGCCCGACATGGCGGAGCTGCGCAGGCTCTTCACCGTCAAGGAGGGCGATCGCGCCGATGCCGATGCGATCAAGGCCGCGACGGATGCATTGCGCATCGGCCTCCTGGAGCGCGGCTATCCCTTTTCCGAAGTGAGCGAGCCGGTGCTTGTCGTCGAGCATGAGCGCCACGCCGCCACGCTCAACATGACGGTGGAGACAGGAGGCTTTCGCCGCATCGGCAAGGTCACCGTCAATCCCGACGCGCCGTTCGACGCCGATCATGTCGCGGTCATCAGCCGGTTCGAGCCGGGCGATCCCTACAAGCAGGAGGACATTGCCGATCTCAATCGAGCGCTGGTTGCGACCGGGCTTGTCTCGCAAGTGTCGATTACGCCGCGGGCCGGCGAAAGCCCGGACATTGTCGATTTGGAGCTGCGGCTGGCCAAGGCCCCGCCGCGTACCATCGCGGGCGAGATTGGCTATGGCACGGGCGAGGGCCTGCGACTGGAGACCAGCTGGCAGCATCGCAACTTCTTCCCGCCCGAAGGCGGGCTCACGTTGCGCGGCGTGCTGGCCGAGCAGGAGCAGAGCATCTCGGCGACGCTGCGCCGCGCCAATTTCGGGCGGCGCGACCGTGTCCTCAATATCGAGCTGAGTGCCGCGAATCTCGATCAGCCGGCCTATCAGGCGCGGACCGCGGGCATCGGCGCCAGCCTGGAGCGGCAGACCAATCTCATCTTCCAGAAGGACTGGACGTGGTCGCTGGGTGCGGAACTGCGAGTCAGCGACGAGCGTGATCTCTATGGCGCCGATCTGACGCCGCGCCGCCGCACTTATGGCATTGCCGCTTTGCCCACCAGCCTCAACTATGACGACAGTGACGACCTCCTGGACCCGCGCAAAGGCTTCCGGCTCGGCGGACGGCTATCCCCGGAGTTGTCATGGCAGGGCAATGCCTTCGCCTATGTGCGCGCGCAGCTCGACGGGAGCTTCTATTCTCCGGCGGGCGATCGCATCACCATCGCGGGTCGCGCGCGCCTCGGCACCATCGTGGGCGCATCGCACGACCGCATCGCCCCTACGCGCCGTTTCTATGCGGGCGGGGGCGCGTCCGTGCGCGGCTACAGCTATCAGGCCATCGGGCCGCGCGACGCCAACAACGATCCGATCGGCGGCCGCAGCCTTGGCGAACTGTCGCTGGAGGCGCGCTTCCGCTTCGGCAGCCAGGACCAGTTCGGCATCGTGCCTTTCATCGATGCCGGCACGATCTCGCCCGAACCTTGGCCCAGCCTGCGCGAAATGCGTGTCGGCGCAGGCCTCGGCTTCCGCTATTACAGCAGCTTCGGCCCCATCCGCATCGACCTCGGCACGCCGATCAATCCGCAGCCGGGCGATTCCCGCATCGGCGTCTACGTTAGTCTTGGACAGGCTTTCTGATGGCCGATCCGGACGATCTGCCCGCTGATGCCGCACTCACACGGCCCGCCAGGCGGCGCTGGTCGCGCTTCAGCCTGGCCTTGCTTGGTCTGCTCCTGTTGCTGGTCGCGTTCGCGATTGGCGCTGTCCGCTGGATAGATACGAAGGCCGGTCATCGCTTCATGATCGAGCGGATCGAAGCCATGCGGCCGGCATCGGGGCTGCGCATCCGCGTCGGTGACATTCAGGGCAGCATATTCCGGCGCATGCAACTGCGCGACGTGCATTTTGCCGACGGTGAGGGCGCGTTCGCGCGTATCAATGCCGCCGAGCTGCAATGGTATCCGCTGGCCTGGCTGGTCAATCGCCTCGACATCGACCGGCTTCATGTGGGTTCGGCGGAGTTGACGCGCCTCCCTAAGCTCAAGTCCACAGGCGCCCGCAAATCGATCCTGCCGGATTTCGACATGCGGCTCATGGATTTGCGTGTCGACCGTCTGACGCTCGGCGCGGCGATCAGCGGCAAGACCGAAGTGGTGCGCGGGCGGGGACGCATCGACGTGCGTTCGCGGCGGGCCGTCGTCAATCTGTCGGCCCGTGCGCTCACGGGCGATGATGGGGTGCGGTTGACGCTCGACAGCAGGCCCGACGATGGCCGGTTCGATATCGATGCGCTCGTCACGGCGCCCGCTGGCGGCATCATCGCGGGCCTCGCCCGCCTGGACGAGTCCGTGGGGCTCGCGATCAAGGGCGATGGCGACTGGTCGCGCTGGCGCGGGCGGATGGTCGCGCTCCGACGCAGTGGCACGCTTGTGAACGTCGCCGTGGATGCACGTGAGGGCCGCTATGTATTGCACGGGCCGATCGCGCGTGTCGGCCCGCTCGCTGTGCTGGGACAGGGCATGGCGATGCTGGACGCCGACCTGCGTTTGGACGAACGGCTCCTGTCCGGACAGGCGAGCCTGGGCCTTGATGGGCTGATCCTGGATGCGAAGGGCGGCCTCGATCTGGCCCGGTCGCGCTTCGACGATCTGCGTGTCTCGGCGCAGGCCGCCAATCTCGGGCGCGTGTCTCCCTCTCTGGCGGGGCGCGACGCGGTGCTCAAAGCGCGCCTGTCGGGACCGTTCGATACGGCGGAGCTGGACTTCCTTCTCACCTTGGCGGAGCTGAGGCAGGGGGGGCTGGTGCTATCCGGTCTTCGGCTGAACGGCGAGGGGCGGCTGGGCGGCACGGGCGGCGCCTGGCCCGTCGAACTCTCGGCCGCGAGCCTGCGGACCGGCAATGCCGCGATCGATGGGCGCCTGCGCAATCTCAATGCGCGCGGGCTCGTGCGGCTGGCTGACGGCACGCTGCGGCTGGAGCAGACGCGGCTGCGCGCCAGTGGCCTTGCTGGTGAGTTGCGTGGCACCGTCACGCCCGACACAGGCCGCATCGATCTCGCGCTCAATGCCGATCTCAACGGACTCGAACTGAAAGGCCTTGGGCGCGTCGATCTCAAGGCCATTTTGCGCCTCGCCCGGCCGCCGCGCGGATCGCTGGGCTTCAGCGGCACGGCGCGAGCGGCTG
Organism: uncultured Sphingobium sp.; assembly: GCA_966244395.1. Classification (GTDB taxonomy): domain Bacteria; phylum Pseudomonadota; class Alphaproteobacteria; order Sphingomonadales; family Sphingomonadaceae; genus Sphingobium. The sequence goes on along the minus strand of CBIMKI010000028.1, from coordinate 4,276 downwards.
TGCAGCGACTCGACAACGGCTTCCTGCGCACGGTGGGCGGCGGGCTGCCGACCCTGACCGCCGGCCTCGGCTTCGGGCCGGGCGGACGGCTCGATCTGCGCGACCTGCATCTCGTCGCGCCTGCGATCACGCTGGCGGGCGAGGGCTATCGCGCGCCGGACGGGACGTTCCATATCACGGGTCGCGGCGAGCATCGCGATTATGGCCCGCTCAGCCTGGCGCTCGATGGCGACATTTCCCGGCCGCGCGTAGACTTGACGCTGCGCCGGCCTGGCCAAGGCCTGCGCCTGACCGATGTGCATGCGCTGCTCGAACCGACCGAGGAGGGCTATGCGCTCACCGGCAATGGCCAGTCGGCGCTTGGGCCATTCACGCTCGCCGGATCGGTGCTGATGCCGCCGGAGGGTGAGGCGCAACTTGTCTTTAGTGCCATCCGTGTCGCGGACGTGCTGGCAAGCGGCACGATCACGCCCGTGACAGGCGGCCTTTCGGGGAGGCTCGAACTTACGGGGCCTGCATCGGGCAACATCACCCTCAGCGTACTGGATCAGGCGCAGCAGGTGGCGCTGGATGCGGACCTGGGCGGTGCGAACTTTGCAGGGCCGCTGCGCCTCACGATCAATCGCGGGCGTATCCAGGCGAAGCTCGCGCTGCGGGACGGCACGATCAGCGTTGACGGGAACGTACAGGCACGCGGCGTGCGCTATGGGTCACTGCGTATCGGGCGGCTCAGCGGCAGCGCCAATCTCGTCAATGGAGAGGGGCGCGCGACCGTCTCCGCCAGCGCCGATAATGGTCGCGCCTTCGATCTCACCGCCCGCGCCGACATCATGTCCAGCCGCATTGCGGTCGTCCTGACCGGCACCGTCGAGCGCGAGCCAATCCGGTTGCTCGGTCCGGCCATCATCCGGCCGGAGGGCGATGGCTGGCGGTTGGAGACCGTGCGCCTCTCGTTGCGGCGTGGCGGCATGCAACTGGGTGCGTTCATCGGTGCGGAAAGCACGCATGTCGATGCGCGGCTCTCGCGTATTCCGCTCTCGCTGCTGGACCTGGCGGACAGTGAATTGGGCCTGGGCGGCACGGCAGACGGCAGCCTTGTCTACGACCTACCGCGCGGCGGGGTGCCCAACGGCACGCTCAGCCTGCGCGTCCGTGGGCTCACGCGTTCCGGCATTGCGCTCAGTTCCGCGCCGATCGACATGGGCGTGAATGCCGTGCTGGATGATCGGCGGGCGGCGATGCGCGCGGTCATCTCCGAGGGCGGCAACGTCATCGGCCGCGCTCAGGCGCTATTGACGCCGTTGGGGCCAGGCTCGCTCATGACGCGGCTAAACGGGGCGCCGCTGCAGGCGCAGATCAGCTATGGCGGCAGCGCCGACACGCTCTGGCGTCTCACCAATATCGAGCTGCTTTCGCTCGGCGGGCGCGTGACCATCGCGGCGCGGGCTGGCGGGACATTGGCTGATCCGCAGATCAGCGGAACGGTGCAGGCGCGCGACGCCAGCATCCAGAGTCCCGTCACCGGCATGACATTGCGGCGCGTCTCGGCGAGTGGCACCTTCAATGGTGGGGAATTGCGGTTCAATGACTTGAGCGGCCAGACGGCCGGTGCGGGCAAGGTCAGCGGCTCGGCTTTGTTCACCTTCTCTGGCGAGCGCGGCATCGGCATGGACGTGGCCCTCCAGACAGAGCGTGCCATCGTACTCGACCGTGACGATGTCGGCGCGACAGTCACAGGGCCGCTGCGCATCCGCTCGTCCGGTAGCGGCGCGGGCGTCATCAGCGGCGATCTCAATGTCGTCGCGAGTCGCTTCACTCTGGGCCGGGCGGAGGCCGTGGCGGAAATTCCGCAGATCCGCCTCATCGAGATCAATCGGGCGGGCGATGAAGTAACGCCGACCCGCTCGGCGGAGCCTTGGCGGCTCGACATCAAGGCACGCGCGCCGAGTGGGCTGGCTGTGGAGGGCCTGGGCATGCAGAGCGAATGGTCGGCCGATCTGCAGATCGGCGGGACCGTGACCAGCCCGGCCTTCCGCGGCACGGCGACATTGATCGAAGGCAGCTACGATTTCGCGGGCAAGCGCTTCGACCTGCGCGAGGGCCGGCTGGTGTTCACGGGCAGCACGCCGGTCAATCCGCAGATCGACATTCGCGCCGTGGCGGACGTGAGCGACCTCAATGCGACAATCAGCGTGACCGGCACGAGCCTGCGTCCGATCATCGACATCAGCAGCATCCCGGCCATGCCGCAGGACGAACTGCTCGCGCGGCTGCTTTTCGGCACCTCGATCACGCAGCTCTCCGCGCCCGAGGCGATCCAGCTCGCTTCTGCCGTCGCGGCTTTCCAGGGCGGGGGCGCGGGTCTCGATCCCATCAATGCCATCCGTCAGGCGACGGGGCTGTCGCGGCTGCGCATCCTGCCGGCCGATGCCATTACTGGAGCCAAGACCTCGATCGCGGCGGGCAAGAATATCGGCCGCCTCTATGTGGAACTCATCACGGACGGTCAGGGCTACAGCGCGACGCGCATCGAGTTCCAGATCACGCGCTGGCTCTCTTTGCTCTCCAGCGTCTCAACCATCGGGCGGCAAAGCGTAGGTGCGCGGGTTTCGAAGGATTATTGAGGGGGGCCGCAGGCAGTAGGAGCGCAGTGGATGATGTGCTGAATGGCCTCGCTGCCATCACTCCGGCGCTGGCTGACGAGAAAGGGCTCCGGATCGCTCCGGAGCCCTTCTGCATGATTTCGATTGACGTTCCGATCAGGCGAGTTCGCCGATGACCGACTTCTTCTCCATGAATTCCTCAAGACCGAATTTGCCGAACTCGCGGCCGTTGCCGGACTGCTTGTAGCCGCCGAAGGGCGAGTTGAAGTCGAGGCCGCCCGCATTCACGAACACGCTGCCGGCGCGGATTCGGGGCACCAGCGTCTTGGCGACCGGCGGGGCGCCAGCGATGTAGGCGCCCAGGCCGTAGGGCGTGTCGTTGGCGATCTTCACGGCCTCGTCGAGATCGCTATACTTGATGACCACGATCACGGGGCCAAAGATTTCCTCGCGCGCCGGCGTCATGTCGTTGGTGACATTGGCAAGCACGGTGGGCTTCACATAATAGCCGGTCTCATGGCCCTCGGGCTTGCCGGTGCCGCCTATGGCGACCGTGGCGCCTTCCTCGATGCCCTTCTGGATGAGGCCGTTGATCTTGTCATACTGGCTCTTGTTGACGACCGGGCCGATGTGCGGCCCTTCGGCCAGCGGGTCGCCCACTGGCTTGGCGCCAAAAATCTCGGCGAGCTTGGCGACGGCCTCGTCATACTGGCTTTCATGCACCAGCCAGCGCGTCGGCGCGACGCAGCTCTGGCCGCTGTTGAGGAGAACGCCGCCTGCACCGGCGGGCAATGCGAGTTCGAGTGGCGTGCCGGGCAAGACAATGAACGGCGACTTGCCGCCCAGTTCCTGATGCACGCGCTTCACTGTGTCGGCGGCCGCCTTGGCGACAATGATGCCGGCGCGGGTCGAGCCGGTGAAGCTGACCATGTCGACGTCAGGATGCTCGGCCAGCGCCTGGCCAACGGTCGGCCCGTCACCCTGCACGAGGTTGAAGAGACCGGCGGGCACGCCGGCGGCATCGAGCACCTCGGCAAAGATGGCGGCGCTGGCCGGGGTTTCTTCCGAGGGCTTGAGGATGACGGCATTGCCCGCGGCGAGGGCGGGGGCGACCTTGGCGACGATCTGGTTCATCGGCCAGTTCCAGGGCGTGATGAGTGCGACGACGCCGATCGGCTCGAACACGACCTTGTTCTTGCCGGTCGATTCCTCTTCTTCGAAGCCCTGGAGCGCGGCGATGGTGGCGCCCAGATGACCCAGGCCGGAGCCGGCCTGCGCGGTCGACGAAGTGGAGATGGGGCAACCCATCTCGGTGCTGATCGCCTGCGCGATGTCCGGAATGCGCTTGGCATATTCGGCCTGGATACGCTCCAGCATGGCGACGCGATCGGCCTTGGAGGTGCCGTAATTGGCGTCGAATGCGGCGCGGGCGGCTTTAACGGCCTTGTCGACATCCGCCCTGGAACCGAGCGTCACTTCGGTGCAGGCCGTCTCGGTTGCCGGATTGACGACTTCATGGCGCGTGCCGCCGTCGCTCGCGACCCATTGGCCGCCGATATAATGCTTGAGATAGCTGTATTTCATGGGGTTCGCTCCTCGCGGGGATGGCCTCGCTTACATAGGTGGCACCCATGAAACCGCAATGACGAATGGCGCGGGTTTCGGGCTTTTCG
>CBIMKI010000027.1:0-17785 GCA_966244395.1 uncultured Sphingobium sp. | reverse complement strand
GTGTCGATCTCCTTGAGCAGCTTGCCGCTCTTCTTATCGAACACGCGGAAATGCCCGTCGATGCTGCCCTGGAAGACCAGGTCGCCCGCCGTCGCCAGCGCGCCGCCCCGGTCCTGCCAGCCGCCCATCCTGTGCGCCCATTTCGTCTCGCCGGTCAGCGGATCGATGGCGCGCAGCTCCGTGCTGCCGGGGTTCTGCTTCACCCAGTCCCATTGCGGCAGGGAAGTGATCGCCTTCTGCATCTCCGGCGGCAGGGTGGGCACGATGGCCTGCAAATCGGGCGTGAAGAGCAAGGCCGCGTCGTTGTTCAGCATCTTGGGCTGGAAGGGCTTCTGCCCCGGCGTCATGTAGACGACATTGCCCATGTCCTGGATGGTGCCGTAATAGAGGCCCGTCTCGGGATCATAAGCGGCCGGGTGCCAGTTGCGCGCGCCCGGCGTCGCGGGAAAGACGATCTTGGGGCCGTCCGTATAGTCGCTCCACTGCGGCGTCAGGTTCGGGCGGCCGGTCTTCATGTCGACGCCGTCCGCCCAGCTCATCCGCACCAGCGCATTGGCGCGCAGCAGCTTGCCGTCGCGCCGGTCGAGCACGTACATGAAGCCGTTCTTGGGCGCGTGGAGGATCACCGGCCGTGTCTCGCCGTCCACCTCCAGCTCGGTCAGGATCATCGGCGAAGTGGCCGTGAAGTCCCAATTGTCGCCGGGTGTCTCCTGATAGTGCCATTTGAGTTCGCCGGTCTTGGCGTCCAGCGCGACGATCGAGGAGAGATAGAGATTGTCGCCGCCCTTGGGGCTGCGGCGCGAGGTCGCATAGGGCCCGCCATTGCCGGTGCCGACGAGGACGAGGCCGGTCAGCGGATCATAGTTGATCGCGTCCCACGGCGCGCCGCCGCCGCCCACGTCCCAGCGGCTCTCCGGGTCCCAGGTCTTGACCGCCGCTTCCAGCGCCGCATTCTCCTGCGGCCCCAGCTTGGGGTCGCGCGGCACGACATGGAAGCGCCAGGCGAGCTTGCCGGTCGCGATGTCGAAGGCACTGACGATGCCGCGCACGTCATATTCCGAGCCCGCATTGCCGATGACGACCACGTCGCCCGCCACTTCCGGCGCGCCGGTCGAATTGTCGCCGCGCGCGCGGTCCTCGACGCTGTCCGCCTTCCACGCGACCGCGCCGGTCTTCGCATCCAGCGCATACATCCAGCCGTCCAATGCGACGACGAACACCTTGCCGCGCGACACCGCCACGCCGCGATTTACCATGTCGCAGCAGGCCGTGCGATTGACCTGCATGTCGACCTGCGGCTCGAAGCGCCACAGTTCCTTGCCGCTCGCCGCGTCATAGGCATAGACGCGGCCCGCGACGCCGCTGGTATACATGATCCCGTCGATCACCACAGGCGTGGCTTCCAGCCCCCGACCGGTGCCGAGCTGCGCCTGCCAGGCCAGGCCGAGCTGGTTGACATTGTCAACATTGATGTCCCGGAGCGTGGAATAATGGGACTTGCCGATATCCCCGCCCGGCGTGACCCAGTCGTCGCCCGCGAGGCTCGTGTCCGCCTTGCCGCCGCCTTGCCCCGAACAGCCCGCGACCGCCAGTGCGAGGCAGAAGGCCCCCAACAATCTTTTCATCCCCTCGAACACCCTCTCTCGTCGCCCCGTCGACTATCGCTTCCAATACGGTCGATCCCTGTCCATCCCGCCTCGGCAGGCCGACAGGAAAACCTCTCTCACCGCCCGTCCCAGGGGCTCGGCATGTGATAGGGCACGGTGATGAAGTTCGCCTCGATCTGGCAGATCATGCCATGGTCGATCTTGAACAGCTCGCCCAGATAGAATGTGTGCGGCCGCCTGATGTGGCTCTTCACCTTGGTCCCATCGGTCAGCTCATAGTCGTCCAGCCGGCCGGTATGGTCGATGAAGCCGAAGGCCATCACCAGCCCGCGCTCTTCGTCCACCAGCGGGAAGCGCCGCCCGCGCAGCCGGTCGTCGTAGCGATAGTTGCCGAGGCGAAACTGCGCCTCGCAGCCGAGCGCCGCGACCGGCACGAAGAAATCGGGATTGTTGGTGGTCTGCACGCCATTTTCCACCCGGTTGCAGTCGGGGTGGAACTTGGTGCGGATCGTCCCGTCATTGAGCTGGAGCGTCGCGAAATAGCCGTCCGACAGCGCGATCATCTCCGCGCGCGAGACCGGCGCCTCCACGCCCGCATTGAGGATCGGCTTGTCGTAGAATTTCTGATTGTCGAAGCGCGGCGATGAATCCACCTGCCGCACCACCACTGTCTCCACCTCCGCGACGCGCCCCGCCTCGTCCAGCCCCAGCCGCACCGTATAGGCGCTCTCGTCCATCGGCTCGATCACGGTGCCGAAATAGCCGACCTGCCGCGTCTTCTCGTCCGCGAACATGAGCCGATAGTCGCCCAGCCGCTCGATCGTGCCCCACAGCCCGTCATCGGGCGCGAGGCGCACATTGTTCTCGGTGATGAAGGGATCGGGCGCCCAATCGACGGCGCCGGGGTCCTTGCGCCCCAGCGCCGCCAGATAGGCCTCCAGCGCCCCGTAGAGCGCCGCGCGGTCCATGCCGGCCAAGTCAGGCGGCCCGGACCGGCGCGTCCATATACATGGTCTTGACCTCCAGATAGGCCAGCAGCCCATCCACGCCGCCCTCGCGGCCGACGCCCGACTGCTTGTAGCCGCCGAAGGGCAGGCCCCAGTCGACCTTGAGGCCGTTCTGCGCGATGCCACCGGTGCGGATGCGCCGCGCGACGTCGAAGGCGGCCTGCGCGTCCTTGGTGAGCACCGCGCCGGAAAGGCCGTAGTTGCTCTCGTTCGCCACGCGGATCGCGTCTTCCTCGTCCTCCACCGGAATGATCGAGAGCACAGGGCCGAAGATTTCCTCCTGGGCGATCCGGCTCTTGTTATCGACATTCTTGAAGAGCGTCGGCTCGATGAAATAGCCCTGGTTGAGGTGGCTCGGGCGATTGCCGCCATAGACGAGATCGGCAGTCTTCTTGCCTTCCTCGATATAGCTTTCCACACGCTCGAGCTGGCGCTTCATGGCGAGCGGGCCGAGCACCGTCGTCGGATCGTCCGAATAGCCGATCTTCACCTGCGCCATCTCGGCGGCGATAGCGTCGGCGATCTCGTCCTGCCGCGCGCGCGGCACGATGAGGCGGCTGAGCATCGCGCAGACCTGGCCGGAGAGCAGCATCAGCGTGCCCGTCATCAGCTTGGCGGTCTCCTGCGCGGAAAAATCGTCGCGCACGATCGCGGCCGACTTGCCGCCCAGTTCCAGCGTGTAGCGCGCGATGCGCGAGCCGCAGACCGAGGCGATGCGCTTGCCCGCCACGGTCGAGCCGGTAAAGCTCACCTTGTCCACGCCCGCATTGCAGACCAGATGGTCGCTCGCCTCGCGATGGCCGCAGACCAGATTGACGACGCCCGCCGGCACGCCTGCCGCCTCGCAGGCCTCGGCAATGATATAGGCTTCGAGCGGCGTCTCCGGGCTCGGCTTCATGACCACCGTGCAGCCGGTGATGAGCGCATTGGCGACCTTGGAGGCCATGATGCCGAACGGCCCGTTCCACGGCGCGATGGAGGCGACGACGCCGACCGGCTCATGGACGACATAGGCGACTGCGGCGGCGGGCGTCTCGCGCTCCTGCACATATTGGAAATTGGCGCCGACCTCGCGGGTCTGGTCGAACTGGATGAGCGCGCCCGCCACCATGCCCGGCGCGAAGCTCGCCAGGCCGCCCATCTGCGCGGTCCAGGCCTTGGCCAGCTCGGTGTCGCGGGTCTTCAGATGCGCACTGATCTTCTTCATGATCTCGTTGCGCTCGGCGACGCTCATGCGCGGCCAGGGGCCATGATCGAAGGCCTCGCGCGCGGCGGCAACGGCGGCGTCCATGTCCTGCTCGTCGGCTTCCGCCACCGCGCCCACGACCTGCTCGGTATTGGGCGAGACCAGTTCGATAAAGCGGCCGCTATGCGCGTCGCGCCACTGTCCGCCGATCCAGACCTGGCCCGGATGCTTCACATGCACGCCTTCGGGGTTGAAACCAGCCACGCTCTCTCTCCTCAAGATCCGGCAGCGCCGCCACGAACAGGGGCACGCCTCATTCCATAAAAACTGCCCGACGCCAGCAGGGCCGACCGGACTCGCTCGCCGATGCTATGCCGCCCCCGCCAAAGGGCGCAAGCGCAAAAGGGGCGGGCCGGGGCGCGATCCTTGACTTTGTCCGCATCATCGCTTGCGCGCTGCGGGCACCAGTGCGATCCTCGCTGCTCTAGGAGCATGCCTCATGACCATCGCCGTCAATCAACTCCATCCACTCTTCTTCGGCGAGATCGTCGGCGCCGACCTTGTGGCCGAACCTACCGAGCAACTGCGCGAGACGGTCGAGGCTGCAATGGAGATCCACGCGGTCTGCGTGGTGCGGCAGGGACCGATAAGCGACGAAGCGCATATCCGCTTCGGCCGGCTCTTCGGCCCGCTGGAGCTACCGCCCGGCTATGCGACCCGTCCGCGCAACGGCCGGATGGCGCCCGAACTCTTCTTCGCGGGCAATCTCGACAAGGACGGCAACATTCTGCCGCTCACGCCAGCCAATCGCAACATCGCCAAGGGCGCCGAGCGCTTTCATGCCGACAGCAGCTTCAACCCGCTGCCGAGCAAATGGTCGATGCTGCGCGGTGTCGCCTGTCCGCCGAGCAAGGCCGGCGGCGACACGCTCTTTATCGACACGCGCGCGGCCTATGACGATCTCGACGTGGGACTGAAAGCGCGGCTCGATGGTCTGGTCGGCATCCACGACTTCTGGAAGGGCCGCGAATATGCGGGACTGGACGTCACCGATGAGATGCGCGCGCGCATGCCCATGCCGCCGGTCCGTCATCCCCTCGTGCGAACCATGCCCTATGGGCGCAAGGCGCTGTTCGTCGGCGGCCATTGCATTGGCGTCGAGGGCATGGACGAGGAAGAAGGGCACGAATTCGTCGAGATGCTCTATGCGCACGTCACCCAGCCCAGATACATCCACCGCCATCAGTGGCGGGAGGGCGACATCGTCATCTGGGAAAACCGCTGCGCGCTCCATGCCGCGACGCCACTACTGACGGATCGCTATCGTCGCGACATGCGCCGCGTGACGATCAACGAGAGCGGACCGGAGATCGACGCTTATGCCGCGCCGCGGACGGCGACGGCATAACCCCCGTTTTCAGTCCTCGGGCCGCAGGCGCCCTCCGCTGCCGCCAGCGCGCATGATCTCGGCGAGCCAGGCGCCTTCCCGCGCGATGTCGAAATCGCGTTCTACCGTCTTGCGGCCTGCCTCGCCCATGGCCCGCGCCATGTCCGGTCGAGCCAGGATATCGTTGATGCGCTCGACCAGCGTAGCGACGTCGCCGGGCGGGACGGTGAAGCCGGAGACCTTGTCTTCCACCAGTTCCTGCACGCCAGCAACGCGCGTGGCGATCACCGGGATACGGCTGGCCATGGCCTCCATGAGGACAACCGGCACGCCCTCCGCAAATGACGGCAAAACGAGCACATCCGCTTCCTCCAGCAGCGCGGCGACCTCGGTCTGTGCGCGAAAGCCGGTGAAGGTGACGGCATTGCCGATACCGAGCGCCTGCACGCGCGCTTCCGCACCCGCGCGCGACTTGCCCTCGCCCACCACGGTCAGATGCGCGTCGGGATGCTCATGAAGCACTCGGGCGAAGGCCTCCACCAGCAACGGCGCGCCCTTCACCGGATCGAGCCGGCCGACGAAGATCACACGCTTGCCGACGCGATCGCGCGGGATCTGCCCGTAAGCGGAAGGCGTCACTCCGCAATGGACGATGGTGAACTTCCCCCAATCCGCCGGATCGGAGAAGAACATGAGCTGCGAGCGGCAGAAATGACTGATCGCGAGCACGAAGCGGGCGCGAGCGACTTTCTCGCCAATGGCCCAGCGGTCGGCCTCGAAGAAGATATTCGGGCCATGTTCGGTAAAGCTGAAGGGAATATCCGCCAGGGCCGAGGCCATCATGGCGACCGAGCAGCTCGAATCCGCAAAATGATTGTGGAGGTGGCGCGCGCCCTTCGCGCGCAGATGCGCGGCGAGAACGCCGGCTTCGAGGAAGTAGAAGAGTTGCCAGAGTAGCGCCTTGAAGCCCTGCGAGCGCGTGCGCCAGGCCAGGCCCAGCGTCTCGAACCAGCGGCCGGGCGATTGCGTGAAGATGCGCAAATGCGCGCACAGGAGATGCAGCGGATTGCGCGCGGCCTGCAGCACATAGAATGTCTCGTCTCTCGCGCGTCGCTCCTCCTCGCCGCGGAACTGCGCGGCGTCAGGTCGGCGGATGGAGCAGGTCAGCACCGCCATGCCATGAGCGCGCAGGCTCTCCACCTCCCGGAGGATGAAGGTGTGCGAGACCTTGGGATATTCCCCCGTCAAATAGGCGATCGGCCCCTCGGTCATGCGCTAATTACCAGGGCGGGCATTTCAGGATCAGGCATATTCCCCCACATTCGGCCTTCTGTGCCTGCGGCGTCAAGGCGCGCTCCGGCCGCCTGGGCCCGGGCGACGCCCAAACTGCCATGAGACGATATGGATGCCGGCGATACGCATCATGCGTTAATAATGCGATATGTGCCGAGGAAAAGGCATTGAATCCGTTCGCCGTCCCGCTGGCGCACAGCGGCGCTCAGTCTGGCAGATAGCCCGGCGCCATGGCCTCCTCGATCCGCCGGTGGCGCGCCTTCACCGAGTCCAGAAATTGCGGATGCGTGATGACGTAGAGGCGATTGTTGACGATGCCATGCACAGTCCACTGGCCGACGAGCAGGGGATCCAGCCAGTAATTCTCGCCCGTGGGATTGGCGGGCAGCGCGCCATGCGGCCGATCGCGCCGGCGGAAGGGGCTTTCGACCTGGAATGCTGCCGGCCGCAGCGCCTCTGTCTCGGAGATGTTGGTCGAAACCGGGCCGGGGCAGAGCACCGTCGTGCCGATGTCCAGCCCCTTTTCCGCCAGTTCAACGCGCAGATGCTCGGTCAGCGAAATGACGGCCGCCTTGGTCGGAGCATAGATACCGCGTGTGAGCCGTGCCGACATGATGCCGCCTTCCGAGGCGACATTGACGATATGACCGCCCCGCTGATGCGCCTTGATGCGCGGCAGGCCTTCGACCAGCCCGTTGGCGACGCCGATGATGTTGACGCCCACGCCCCAATCCCAGTCGGCATGGGTGGCCTCGTCCACCGGGCCGGCAATACCGACTCCTGCATTGTTGACGAGGATCTGAAGCGGCCCCAGCTTCGCCTCGGCCTCGTCCAGCGCGGCTTTGTATCCCGCCCGATCCGTCACATCGAGGTGCATGGCCAGGCCGCGCTCGGCCCAGCCCTCGCGCGACGCGGTCTCGCGCGCCTGCGCAAGAAGATCCTGCTGTATGTCGACAAACGCGACCTTCGCACCCGCATGGGCCAATGCTCGAGCGATACCAAGGCCAATTCCACCCGCGCCACCCGTTACGAAGGCTACGGCGCCCGACACACTCTGCATTCACATCACTCCGATACTTCAAAATATGAAGTTGCACTTCACAATTAGATCAGACCAAGTCAACATCATTCAGGAGGCGGATGCGGGAAGAACGCAGCCCGACCAGGGCGGGAGCCGGCCCTGCCCCGCGCCGCCGACGGTCAGGATCGGCTGGAGGCTCCGGGAGATGCCGCGCGGCCACTCGGCAGCCGCCTCGCCCAGATTGAACAGACAGATGAGCCGCTGCGCGCCGAAGCGGCGGCGGAACACCAGACGCGTTTCGCCCGCCTCGACCAGCCGCGCTTCCCCCCAGCGCAGAGCCGGCAATGCCTTGCGCGCGGTCAGCAATGTGCGCGTCAGATGCAGGAGCGAGTCAACATCGGCCTCCTGGCGATCCACGGCGCTCGCCGCGTGGTCAGGTCCAAGTGGCAGCCAGGGCCTGGCTTGCGAGAAGCCGCAATGCGGCGCATCGGCGACCCAGGGCATGGGCGTGCGGGCACCGTCGCGGCTCAGCGTCAGCGGCCAGTTGGCAATCGCCTCGGGATCCTGCAAATCCTCGAAGGCGATGTCGACCTGCGTCAGGCCCAGTTCCTCGCCCTGATAGAGGAAGATGTTCCCGCGCAGGCAGAGCAACAGGAGCATCTTCATCGCGGCGAAGCGCGCCCGCGTCGCATCGTCCGCATCAACGGGGAGCCAGCGCGAGACGGCGCGCGGCGCATCGTGATTCTCGAAAGCCCAGCTTGGCCAACCCATGCCGGGGCGGTCCGGCCATTGCGCGAGCGCCTGCGCCACCACCTGCGGTGTCAGCCTGTCGGCATAGAGGAAATCGAAGCCGTAGCTGGTATTGAGCCGCCCTTCTCCGCGCGTGTAGAGGCGCATCTCGCGCGGCGCGTCCTCCCCGCCGATCTCAGCCACGGTGAAGCGGCCGTCATATTCGTCCATCAGCGCGCGGATCTTCTCGATGAAGCGCGGCACATGGCGATGGCCCTGATTGTAGAGGCGGCGCTGATAGTCGAAGGGCCGCGAGCGTGCGCTGTTGCCGCCCAGCGGCTGGGGCGGATTGTTGCGCAGCCGGGGGTCGTGCATCAGGAAATTGAGTGCATCGAGGCGGAAGCCGTCCACGCCCCGCTCCAGCCAGAAGCGCGCGGCCGCCAGCAGCGCGTCCTGCACGGCATGGCTGTGCCCGTTGATCTGCGGCTGTTCCTTGAGGAAATTGTGGAAATAATATTGGCGTCGGCGCGCGTCCCATGTCCAGGCCGGGCCGCCGAACACGCTCTGCCAGTTGCTGGGCGGCGAGCCGTCCGGCCTGGGATCGGCCCAGACATACCAGTCGCCATGCGGCCCATGACGATCGCTCCGGCTCGACTGAAACCAGGGATGCCGGTCGGACGTATGCGCATAGACCTGATCGATGATGACGCGCAGGCCCAGCTCATGGGCGCGGGCGATCAGCGCGTCGAAATCGGCGAGCGTCCCGAAGACCGGATCGACATCGCAATAATCCGAGACGTCATAGCCGAAGTCGCGCATGGGCGACTTGAAGAAAGGCGAGAGCCAGATGGCGTCGACGCCCAGCCGCGCGACATGATCGAGCCGCGCGGTGATGCCGGGGAGATCGCCCACGCCGTCGCCATTGCTGTCGGCAAAGCTGCGCGGATAGATCTGGTAGATGACCGCCCCCTGCCACCAGGGCAGGCTCTGCGGCGTCCGTTCGCTGATTTTCAGGAGGCGCGTCTCGCTCATTGCGGTCAGATGCCTGCAAAGCCGGGCCGGGGCAATGCGCGATCTGCGCAGACGGTTGCATCGCGGCGGACAGGCAGTGCACAAGGCAGGCGGCGCGCGCGCAACGGCTGGCGCGCCCTATCGAGGGGAGGCACATGCGCTATTCGGCGGAAGAACAAGCCAATCTGGATCTCGTGGCGGGCCTGTTCCGCGAGGTGCTGAACCCGATGGATTCGGCCGCGGTCGATCGCTTCATCGCGCCCGGCTACATCCAGCACAGCCAACTCGCCCCGCCCGGCCGCGACGCGCTCAAGGCCTTTCTGGACATGATCCGCGCGGCGACGCCGCAGGCCGTGCATGACGTCAAGCGCATGTTCGCGGACAAGGACCATGTCATCGTCCATTATCATGTCCGCCGCTTTCCCGATGATCCGGGCTTTGCGGTGATGGACATCTTCCGCATCGAAGGCGGCCTCATCATCGAGCATTGGGACGTGACGATGGACGTGCCGACGCAGGGGCCCAATCCAAACTCGCCTTTCTAGGGCGAACATCACCACGCCCCCCAAAGCGCACGGCGCATGGCGAAGGCGAACCAAGGATCGACAAGGAGACTAGGATGCGTTTCAAGGACAAGGTGGTCCTCATCATCGGCGGTAACAGCGGTATCGGCCGTGCGGCGGCGGTCGACTTCGGCAAGGAGGGGGCGCAGGTCTTCATCACCGGGCGCTCACAGGCCACCATCGACGAGACCGTGGCGCAGATCCCCGGCGCGCGCGGCTTCGTGGCGGACATCGGCGACATCGACAGCGGCAACGCGGTGCTGGACGCGATCCGGGAAGCGCATGGCCGGATCGACGTGCTTTTCGTCAATGCCGGCATCGGCACTTTCAAGCCCGCGAGCGAAGTGACGCCGGAGGACTGGGACCATGTCCACAACGTCAATCTGCGCGGCTGCTTCTTCGCCATCCAGAAGGCACTGCCGCTGATCGGCCGGGGCGGCTCGATCGTCATCACCGGCTCGATCGGCTCGCTCGCGGCGGTGCCCGGCAACATCATCTACGCCGCGGCCAAGGCGGGCCTGCGCGCGGTGACGCGCATCCTCGCGACCGAACTGGTCGGCCAGGGCATCCGCGTCAACATGGTGAGCCCCGGCCCGACCGACACGCCGATCATCACGCGCACCGACGGGGTCACGCCCGATCAGGTGCAGGGCATGAAGGACCTGATGGCGGGCGTCGTGCCGATGAAGCGCATGGGCACGCCCGAGGAGATCGCCCGGCCGGTGCTCTTCCTCGCCTCGGACGAAGCGAGCTTCATCACCGGCATCGACATGTATGTGGACGGCGGCTGCATCGAGATCAGCTGACGGCGCGCGCGATGCGTCGACAGGCTTCGACAGTGTCAAACGCTATCCGGCGCGGCGCGGTGCCTGAGGATGCGGGGCAGATGACTATATAGATATGTTTATCGCTCGGTGCGGCCGAGCCGGAAGTGCGCGAGGCCAACTGCGGGCCTCGCACTCAACCCCCGGCGTCTTGCCGCTCCGGACTCCTGCCTTTTGCAGGAGCCCCTTGGGGAGCGGGTGGAGCGTCGAGGCCCGCCGCGCGCCTTACCGCCTTGAGGGGCAAGCGGAAGCGCCGCCTCAGTCCGCAACCGGCGGCAGGCCCTGACGGCGCACGGCGCCTTCGTCGCTGCGGCCGAGGAGGAAGGGCTCCATGGGCGCGGCCTCGCCACGATGGAGGCGCGTGCCGCCGGTCAGGCGGCTGAGCAGGAACAGGCCGAAATCCCAGCGGCCGATCTGCGACTGCGCATTGACATGGCCAATGGCGCCGGCATCCGCGAACTGGCCGCCCCAGAAGAGCGCCAGGCGCCGCGCGCGCTGCTGCTCCACATAGGGATCGTCCCGGCTCGCCACCACGATGGAGGGAAAGGGCAGCGGCTGGATGGGCGCAGGCGCGAAGCCGGCGAGGCGCGGATCGACCGGCGCCACATCCACTTCCGGCGGGGCGACGAGCAGGGCGCCCACCACCGGATCGCCATAAGCCGGGCGCTCAAGCGCGGCCCACCAGGCGACGGCGAGGCAGCCCAGGCTGTGCGCCACCAGCACGACCGGCCGCCCGGCATCGCGAATGGCGAAGTTGAGGCGCGTCACCCAGCTGTTGCGATTGGGCGTGTGCCAGCTGCCGAGATCGGCGCGGGAACAGTCGTCGAGATCACGCTCCCAGAGCGTCTGCCAGTGGCGCGGGCCGCTGCCGTCCAGGCCCGGCACCGTGAGGATATGGGGCTCCAGATCGAGGGCCGATTGATGTCCGATCATGGTCAATCTCCAGCTTCGAGGGGAAAGATCGGTCGACTCGGCCTACGTCCCGATCCTGCTGACCAATATATTTCTATCCTTTCAATTGACAATATCGGACCGCCTTGCGCCGGCCACGTCTCGCGGCATTGGGCCGGCATCTCCGCAAACCGGGCGCATCCCGTGAGAAAGGCATATTTCATCCTCAACCGCGCCATTGCGAGGGCGGCCTGGATTGCCGCGCGACCGCGTCGCTCGCAATGACGGCATAGCGGAACCTGTGCGCTGCGCGCGGCCGGCCCCTGGGGGGCAGACCGACCGCGCGGGTGAGGATCAGGCGGCGCGGGCGAAGGGCGCCACGGCCTGCTGCGCCTGCGCCAGCGCGGCGTCCAGGGCCTCGCGAGCGCGATCCGGGCCAAGCCCAACGCCCTCGGCACGAATGAAAGTCACGTCGTCGATGCCGAAGAAGGCCAGGACATGCCGCAGGAACGGCTCCTGAAAATCGACGGCGGCCGCCGGCCCGTCCGCATAAAGGCCGCCGCGCGAGGAGGCGATGAACACCGTCTTGCCACCCGCGAGACCCTGCGGTCCCGCCTCGGTATAGCGAAAGGTCTTGCCGGGGACGGCGATGCGGTCGATCCATGCCTTGAGCTGGCTCGGCACACTGAAATTATACATGGGCGCACCGATCACCACGATGTCGGCCGCCAGGAACTCGTCGATCAGCGCGGTGTTGAGTGCCACGTCGGCATCCCCGGCGGGCGCGCTCTCGCCGCCACGCAGCTTGCCGACCGCGCCGCTGCCCAGATGAGGCACCGGATCGACATCGAGATCGCGATAGGTGACATGGATATCCGGATTGGCCGCGCGGGCGGCCGCGACCAGAGCGGCGGAGATCTGACGGGACACCGAGCCTGCGCCCGTGATGGCGCTATCGATATGGAGTAGATTCATGAGGGCAGCTCCTGCTTGAAATTGGCTGCAATCGATCTAACCTCGCATCCAATATCCCAGTAGAGTGCAATTTCATGACTGATTGTTTCATATATGGAACGATGAATGCGTGACCTCAATGACCTGCATCTCTTCGTCTGCGTGGTGACGCATGGCGGCTTTTCCGCCGCAGCGCGCGCACTGGGCATTCCAAAGTCCCGGATCAGCCGGCGCGTGGCGGCGCTGGAGGAGGATCTGGGCGTGCGGCTGGTCGAGCGCTCCACGCGCCGCTTCAAGGTCACCGAGGTCGGCCTGGACGTCTATGGCCATGCCCGCGCCGCCATCAGCGAGGCCGAGGCGATCGAAGCCGCCGTAGCGCGGCTCAAGGCCGAGCCGCAGGGGCTGGTGCGCATCTCCTGCCCGCTCGACACGGAGCGGCTACTGGCCAGCGCCCTTCCCGACCTGCTCGAACGCCACGGCCTGCTGCGCGTGCAACTGCTCGTCACCAATCGCCGCGTCGACATCATCGAGGAAGGCGTCGACATTGCCATTCGCGTGCGCGAGCGGCTGGATACGGACGCGGACTTGCAGATGAAGCAGCTCGGCCACTCGACGCAGATGCTGGTGGCGAGCCCCGGCTTCATCTCTGCGCATGGCGGCCCGGCGCATCCGCGCGAAATCCCCGATCATCCCACGCTCAGCCATGGCGACCGGCCGGGCCTCGACCGCTGGACGCTCATCGATCCGGCGGGCGAGGAGATGGTGGTCACGCACGAGCCGCGCCTCGCCGCGAGCGCCTTTCCCGTGCTGCGCGAGGCGGCCATGGCGGGTGTCGGCATCGCGCTGCTGCCGGACGCTGCCTGCGCACAGGCACTGGGCGAAGGACGGCTGGTGCAGATCCTGCCGGAATGGACGGCACGGCGGGGCATCGTCCACCTCGTCTTCACCTCGCGGCGCGGCCTGCTGCCGAGCGTGCGCACGGTGCTGGACTTCCTGGCGGCGGTGCTCGATCCGCGCGGGCCGGGCTGGACGCGGCTGGATGTGTGAGGGGGGACGAAGGGCTGGATCATGGGCTTTGGAATAGAGATGGCAAGCCCTATCCGTTCGGGCTGAGCCCTTCGACTGCCTGCTTGCAGCAGGCGCTCAGGATAAACTTCAGCTTTCAGCTGAAGTCGAAGCCCCCGGCCGAGCTTGCAGAGGCCTGGTGCTTCGCTCCGCTCAGCAGAGCCCTTCGACTTCGCTCAGGGCGAACGGAAACTCTTATGCCGGCTTTCCCCCGGCAGCTCACATCCAAATCGCCCCACCACCCCCTCACCTGGATCGTTTGACTTGGGCGCCGGTGTGAGACATCATCGCCAGATGCACATCCGGGGCCTTGATTTCCGATTCCGCCACCAGGCAGGTCAGCTTCTCGCGGGCATCTAGCCCCGGGTTCCGGCGCGTCATGCCCCGAGCCCGGGGCAAAGCCACATAGCATCGACGCGCGGACGCACGCACATCCCCCAAATTTTCCGGAAAGCAGCAATCCATGGCCAACAGCAAGGGCACCAAGCGCCCCCCCATCCACATGATCGAGAGCGAAGCGGACACGCTGACCAATCTCGCCATCGGCGCCGAGGAGCGCCTGCCCCAGGTCAGTGAGCTGCTGCTGGAGGAAATCGGCCGCGCGCGCATCTACAAGGCCGGGCAGATCCCCGCCGACGTCGTCACCATGCATGCCACGGTCGAGTTCGTCGACGAGGCGAGCGGCACCTCGCGCACCGTCCAGCTGGTCTATCCGCGCGATGCGGACATCGCCGCCGGGCGCATCTCCATCATGACGCCGGTGGGCGCGGGCCTCATCGGCCTGCGTGAAGGCCAGTCGATCCGCTGGCCCGACCGCGAAGGCCAGGAGCGCACGCTGAGCATCGTCAAGGTCACGCAGGCGGAGGCGGTGGACGGCTAAAGCCGCCCGCCCCGCCTGCGCCTCAATATCCGACCTTGAGGCCGATGGCGTAATAATGCGCGCCCAGATTGCCGCGGATCGCGACCTTGGGCAGCAGCGGGAAAGCCACGGTGGCGTAGGGCCGCGCCTCGTCCTGGAGGCGCACGCCGACGCCGACCGTGAACGAGGCCGGCAGGGTGTAAGCGGCCTCGATGCGGCCATAGACCTTGGTCTTGTCATCGCGGATGAACACGCCCGCGCCCGGCGTCAGGCTGAAGCCCTGGAAGCCGAGCGCATAGCCCCCGCCCAGCTCCGGGCCGTCGCGCCCCTCGGCATGGCCGTAATTGGCCTCGGCGCCCAGACCTTCGGCATGAGCGGGCGCCGCCGCAAGGCCAAGAAGCACGGCCGGTGCCACTGCTGAAAGAAGGGCGCGTCGCCCGTTCGCTCGAACCATCGTCATATCTCCATCCCAGCCCCTGTCTGGTCCGGCGGCTAGGGAATCGGCGCCGGAGCGGGCAAGCCGGCAGAGATGGGCCGAGTCCGGCGCGCGATGGATCGAATCGCTGAGCGCTCAGCCGATCTGCGCGGCGATGGCGGCCATCGCCCGGCATGGCGCCTGGGCGGCAACCGCCTCGCCGATCAGCAGCAGCGTCGGGTCGTCGCGGCCGATGGTGCGCACGAGAAAGGCGAGCGCATCCAGCCGGCCGCGCAGCAGCCGCTCGTCCGGGCGCGAGACATTGACGGCGACCATGACCGGCGTGGCCGGATCGCGCCCGGCGGCGATGAGATTGCGGGCGATCATCGGCGCGGCGGCGCGGCCCATGTAGATGGCGAGGGTCGCGTCATGGGCGGCGAGCCTGCCCCAGTCGAGATCGAGCGGCTCGTCGCCGCGCGCATGGGCCGTCACGAAAGTGAGCTGCCGCGCCGCGCCGCGCAGGGTGAGCGAGGCAAGGCCGCTCGCCGCCGCCGCGCTCGCCGCCGTGATGCCGGGGCAGATATGCACGGGCACGCCATAAGCGGCGCAGGCGGCCAGTTCCTCGGCGGCGCGGCCGAAGATGGCGGGATCGCCGCCCTTGAGGCGCAGCACCCGGCGCCCGGCCAGTGCCGCCGCGACGATGAGCTGGTCGATCGTGCTTTGATCCTTGGAATGGCGGCCCGAGCGCTTGCCGACGCTGACCAGTTCGGCCTGGGCGGCTAGATCGAGCACGCCCGCGCCCACCAGCGCATCGTGGAAGACGATGTCGGCGGCGCGCAGCAGCCGCTCGGCCCTGCGCGTGAGCAGATCCGGATCGCCGGGGCCGGCGCCGACCAGCCAGACAGTGCCGGGCATGAAATCCTCAACCATTGGCGGCCTCCTTGGTTTGCGCGGCGAGCAGCCGGGCCAGCGCGGGCCGGCACGAGCCGCAATTGGTGCCCGCGCCGAGCGCGGCGCCGATGGCGGCGACGTCGACGAGGCCCTGGTCGCGGATCGCCGCGACGATGGTGCGCGTGCCGACGTCGAAACAGGCACAGACGATCGGGCCGCGATCGGCCTGCGCGCCGGGCGCCCGGCCGGCGAGGATCTGCGGACCCTGCGGCTGATCGAGCTGGGCGATCAGCCAGTCGCGGGGCGGCAGTTCGCCCGTGCGCGTCAGGAACAGAGCGGCGGCGAGGCGCCCGTCCCGGAGCACGGCGGCGCGCCAGGTGCCGCGCGCCGGATCGCTCGCCTCGATCCGCTCGCCGCGCGGCAGGGCAGCCTCCAGCGCGCGCGGATCGCCGCGCCCGGCAAGCTCGAACAGCAGGCCGCCGGGCACCGCCACGCGGGTCGCCCAGAAGCAGCCGGGCGCCGCGCGCTCGCCATGGACGATGAGGAAGCCGCGCCAGTCGACCGCGACGGGGGCGACGCGCGCCGGCGTCATCTTGAAGCCGGGCTGGCCGCTGTGCGGATCGACGAGCGGCCGGGGCAAGAGGCCCGTGCGCCCGCCGGTCGATTGCCGGTCGGTCCAGTGGATCGGCGTGAAGGCCTCGCCGCGCCGCTGGCCGGGCTGGAGCGCGACGCGGAACAGGCTCTCGCCCTGGGGCGTCGCGACGGAGGCAAGCGCACCGGCCTCGATGCCGAGCGCGGCGGCATCGTCGGGGTGCAGCTCGACCAGCGGCTCCTCGCGGTGGCGCGCCAATCTGGGGCTGAGGCCGGTGCGCGTCATCGTGTGCCACTGGTCGCGATAGCGGCCGGTGTTGAGCATCATGGGCCAGTCGCGCAACTCTGCTTCGGGCGCGCGCTGGGCGACGGGGACGAGCCGCGCCCGGCCGTCCGGCGTGGAGAAGCGGCCATCCGCAAACGCCGCGCCGCCCCAGCGGAACGGCGCCATGGCGTCATAATCGGCGTTGCTGATCGCGGCCTTGTCCCTGAGGTCGAGCAGGCGGGCGCCATCGTTGCGATAGGCGGTGAGGCGGGCATGCTCGCGCCAGATCTCGGCGGGGCGCTCATAGCCGAAGGCCGTGCGCCAGCCCATGCGGCGGGCGACTTCCTTGACGATCCACCAGTCCGGCCGCGCCTCGCCGGGGAGCGGCAGCACCGCGCGCTGGCGGCTGACGACGCGCTCGCTGTTGGTGACGGTGCCGTCCTTCTCGCCCCAGGCGGCGGCGGGCAGGCGGACATGGGCGAAGCGGCCGGTGTCGGTATCCGCCATCACGTCCGAGACGACCACGAAGGGACAGGTCGCCAGCGCGGCGCGCACGCGGCCGGCATCGGGCAGCGAGACTGCGGGATTGGTGGCCATGATCCAGAGCGCCTTGATGCGCCCCTCCCCCACCGCGCGGAACATGTCGACCGCCTTGAGACCCGGCTTCGTCGCCATGCGCTCGGCGGCCCAGAAGCGGCCGACATCGGCGATGTCCGCCTCGCCGAAACCGCGATGCGCGGCGAGCGTGGAGGCAAGCCCGCCCACTTCGCGCCCGCCCATGGCATTGGGCTGGCCGGTGATGGAGAAGGGCGCGGCGCCGGGCTTGCCGATGCGCCCGGTGGCGAGATGGACGTTGACGATGGCATTGACCTGATCGGTGCCGCGAATGGACTGGTTGATGCCCTGGCTGAACATCGTCACCACGCGCGGCGTGGCGGCGAACAGATCGTAGAAGCGCTGGAGGTCGGCCGGCGGCAGATCGCAGATGCGCGCGATGGTCCACAGGTCATGGTCTGCATCGAGCGCATCCCAGAAGCCGGCCGGCACGTCGACATGCGCCGCCAGATAGGCCGCGTCCAATCGCCCCTCGCGGCGCAGATGGGCAAGCAGGCCGTTCATGAGCGCCAGGTTGGTGCCCACGCGTGGCTTGAGGTGCACGTCCGCGACCTTCGCGGTCTCCGTGGTGCGCGGGTCGAGCACGACGACCTTCGGCGGCCGGGGCCCGG